>NZ_JBSFJL010000056.1:0-32802 GCF_053598035.1 Streptomyces sp. NPDC001204 | reverse complement strand
CCGTTTCTCTATGCCCACGACCGCACCGGCATCTCTGTCCGAATGATCACCCGCACCGCGGGCTTCGAACGAGATCCGGTTTGCCACAACGCACTGAGTCTTTCCGACATCCTTGCTGCCGACTGACCGCTCACTCGAGTACTGCTCCGTGTCCTCCCCGCCGACGCTTGGGTGTTCCGGGCATGGGCGTTTGGTGGCCGTCGAGCATTCAATCATCACCGTGCCCCGGAAACGCCGGGTCCTGCCACGCTGCGATACAGACAGCTTCGTAGGCGACCGGAACTGTAGGGCGCGGCCAGGGGAACGGTAGTTCAGCCCCTGAGTTGCCGCGAGGCTGGGGAAGGAGGTTCGGCGAAGGTGACACCGGCTGATACGACTTCATGTCACCGCAGAATCCGGACCACTGACATCGTGATCAACTTGATAAATGGACCCTGATCAGTACTCGGACAGCTTCTTACCAGTGACATGCGAAGCCGGACATCCCAGTGACGGCTTCCTCGAACCTCACAGCGCCGACCCGGCGACGGCAAGGGGGCCAACCGGGGTGGCCCCGAGCCGGGAGCAGCGCGAGCGGGCCGTTGCCGTCGCGCTCGAGGCGCTGCGCAAGGCCGGCGGGCGCAGCCCGCGGACTGGCCGCGCAGCCGGCCCGTGAGCACGACGGTGACCCCCGCCGCTGGCAGCGTGCCGTGAACGAGGCCCGCAAGCGGTACGAAGCCGAGCAGAGGTCCAGGCTCGCCACCCTCGGGGGACCCACCCGGACCCCTGGATGCCATCGCACCAGACCCGTGTCCCGACGGAGATCTCCGACGCCGACCTGGACAACGTCTCCGGCGGCCTCGCGGTCGGTGGCTCCAGCGGTCTCATCGAGACGCCGATCGCAGCCGTCACCTCCGGCGTCCTGGCCATCGCCACCCCCGCGGGCGTTGCGGCGAGCACGGCCGTCCACACCGCCGCTCGCTGACAGCAACGTCCAGCCCGATGAGTCCCGGATCCCCTGGTCCGGACCCATCGTGGTCTTCGCCGCGGAGACGGCGTAAGGGACGTTGGACCGGTCCTGCCGCAGCACCCGGGGTCACTTCGCGGGGCATGCATTCCGCGGTATTGGAACGAGGACGAGCTGATCCGGGAGTCGGCTCCTTTCGCAGAAGAGATGGACGGTCGGCTGCCCGATCGCCGGCAATCCCGCCGTCCGCGGGGAAGCGAGCGGTGAGAGATCCCGAAGCCGAACCCTGCGGCGGAGGCCGCCGCACTACCGGCTGGGCGTAACCACCGCCGCCGCCTTCCCGGACACGGTCTTGTCTGCGGGACCAGTACGTACAGGAGGTTCGGGCACGCTCGCCCAGCAGGCCGCGGTCGAAGTGAACTCCGTCGCGGACGAGGGCGACGAGGTGGGGTGCATTGACGGCCTGCCACTGTTGCTGGGCGGATTCGACGAGCTTGAAAATCACAGCCAGGGTGGCCGCGCTGCTGGCCCCTGTGGTGACCGTCGTGCGCAGGCGGAGGCGGACGGTGGCGGATGTATCACCTCGACCACCCCGGCCGCAGTCGATCCGATACGGCGCAGGGTGCTCCCAGGTGACACGATCGGCGTTATGGGCACCGAGGCGGACTGGGTGTACCGGGTATTCGAGCCGCACGGCTCGGAGGGATGGCGCCCCTACGGCAGCGACCCCGAACGGTGGCGGGGTGCAATCACAACTGCCGATTCGAGCGAGGGCGCCCAGTTTGCCGTCGCCCTCGTCGTCGCCGACCTGATGACCGAGTGGAAGGTGCGCGGCTTTCCCCGGGCGAAGCACGTCCGGATCTTTCTCTGGCGCGCCGAGGAGGGCGACGAGACGGACGCGGACATCATCGTGGAGGTCAGACCGGATATCCACGCAGCGTGACGGAGCTCTATTCGATTCGCTCAGTCACCGCTGCGCGGTCAGTGGGTAAGAGCCACGCCGAGCTCAGCCCCAGGTCTGGCCGGCCGGTTCCTTGATGGTGCGGTTGATCCGGTTGAAGAAATTGGTCAGCGCGATCTCCAGGTTGATCGCGCCAATCTGCTCCTCGGTGAAATGGGCGTTGACCTCTTCCCGGATCTCGTCGGTGACTCCCTCCGCACCGTCCTGCAGCCGGGTGGCGGCTTCGGCCAGCGCCAGTGCCGCGCGCTCCGCATCGGTGTAGAACGGCGCCTCACGCCACGCCGCTACGTTGTGCAGCCGCTCGTCGGTGTCACCGGCCTTCTTCCCCCCGGCGACACTGGCGTAGACGCAGGCCGAGCAGCTGTTGATCTGGCTGGCGCGCAGGTGGACCAGCGCGAGCAGCTTCGGGTCGACGCCCCCGGCCGCGATCGCCTTCTGCAGGTGCCCGACCGCCTTCCATACGTCGGGGTTGTTGGTGTTCTTGTTCTTCAGTCGGTTCTGCATGGAGGGAGCTCTCCTTGGTCGGGGTTACGTTGCGGGGCTGGTGCCCGTCACCCCTATGACGGAGCAGCTTCCAGAGAGGTAACACCATGTCCGGCACCCATCCTGCCGATCCGATCGCCGAGGCCTTCGAGACGCACCGCGACCGGCTCACAGCCGTTGCCTACCGCGTGCTCGGCTCGCACGCCGACGCGGACGAGGCGGTCCAGGAGGCGTGGCTGCGTCTGTCCCGCCAGGACGCCGACGCCATCGACAATCTCGGCGGCTGGCTGACCACCGTGGTCGGCCGCATCAGCCTCGATCTCCTACGCTCGGGCCGCACGCGCCCGACAGTCCCCCTCGACGACCGGCTGCCCGAACTCACCGTGACGCTCGACGATGGTCTGGCTCCGGAAGAGCTTGTGGCACTGGGCGACTCGGTGGGCCTGGCGCTGTTGACGGTCCTGGACTTGCTGCGCCCCGACGAGCGCCTGGCGTTCGTGCTGCACGACGTGTTCGCCGTGCCCCACGGGGAGATCGGCACCATCCTCGGCAGGTCCACCGACGCGACCAAGATGCTCACCAGCCGCGCCCGCCGGAAGGTGCAGGCCGCGCGGCATTCGGCAAGCGACCGACAGCAGCAACGCGAGGTGGTCGGGGCGTTCTTGGCCGCGGCCCGCGAGGGCCGGTTCGAACGGCTGCTGGAAGTGTGGCCGGCGGCGCGGCACACAGGGCCTCTCGGCGAGCCAGTTGCAGCTGCTGAGCCGGCTGGCCGGCCCCCATCCGCAGCGCACACTGACCCAGCCGCTGCGACTGTCAGGCGCGGCGGCGGCCGTGCCGACCAGCGGAATCCTGTGCACGGCGGGAGGGGTGACCGTCGAGGTGGTCCAGGCGCTGGTGCGCAGCGGACCGCCGCAGTTCCGGAAGCTGGCCGATCCGCAGGTGGGCTTCTTCGAACTGGCCACCGGTCACTGGCCGATGCTCTCCAGCCCGGACGAGCTGGCCGAGGTCCTGCTCCGCGCGGCCGCGGGCGAGGGGCGGCGGCTGGCCGTACCCGAGGGCGAGCCGCCCTTCCTCCGGCCGTTCCTGATGGAGGTCCCGGGGCGGCCGC
This sequence comes from Streptomyces sp. NPDC001204, assembly GCF_053598035.1. Lineage (NCBI taxonomy): Bacteria > Bacillati > Actinomycetota > Actinomycetes > Kitasatosporales > Streptomycetaceae > Streptomyces > Streptomyces sp. NPDC001204. Next base: position 29,304 of record NZ_JBSFJL010000056.1, on the reverse strand, counting down.
GGGTACGGAACGGGCGCGTGGACGTGCACCTGCCGGAACCGGAGGAACCGCGCGGCCCGTGGCCCGCGGTGCTGTTCGTGCACGGCGGCCCGCTCCCGCCCGACCTCATCCCCGCGCCGCGCGACTCACCATTGTATGTCGGCTATGCCCGCTACGCAGCGTAGCATGGGCGCGGTGGGCGCCGTCGCGGAGCATCGCCTGCACGGCATCACCGACTACGCACGGTCCGCGGACGACGTGACCGAGGCCATCGAACTGCTGCGGGCCGACCCACGCGTGGACCCGGAGCGCGTCGCCCTGTGGTTCTTCTCCGGCGCTGGACTGCTTGCCGCGGACTGGATCGCTGCCCCGCCCGGGTGGCTGCGCTGCCTGACCCTGACCTATCCGGTCCTGGCACCGCTGCCCGGCTGGGGCGCGGTCGCCCCGCGTTTCAGACCGACCAGCGCGCTCCGGGCCAGCGGAAGGACGCTGCCGCCCCTCCTGCTCACCCGGGCGGGTCTGGAGACAGCGCACATCGCCGCTACCGTCGAGGAGTTCGTGGCCGCAGCGGAGGAGACCAAGGCCCCGATCGAGATCATCGACGTCCCGCACGGCGTCCATGGCTTCGAGATCCACGACCCGACGGACGAGTCCCGCAAGGCAGTGGCCCGCGCCATGCGTACAGTGCTCGCCCATCTGCGGTCCTGACACCCCCTGGAAGCCGCCAGGAGCACCGGCCACCATGCCACGGCCCGTTTACCGGTGGACTGTCACGCCAACTCCTTGGGGGACTACTGTCCTGCGCCTGAAATCCGTCGTTAGGTCAGGCTTGAGTTCTTCTGCCGGGGTGCCGGTGCCGCGTCGTGGTCCGAAGCTGGAACCGCTGCTGCTGAGCGATGACGAGGGTGCTGTGCTGGAACGCTGGACGAGGCGGGCGAACTCCGCCCAGGCGCTCGCGTTACGGGCGCGGATCGTGCTGACGTGCGCCGGACCCGACGTCCCACCCATCGTCGAAGTGGCCCGCAACCTGCGGATCTCCGCGGACACTGTGCGCAAGTGGCGCCGGCGGTTCCTCGCCGAGCGGCTGGACGGCCTGGCCGACGAGCCCCGGCCGGGCCGACCGCCCACCATCGGTGTCGACCAAGTCGAAGCGGTCGTGACCGCCACGCTGGAGGAGATCCCGAAGAACGCCACGCACTGGTCGCGGAAGTCGATGGCCGAGCACAGCGGTCGGTCCAAGTCCACCGTCGGCCGGATCTGGCGGAAGTTCCAGCTCAAGCCACACCTGACGGACACCTCCAAGCTGTCCACGGACCCGTTCTTCGTGGACAAGGTCTACGACGTCGTCGGGCTGTACTTCAACCCGCCCGAGGGCGCGGTGGTCCTCTCGGTGGACGAGAAGTCCCAGGTCCAGGCCCTGGACCGCTCACAGCCGGTACTGCCGATGATGCCGAACATGCCCGAGCGGCGCACCCACGACTACGTCCGCAACGGGCTGACCACGCTGTTCGCCGCGTTCGACGTCGCCACCGGCGAAGTCATCAGCGCCCTGCACCGCCGGCACAGGGCGGCGGAGTTCAAGAAGTTCCTGATCCGGATCGACAAGGAGGTGCCCGCACACCTGCAGATCCACCTGATCTGCGACAACTACGGCACCCACAAGACACCCACGATCAGGACGTTGCTGGCCAAACACCCCCGCTTCCACATGCACTTCACCCCGACCGGGTCCTCGTGGATCAACCAGGTCGAGCCGTGATTCGGGTTCCTGGCCGACCAGATGATCCGCCGCGGCGCACACAAGAACGTCCAGGTCCTCGAAGCCGACATCCGCCGCCGGATCAAGAACTGGAACGAGGACCCCCAGCCGTTCATCTGGACGAAGACCACCGAAGAGATCCTCGAATCCCTCGCCCACTCCTGCCGACGGATTTCAGGACGTCGCAGGACACTAGGCTGGCGCGGTGACTGATGAGCAGGAGCGGGTGCAGCCGTCGGGAGTGTGGGCCACGGCGGTGGGGGTGGCCAGGGTGCGGGCGCTGGAGACCCAGCGGGAGAACGCGCTGTTCCGCGACCCACTGGCACAGGCCTTCGCCACCGCCGGCGGCCTGTGGCCCTCCTCGCCGCCGCTGCCCGATGACGAGGCCGCACGGCGCCGCCGACTGGCCGTGTCGTACTCCATCGTCATCAGGACGAAGTTCCTCGACGACCTGTTGCAGCAGGCCTCCGCGTCCGGAGTCCGGCAGGTCGTGCTGCTCGGCGCCGGCATGGACAGCCGTGCCTTCCGGATCGACTGGCCCGAGGGCACCCGGCTGTTCGAGGTCGACACCGCCGCGCCACTGGACTTCAAGGCTTCGGTGCTGCGCCAGGAGCGGGCCGTCGCACGCTGCGAGCGGATCACCGTCGCGGTGGATCTGCGTGAGGACTGGCCAGGCGCGCTGACCGCCGCAGGGCACGACCCGACCGTGCCGACCGTGTGGATCGCCGAAGGACTGCTGATCTATCTGCCCGAGGACGCGGTGGAGCTGCTGCTGGCCCGGATCAGCGCACAGTCGGCGGCAGGCAGTCGGATGGGGCTGACGTTGGGCTCGCGCGGCGTGATCGAGCGCTTCGGTGCGGACGCCGTGCCGGGATCTGCGGCGTCCATGTGGGTCTCGGAGATGCCCAACGACCCGGTGAGCTGGCTGGCCGGGCACGGCTGGGAGGCCGACAGCCACACCCTGCGCGAGCGCGCTGCCGCCTACGGCCGTCCGATCAGCACCCCGCCGCAACGCGAGGAGCGTCCCGGCGGCCTGATCTCGGCGGTCCGCCGGTAGAGCGCCTCTGGCCGGCAGCTCGGCCTGCCGCCCGGTTTTTCGGGGCTAGAGGTCTTGGACGGCGCGCAGGGCCTGGTCCACCCGGGCCATGGCCGCAGCGTCGACGGGGCCGAGGAGTTTTGCTCCATCGAACCGGTTGACCCGCAGTTGTGTGATGTTGACGGCGACCGCGGTGCAGGGGATCGGATCGCCGATCACCACCGACATGGCTGTGTCGGGGTACCGGCCGTTCTCGTGCAGCACGATCACGAGGAGAGCGCCGTAGGACTCTTCCAGGCCGGTCAGGCTGATGATCAGAACGTTGCGGCCATCGGCGAGGGCCCAGATCTCACCACGCTTCACAGGGTGTCGCCCTCGCCCGCCAGGTCGTCGCCGAGGCCGAGCGCGGCGAGATGCCGCGCGGCGTCGAGGGTGGCGGAGCGGCGGGCAGCGCGCACGACGTACGCGTTGACGCTCATGCCCGCCTCCGCGGCGGCCGCCCTGATCGAGGGGGCGAGTTCGTCGGGGATGCGCAGGGTCATAGTGGTGACAGACATGGTTGCAAGAATAGCCACCGCCTCGCGGTGGCATAAGAGCCTGATCCATCCGGACCTCCCTCCGCCTGGCGCTGGTAGTCGCCGGCGGCCGTCCGGTTCGCGGCTTCATGTGCCGAAGGGCGTACGGCCCCGACGCGTACGCAGCGATGTTCCGCGCGCCGGCCCCAGCCCTCCCTCCGGGCCTACCGAAGCGCTTCGATGGACACAACGACAAACCGCCAGAGCGTATCGTCCACCTCGACGCGTCAGCCGTCAGGCCGTGACGAACACCCATGGGCGACTGAGCAAGATCGCGGGCAGTTGAGAGCCGGGCGCCGCAGCCAGGCAAGCGGCTTCATGCTGCACTCGGGGGCGCTGATCTCGACCCGCGAACACGGCGCCCGGTAGCCCGCGACAAGGCGCCCCCGTGCGTCATCGGCACCCAGGGCACGGCGATGTTCGTGCACACCAGTGACTACCGACTCATCTCCGGCCGCACCCGACCCGCGCCCCCGAGAACAGGCACACGTCACCGCGTACGGGAGGCCGGCTGTGTCCCGCGCCCGCGCCTTACCGGGGCGGGACAGGTCCCGCCCGGCGGTACGGGACGCCGGGTCCTAGGACTCCGCGTGAGTCGCGTCAGGCACCGGCGGTGGCTCCGCTCTCTGGGAGCAGCTCGGGCATCCCCTCCACCAGCACCACGACCCCGACCACTTCGCCGGCCTCGGAACGGCCGACCCAGACGGGATAGGTGCCGTCCCCCGTCGTCGCGAAGGCCGCCAGCTCGCCTCCGGAGGCCTGGTCCCGGGTGCGCAACAGGTACATGGAGTCGCTGATGACCTCGTACACGTCCGGGTCCAGGTCCGGGTCTCCCTGGATCAGCCCTTTCTCGAAGAGCGCCAGGAGCGGCTCCCAAGCCCCGGCATCGGCGAAGCAGCCGGTGGCACCGTCGGTGTCGAAGCCGAAGATCTCGTTCTCCCGGAGCAGGCGGGGGTCGTCGTCGGAGCGGCGGGCCATCTTCCAGGTCGCGGCGGGGCTCTCGCTGATGAGCACGCGGACGGCCATGGTGTCCGTACGCGTGACCTCGCTTCCCTCCCACTCGCAGTGGTAGGTGTGGCGGGCCTGCGCCTCCTCCAGTACGTACTCCCCCGGCGGGACGGGCACCGTGATGTGCGGCCCGTCGCCGTCGTCGCTGTCAGGGCCGGAGACGGCCAGCAGCCCGCTGGGCACGCGCAGGGATCCGGTCCGACGCGGCTCCACGACCGTCATCTCGGGGTGGTACCCGTCGGTCACGCGCACCCCGGGCCGGAACAGCTCACCGATCGGCCCGGGCTGCGCGGGTCGGGGCGGACGCCAGCAGGTGGCGGGCGCGAGCCCGCCACCGTCGCCGGCTGCCGCGGCCACCTCGGTGATCTCGAAGACCGGCGGCTCCTTGAACCCGTGGACCTGGGCCGAGAGCAGCGGCCACTCCCCGAAGACAGGCCGGTCCGTCCAGCGCTCGTCGTCGCGGACCCTGGGCACGGTGACGTACGAGCCCCCGCCCTTGCCGTGGGACTCCTCCGTCCGCCGGCCCCTCCCGTCAGGGAAGAGCTCCACGGTGATGCGCGGACACGCCTCGTCGAATTCCGCCATCTCCGGGCCGATGTAGTTCCAGCCGACGGTGCACCGGCGCAGCAACCGCACCGGGTCGTCCAGCAGCCGCATGTCCAGGTCGTAGGTACGGCGACCCTGAGTGTCGTAGACCCACAGCCCGACATAGTGATCCCGCCAGGAGACGAGTCGGACCTCCAGCGGAGCCTCCCGGCCCGCCTCCCGGTACACCACCACGTACGGAAGCCCGGCGGTGTCCCGCTCACGGGCCTCCCCCACGGATATCGGCCGCCAGGCCACGCGGGCCTCCAGGTCCCACGCCTGCGCGTACCCCACCTCGACCACCATTGCCGCTCCCCTGTTCCCGCTCGCGTACGTGCTGGGCTGCAACGTAACCGCCGCCTGTGACATCGGCCCTGCCGGGTCCGGGCCCGGGCCCAGACGGTCTCCCCCAAGGCAGGCCGTACGGCCGCCGTCGGCTTGCCCACGCCTACGGCCCGCGAGGCATCCGGTCAGCACTGGCATGCCGCGCCGGCACCCGGCCAAACAGCGTCGCCTGCGTCGGCTGCGTCGGCGGGCTGCGGGGACGGAAGAAGGTGTCGGCGGGCACGGACTTGGCGAGCCGGGTGCGCCCGAGGCCGGACACCGCGAGGTCTTCCACGTACACCGCTTGGTTGTCGCGAATAATCTGTGTGGATGTCTTGTGGTGCCAGTCCCGGCGCCGGTCCGCCACCTTGGCGTGCTGGCGAGCGACTTCTCGATCAGGGCGGGTTGGCGGAGCCAGGTCCGGCGGAACACCTCAAGGAGCCGGTCGGTTTATGCCTCGATGCGTCGCTGGCGTCCGGCCCGGGTGACGGCAGACCGCAGCCGGTTGCGGGTCAGCCGGGCGGCCTCGGCCGGGCTGGGCGCGATCGCCAGGATCGCGCGGGCCTCCCGGGCCAGCAGCCACTCTCGCTTGCCGGTGAATGCATCGAGGATGGCCGTGTAGTACTCGCGCAGGTGTGAGCGGAGCCGGTTGTGGGCGCGGGTGCGTTCCCAGACCGCGTCCTGCTGGGCTCTGGCGAGGACGGCGATCGCCTTGGCCAAGTCGGTGTCGCTCGGCAGTGGACGGTGCAGTGAGGCGTCGGTCCGCAGGATGTTGGCCAGGACGACGGCGTCATGGTGGTCGGACTTCTTGCGGGCGACCGCGTGCCGGTCGCGAAATCGGGCGACGGCCAGGGGATTGATCGCGTAGACCCGGCGTCCGGAAGCTCGCAGGCCACCAGGAGGCCCCGGGAGGTCTCGATCGCGACCGGGATCGGATCGTCCGGGCTGTCACCATGCTCGGCGAGGAGTCGTAACAAGTCCTGGAAGCCGATCGCGTCGTCGCTGATCCTGAGCTTGCCCAGTAGCCGGGCGTCGGAGTCGACCACCGCCACATCGTGGTGGTCCTCGGCCCAGTCGATTCCGCAGGTTGCGTGCATCACCCGCCTCCACGACAGTCAGGCCCTGGAACCACTGGTGCGCGCCATCCCGCCCATTCGATCCCGTCGGGGGCCGCGTCGGTGCCGACCCGCCAAGCTCGACACAAGGGCTACGACTACGACCACCTGCGGCGATGGTTGCGAGGGCGTGGCATTGTCCCGCGGATCGCCCGTCGCGGCGTCGAGTCCTCCCAGCGCCTGGGCCGCCACCGCTGGGTCGTCGAGCGCACGATCTCCTGGCTCGCGGGATGCCGACGCCTGCACCGACGCTACGAACGCAGGGCTGAGCACTTCCTCGCCTTCGCCGGCTTTGCTGCGGCTCTCATCTGCTACCGCCGCCTCGTTGACCGACCCAGGTGATCTCAGGTCGGACTGTCGGCAGCGACCAGGGCTCCAGGACACCGCTCACCAGATCGGCGAGGAACTGAACCGCCCCACCGGTGTAGTGCCACCACGCGCCACTGCGCGAGGCGACGGTGACCATCCATTCCTGCGGCCCGGCGCGGCTGGTGGTCCACAAGAAGAAGTCCCCCTGGTTGGAGGAGGACCAGGGAAGCAGGCCGCCCGGCGCGGGGTACGGATGTATCGGGACGGCCAAGTCAGCGTCTTCGCACCACTCGGCGATGATTTCCAAGTCATCGGTATCTTCAGCCCAGGCCACTTCGGCGCCCGGCACCGGGCCGGCAACAAGCATGAAGTCACTCAGCTCGAACGCCGGGTAGAGCTCACAGAGGAGCTTGTAGTCAGCGGGCAGAGCCGTTCCCAACACGCTCTCCAGCCGTAGCCAGTCGATACCCGCCGGTGTCGGCAGACGGTGGGCCACAAGACCGGGCAGCACCCGCTCGAGTTCCGCGACCGACTCAGCGGGGTCGGTCAAACGGCAGCCTGGGACCTGCGTACCAACGAGATCGTCCACGCGAACAGACTGTCACAGCAGCACCCCACCCTCACGCTCGCCCCGGCACGGACACCAAAAGAAACGGCGTCTTAGGCGTATCAAGGCGCCGGCGGTTCCGTGCGTATCCCGTTCAAGCGGCACCGCTACTGACCGAAGCTGTCGCGCCGGCAGAAGGCCGTGAACAAGGCCCACGTCCGGATCCGCTGCCGCGGCGAGCGCGCCGTCGCCACCCTCAAGGCCCGGAAAATCCTGACCAAGCTGCGCTGTGGCCCCTCCCGGACGACCGCAATGGTGCAGGCCGTCCTCGTTCTCCACCACGTCGAAAAGCCGACCTACCAAGGATGAGAAGCGCTCAGCCATGCCGACCGACCCTGGTGATGAGTTTTCACGCCCGCACCCGTCACACCTACGACGGGACACGGCTAGGCGGAAGGATGACGTGATGAGTGCGGACACGCGGCTGGAGGAGCTGGGTGTGAGCGGGCTGGGCGAGGTCGACGAGCCGGCGTTCTCGGGGCTGGCGGAGCGGCACCGGCGGGAGCTGCATGTGCACTGCTACCGGATGCTCGGGTCGTTCGAGGACGCCGAGGACACCGTGCAGGAAACGTTCCTCCGTGCCTGGCGGCGACGGGAGACCTTCGAGGGGCGGTCGACGTTCCGGGCCTGGCTGTACCGGATCGCCACCAACGCCTGCCTGGACCTGCTCGCCAAGTGCCGCCCGGAGCCTGCGACCGGCGGCGAGGTGCTGTGGCTGCAGCCCTACCCGGACCGGCTGCTCGACGAGCTGCCCGCGGGCGACGCGGACGAGCCGGAGACCGTCGCCCTCGCGCGGGAGACGATCGAGCTGGCGTACCTGGTCGCAGTCCAGCACCTCGCGCCGCGGCCGCGGGCCGTGCTGATCCTGCGGGACGTGCTCGGCTGGCCGGCGAAGGACGTCGCGGAGCTCCTCGGGGACTCCGTCAACTCCGTGAACAGCGCGCTGCAGCGGGCCCGCGCCGGCATGCGGGAGCACCTGCCCGCCGAGCGGCAGGACTGGACCGGCGGCGAACAGGACGCCGGGACGCGCGAGCTGGTGCGCCGCTATACCGACGCCAGCGTGGCCACGGACGTCGACAGGCTCGCCGCACTGCTGCGGAACGACGTCCGGTGCTCGATGCCGCCCACGCCGGGCCTGCACGTCGGCCGCGACGCGGTGGTGAACGACTGGGTCGAGAGCGGCTTCGAGGGCATGAAGGGCCTGCGTGCCGTCCTCACCTCCGTGAATCGGCAGCCCGCCGTCGCCTTCTACCTCTGGCGGAAGCGGGAGGGCGCATACCTGCCGCTGACGATCGACGTCCTGCGCGTCACCGGCGGGGCGATCACCGAGATCGTCACGTTCCACGACGACCAGTTCCCGCGGCTCGGGCTGCCGGAGCGCCTGCCGGCGGACGGCACGGAGTAGTCCCGGTGTGGACGCTCACGCTCCGCGGTGGCGCGCGTGTCACGGTGGTCGCGGCGGAATGGCGCGACGCGTTCGGCGTCGTCACCCGCGGGCGGGTGCAGCTGGAGCGGCGCGGCGGCGAGCCTGGGCCGGTTCTCGGACGCGGCGCCGGGTTCTGGCTCCGCGGCACCGGCGTCCGCGCCCTGCGGAACCCCGGCTGTCGCGCGGCGAGGGTGCGCATCGTCACCCCCAAGGCCAGGACCTTCACATGCCAGTCAACACACCCGTACGCCAGTTACCGAATGATGGAGGAACGGCATGAACGGCATGAATGACACCGGGGTCGTCGCAGGCCCGGCACCGGGCCAGACCAGCCATACCCACCGACTCCGCAGGCTCGTCGGCACCGGCTTCATTGCCACGCTCGCAGCGATGGTGGCCACCACCCTCGCCGCTGCGCTGGCCCAGGCCGTTGGCGTCGACTTCGAGGTCCCCGATGGTGGCGAGACGATCCCGTTGTCGGGGTTCGCCGTGGTGACCGGCTTCTTCTCGGTCGTGGGCATCGTCATGGCCGTCACTCTTCTTCGTTGGAGCGCTCGCCCCGCCAAGCGATTCGTGTGGACGGCACTGTCGCTGACCGCGATCTCGTTGGTCCCGCCCCTCGTCTCCGGGGCAAACACCGCCACCACCACCGCCCTCCTCGGGCTACACCTCGTCCCTGCGACGGTGATGATCCCCACCCTGGCGCGGAGCCTTCGCACCCGGACCGATTGACGTTCCCGCAACGGGACAACGCGCGGCGCAAGGGCGTACGCGAGTGCCCCAACGTGGCCCCCTGGTACTGCCACCCTCCCTTCCAGGTGCCTTTTCTTGGTCAATTCGAAAGCTGAGCCGCGTGTGCGAAGAAGCACAGGGCACATTGCGGGCTGAAGACCAAACGCCAAACCCTTCTGTCGGGACGCACCCGGGCTTCGGTGGTCAGACCGACGGAGAAGTCTCCGCAGCCACAGCTGCGGCACCATTGCGGCAGCAGGCGGGGTGCGCGGCTGGCATCTCCACAGTCCATGGCTGCGGCACCATTGCGGCGCGGCCGCTGTGAAGCAGGCCATGGGCAAGCCGGCGCGTCTCCGCAGCCCACGAGTGCGGGGCCTCCCCCTGTCGCCGACGCAAGGTCTTGCACTGCCCCTCGACAAGACCAGCGGCGCCGGGCCACCGGCAGCGCTCGGGTTCGCCCACTCCCCCGCCTCCAGTGGCAGAAGGGGCGCGACCAGGTCGCCAGCGGCAGCCGATGCCGTCGGCCCGGGTCGGCAGCGTTCGGTGGGCTCCGCCGTGCGGGCGGTGGGTCGGTCCGTGACCGGGGCTGTGTGCAAGCGGTAGTCCGGCGGCGGCCGTGCATGGTGCGGGGTTCGGTGGCGTCCACTCTGTGCGTGGCGGCGAGGACGGCGTTCACGATCCGCTCATCCGGGCCGACCTCGTGGTGGCGATCTCGCAGGACCAGGGCAACGTTGAGGGGCGCTTCCGCAAGCAGGTGACGACGGTGGAAGACGCCGTCGCGTTCAGGGGCTGACTGGCAGTCCGTGGCGGAGTCCGGGTGACTCCGCCACAGACTGCCGGCTGGCCCGGGTCCGTCCGGCCCCTCAGTCGAAGACGACCCGGAACCTCCGGTTCGCCAGGCTGGGGTTCTTGGCGCGAACGGCCTCCACGCGCGCCGCGTCGACGACGGCGGACGCCACTCCGGGAGCCTCGCCCGCTGATGCCGCCACGTGGCCCATCGGGTCCACGATGAGGCTCTGGCCCGTGCAGTTGGGGCCGGTCTGACCGCAGGCCAGGACGTAGGCGGTGTTCTCGATCGCCCGGGCGCGGACCAGCGTGGTCCAGTGGTCCTCCTTGGCCGGGCCGACCACCCAGGCGGCGGGGACGACCAGGGCCGTGGCACCCGCGTCGATCAGGAACCGGGCCATCTCCGGGAACCGGAGGTCGTAGCAGGTCATGACGCCGAAGGTGATCCCCTCCAGGGTGAAGAGCAAGGGCGAGGGCGTATGGGCCTGGACGCGGTCCGACTCGCGGTACCCGAAGGCGTCGTAGAGGTGGACCTTGCGGTACAGCCCGAGAGGATCGCCCTTCTGGTCCACCGCGAGGACGGTGTTGCTGGGCCGTTCGCCCTGGGCTGCCGGTGCCTCGGTCATGCCCGCCACGACGGCGATGCCGTGCCGCCTGGCCAGCGTGCCGATCGCGGTGGCGAACGGGCCGTCGATCTGCTCGGTGTGCTGGACGATGTCCGCCTCGGGGTCGGGGTTGGAGTACATGGCGTTCTCGGGCAGTACGACGAGCTGCGATCCCTGGGCGGCCGCCTGACCGATCAGGGCTGCGGCGGCCTCCAGGTTGGCGGCCTTGTCCGTGGTGGCGTTGAACTGGCCGACGGTGGTGAGCATGGTCTGTCTCCTAGCGGTGCTGGTCGAGGGCGGCGGTGAGTTCGGCGGTCTCGGCGAGGGCCGCCCCGAAGCCGGCCATGAGGGCGCCGTGCTCCATGGTGAGGACCAGCTGGTCGGCCCCATGCGTCAGCGCGAACTCCTTCTCCGCCGCGGACCAGGCCGGCAGCACCCATGGTTTGCCGGCGGCGCGGGCCGCGTCCGCCACCAGCTGGAGGTCGGAGAAGTCGTCCGCGGAGCGGGTGTAGGCGCCTCGCTCACGACGCATGGAGAGGTCGCTGGGGCCGACGAAGACACCGTCGACGGTGGGGAGCGCCAGGATGTCCTTGATCTCGTCGATGGCGCCGGCGTCCTCGATCATCGGGTACACCCGGGTCTCGCGGTCCTGCCGCGCGATCCAGTCGTCGTCGAAACCGCCGTACCGCGCGGTGCGGCCGCCGGCGAAGCTCCGGTCGCCCAGGGGCGGGAACTTGGCGAAGGCGCAGACTGTGGCGGCGTGCGCGGCGTTCTCGACGTGGGGGATGACGACCGCGGTGGCGCCGAAGTCGAGAGCCTGCTGGATCGGTCCGCGTTCCGGTCCCAGCACCTTCGCCAGCACATCGAGGTTCAGCTGTCGGAGAAACGGGATGAAGCGTTCGAGATCGGCGAGATCGAAGGAGCCGTGCTCGATGTCCAACACCGCCGCGCCGTAGCCGAGCTGGGCGACGATCTCGGCTGCGGCGAAACTCGGGCCGGACAGCCAGGCGGCGTATCTGCGGTTTTGATCAGGCACTGCGGGACTCCCTCGGAATTCTGGTATACATTGGGTATACATGACAAAGGGGCGAGATGAACGGGTCATTCGACGAAAGCCGGCCTGTGACGGCCGGTGAACGGGCCTACCAGTGGGCAAAGGAGGCGATCCTCAGCGGACGGTTCCCCGAGGGGTCGTTCCTGGAGGAGAAGGTGGTCTCCGACGAGGCAGGGGTGTCGCGGACACCAGTGCGCGAGGCCCTCCACCGGTTGGCGGCGGAGAAGTTCATCGACCTGCTCCCCCGGCGTGGCGCCCAGGTGCGGAGAGTGACGGCCGGGGAGCTTTTCGAGACCTACGAGATGCGGCAGGTCCTGGAGATCCACGGCTTCAGGATTCTCTGTGAAAAGCACATCGAGATTCCGGCCGAACTCTCCGAGCATCTGGACCTGATGGAGGATCCGGACCGTTTGGCGCGGTGCCGGGCCGGGGATCGCGACGCCATCGCCGAACACGCGAAGATGGATTTCTTCTTCCACTATTCTTTTGTGAAGGCGACTGGGAACAGCGTCCTGATCGACCTCTACACGAGCCTTCAGCCGAGGCATCAGCGGATCGGGGTCAGAGCCGTGTCGGTCCGCCCCAAGCGGCTGACGGTCATCGGTCCGGAGCACCGAGCGCTGCTGGAGGCGCTGACCGTGCACGACTTCGACGCTGCCGAGCGCACACTGCGCCGCCATCTGCAGCCGGACGAGAGGGTGGTCTCGCACTTGCACTGACCTGCGGCCCCGGTGGGCGATGGCGCGTCACCTCGCCATCGCCTGCCAGAGTCTGCGGCGCTCGGCCTGCTCCGAGGGGTCGGGCACCGGCGCGGCCGCCACCAGCCTGCGCGTGTAGTCGGTTTGCGGGCTGTTCAGCACCTCGCGGGCGGGGCCCTGCTCGACCAGCCGCCCGTGCTGCAGTACGGCGACCTCGTGGGCCAGCAGCTCGACGACGCCCAGGTCGTGGCTGATGAACAGGCAGGAGAAGCCGAGCCTGTCCTGCAGTTCCTGGAACAGCCGTAGCACGGTGGCCTGGACGGAGACGTCGAGGGCGGAGGTCGGCTCGTCGGCGATGAGCAGCTCCGGCTCGAGGGCCAGTGCGCGGGCTATGCCGACCCGCTGCCGCTGGCCGCCGGAGAGCTCGTGCGGGAACCTGTCGGTCCAGCCGGTGGGCAGCTCGACCTGGTCGAGGAGGTCCAGCACACGCCTGCGGATGGCGGGGCGGTCCGCGAAGCGGTTGACGATCATTGGGGCGGCGATGGAGTCCCCGATCGACAGCCGGGGGTTCAGCGAGGATCCCGGGTCCTGGAAGACCATCGAGTACGTTCTGCGGAAGTCCCGCAGCGCGCGGCCCTTGAGGTGCGTCACCTCGGTACCGCAGATCTCCACCGAGCCGGCCGAGGCCCGCGCCAGGCCGACGATCGCCCGGCCGATGGTGGATTTGCCCGAGCCTGACTCCCCCACGAGGCCGAGGACTCTGCCCTTTTCGATGGCGAGGCTCACGCCGTGCACGGCCTTGAAGCCCTTGCGGCCCAGCCGTCCGGGATATTCGACTTCCAGGTCGGTGACCCGGAGCGTCGCCGTCCCACCGGGGCCGGTGCCGGTGGCGGTGCCGGCCGTGGTCGGTTCCGTTCGCCCGCCGGCCTGCCGTCGCGGCACCGCGGCGAGCAGTTTGCGCGTGTACTCGTGCTGCGGATCGGAGAAGAGCCGGGCGACCGGGGCCTCTTCGACGACCTCGCCCCGACGCATGACCACCACTCGGTCGGCGAGGTCGGCGACAACCCCCATGTCATGGGTGATGATGACGACCGCCGAATTGAGGTCCTTCTGCAGGCGGCGGAGGAGTTCGAGGATCTCCGCCTGCACCGTGACGTCGAGTGCCGTGGTCGGCTCGTCGGCGATGATGACCTCCGGCGAGCCGGAGACGGCCATGGCGATCATTGCGCGCTGGCGCTGCCCGCCGGAGAGCTGGTGCGGATAGCTGTCGATGCGGCGCTCCGGCTCGGGGATGCCGACCGTCGTCAGCAGCTCCAGCGTTCGCGTCCGGGCCTCGGCGGCCGGCAAGGGCTCGTGGCACTGGATCGCCTCGATGATCTGTTCGCCGATGGTGTAGACGGGGTTGAGTGCCGTCATCGGCTCCTGGAAGATCATCGCGATCCGCTTGCCCCGGATGGCCCGCAGGGCCTCGGCATCGAGATCGAGCAGCTCGGTGCCGTCGAACTGAATGCTTCCGCGGCGCCGGGATTCCGGCCCCAGCAGACCGAGCACGGACATCGAGCTGACGGACTTGCCGGAACCCGACTCCCCGACCAGCGCGACCACCTCGCCCTTGGCCACGGAGAAGCTGACGTGCTTGACGGCGGGTGTCCAGGCACCGGCGATCCGGAAGTCCACCGAGAGCCCCTCGACCGAGAGGATCGGGGCGGAAGAAGTCGTACCGGTTGTCATGGCGTCTCCTCAGACGGTCACACAGGACGGAGCAGGGGGCTACTTGGCCGAGGTGTTCCGGTCGTACTCCCGCAGGTAGGCGGAGCAGAACCCGACCACCCGCTCGATCCAGATCTCGCCGGTCTTCGCGCTGCCCAGGCTCACGTCGCCGGTGCACCCGGTCGGGCTGACCTCGGAGAAGTCCCACAGGACGGTGCCGCGGACGTCATAGCCGGGGATTGCCGCCTCGTTGTAGCTGGTCGGTGTCCAGCCGTCGGCGGACTCCAGGCCGCCGGCGACGGCGAGGCCGCTCTGCACCTGGTCGGGGAAGAGCGCGAGCATCGCGGAGTGCTCGGGCTCCGCCCCGTGGCCGTACGCCGTCGCCGGGTCCTCGTACACGTCCCGCATGAGCGCATAGCCCAGTTGCCAGGGGTAGAGATGCCCGATCAGGACCCCGAAGTCGCGCCGCGCGTCAAGGCTCGCACCAGTGACCGGCCCGACGTTGCCGCCGTTGTTATCGATGATGACGATGCGTCGGAAGCCGGACTGGACCAGCGCCTCGATGAGTTCGTAGGTGACCGTGCGCAGCGTCGCCTGGCTCAGCGACAGGTTGCCGGGGTAACCGCGGAAGGTGCCGGAGTGCCCGTAGTGGAGCGCAGGTGCGACATAGCAGTTGTTGTCCTTGGCCAGCCGGTCGGCCACCCACTCGGCGACGATGGAGTCCTCATGGATCGGCAGGTGCGGCCCGTGCTGCTCGACCGCGCCTATGGGCAGCAGGATGATCGGGTCCTGTTCGGCCAGTTGCTTCACCTGGGTCCAGGAGAGTTCGCCGAGCCGGTGGGTGGTGGGGAGGGCCGCGGTCATGTGATTCCTTTCGATATGGGTGCCGCCGTCGGGGAGCCCGTGTGGTCAGGAACTCCTGCCGCGACGGCGCGGGTCGAGCAGGTCGCGCATGCCGTCGCCGAAGACGTTGAGCGCGAGGACGACGAGGATGATCAGTGCGGAGGGGTAGACCAGCAGGGTGGGCTGGACCTCGAGGAAGTCGCGTCCGGAGCCGACCATCGTGCCCAGGGACGGCAGTGGCGGCTGCGCCCCGAGGCCGAGGAAGCTGAGGCCGGCCTCCATTTGGATGGCGAAGCTCACCGAGAGGCTGAGCTGCACGATCACGGGGGCGGCGACATTCGGCAGAATCGTCCGGAGGGCGATGACGGCCGGTCGCGTGCCCATGATCTCCGAGGCCTCGACGTATTCCACGTGCCTGATCGCGAGCACTTGGCTGTAGACGATCCTGGTGAACCGGGGGATGTAGAGCACGCCGATCACCAGTACCACGTTGACCAGCGCCGGGCCGAGCACCGCCACCACCGCGATCGCCAGCACGATCGGCGGGAAGCTGAGCAGGATGTCGATGCCGCGCATGATGACGACCGAGATCCGGCGGCCGGCGTATCCGGCCACCAGCCCCAGCGCCACGCCCAGCACCGCGGCCACCAAAACGGCCGACAGTGCCACTTCCAGGGAGGTGCGCAGACCGATGAGCAGTCGGGAGAGGACGTCGCGGCCGAAGTCGTCGATGCCCAGGACCCCGCCCGAGGAGAGCGGTTTGCCGACGATGTCGCGGTAGTCGTGCGGGGCGATCAGCGGTGCGAAAACGGCGAGGAGAGCGACCAGCAGCAGGAAGGCGCCTGCCACGGAGGTCCTGCGGTTCGCCACCATCCTTCTGAGAAAGGACTTCTGGCCGCTACCGCCGCTCGTGGGTGCATCTGGCGGGGCCTGCACCAGGGGTTGCGGAACAGTGGTCATGATCAGTTGTCCTCCGCCCGGGGGTCGAGGGCCCTGACCACCAGGTCTCCGACCAGGTTGACCAGGATGACGATGGTCGCGACGGCCAGCACCACGGCCTGTATGACGGGGTAGTCGCGCTGTCCCACGGCGGCCATCAGCAGCGAACTCATGCCGGGCCAGCCGAAGATGGTCTCCACCAGGACCGTGCTGCCGATGAGCGTGGTCAGCTCGACCGTGGTCGCGGAGACCACGGGCAGCATGGCGGTGCGCAGGGCGTGGCGGTTGATCACGCGCCGTTCGACCAGCCCCTTGGAGCGAGCGGTGCGGACGTAGTCCGCAGTGAGCGTCTCGAGCATGGCCGCCCTGGTCATTCTGGTGATCACGGCGCACGACGCCGCGGTCAGCGTGATCACCGGCAGGATCAGCGTCTGCAGATGCGTGAGGGGGTCCTCCAGCGGCGAGGTGAACCGGCGCGGCGGCAGGATGGGGAGGAGGAACGCGAAGACAAGCAGCAGCAGCGTGCCGACGACGAAGACAGGGAGGGAGATCCCGAAGATCGACCCTGCGACCAGCGCGTGGTCCGCCGGCCGGTCGGCACGGGTGGCGGCCAGCCGGCCAAGGGCGATGCCGAGCACGAGCGAGACGGCCAGGGCGATGAGGACCAGTTCGAGGGAGTTGCCGATCCGGGACGGCAGATCCTGCATCACCTCCCGGCCACTGATCAGGGAAGTGCCCAGGTCGCCCTGGAAGAGTCGCCCCCAGAACCCGAGGAACTGCTTCATGAAGGGCTCGTCGAGGTGCATCGCCTGCCGGGTCTGGGCAACCTGCTCCTCCGTGGCGGAGTCGCCGAGGGCGGCCCTGGCGGGATCGCCGGGTATGAGCCGGACGAGGAAGAAGACGATGCTGCCGACAACGAACAACTGCACGGCCGCCTGGGCGAACCGTCTGAATAGGAAACGCCTCACGCTGCCTTCTCCATCCAGGTCCGACGGAGGGCCACGGCGGTCCACGCACCTTTCGGTGGGTGTTGGTAGCCCTTGACGTAGTGGTAGTGGGCCTCGCCCTGCTCACGGCGGACTGTGTAGGTCATCGGGACCAGCTCCAGCGCCCGCCGCTCCGCTTCCAGGTAGATCTCGTCCCGCAGGCCGGGGTCGGCCGTCTGCCGCCCCTGGGCGAGGAGTTCGTCGATCCGGTCGTCCTGGAAGTCGAGGTTCATCGCGAAGGCGCCGGTGCCGCCGATGAAGTCGGCGAGGGAGGCGGGATCGCCGAACTTCGGTGCCGTCCCCCACGAGTGGACCGGGAACGTCTTGGCGGCCACGCTGGCCCGGAAGGTCAGCCACTCCTGCTGGGTGAGTTCCACCTTCAGGCCGGCCGCGCGCAGCCCGGGCAGCATGGCCTGCGCCGGCCGAGCGATCACCGAGTACGAACTGGTGGTGACGACCGGCAGCGCGAGGCCCTCGTGCCCCGCCTGCTTGAGCAGGAACCTCGCCTGCTCCGGGTCATACGGCATCGTGCCGTCGAGTTGCCGTGCATAGCGGGCGAAGGAGTCGGACATGAGCGCCCCGTCCATGGGCTGTCCGTGCCCCAGCAGCGCGGTATCGAGGACTGACGGCCGGTTGATCGAGAGGGCGATCGCCTTGCGGACTCGTACGTCGTTGAAGGGCGGCTTGCTGGTCACGAACCCGACGAAGCCGAAGCCGAAGGTCCGGTCGGAGGCGAACTGCAACCGGGGGTTGCGGGTGATGACACCGACGTGGGTGGCCGGCACGTAGTCGATCATGTCTACGGTGGCCGTGCGCAGCGCTGTCACCCGGGCGTAGTCGTCGCCCATGGGCTGGAAGACGATCCCGTTGAGATACGGCAGTTCGGGCTCGAAGTAGTGCTCGAACCGGACGAAGGTGGTGCTCACGCCCGGGATGCGCTCCACGAACCGGAACGGGCCGGTGCCCATCATCTGGGTCTTGGTGTTGGCGCCGGACTCGATCCAGCGCTTCGAGACGACGTTGGACGTCGGTGCCGCCAGGGCGAACGGGAAGGCCACGTCGGGCTGCCTCAGGCGGAACACCACCGTGGTGGCGTCGGCCGCCTCGACGGATTCCACCGCATCGAGCAGCTGACCGGAGGTAGCCGCGGTCTCCTTGTCCATCATCCGGCGGAAGGAGAAGACCACGTCCTCGGCGGTCATCGCCGACCCGTCGTGGAAGGCCACCTTCGGCCGCAGCCTGACCTTGTACGTCAGCCGGTCGGCCCAGCCGAACTCGGACGCGAGGTCGGCGACGATCTCCCCCGCGCCGTCGAACTGGACCAGGCCGTTGTAGACGAGCTGCCGCAGATAGTCGGAGGCGCTGCCGGTAGAGACATGCGGATCCAGGTTGGCCGGGTCGGTGGAAAGCCCGAAGTGGAGCACCCCGCCCCGGCTCGGACCGCCGGCCCCCGGCCGGACGGCCTCCATGGATTTGGGCAGAGTCGCCGGATTGCCGCAGGCGGCCAAGGTGGCGGCCCCCAACGCGGCGGCGCCTCCCATGAGGAAGCTCCGCCTGTTCATCACTCCCATGACATCTCCACCCGCCAGGCCCAGAAACGGACCGTTCCGAACGAGGATTCACCGCGTATGGCGCATGTATACACGGGGTCCACGTGAGGGTCAACGGGTTGCACCGCACAGCTGTCCGACGGTTTCCCGCCACAGGGGCAAGCTCAATTCCGGCCCAGCGAACCGGGGAGGCGCATGTCCGACTCGACCAGACCCCCACCCAGGTCGACCTCACGCAGGTCAAGCTGCACGCGCCGCCACTCTCGGGGAGCACCACAGCAACACGGCCGGGAGATCGCTGCACGAATAGTCATCTCCGCGCACACCGTCGAGCCGCACGTCTCCCCGCCGCCGCCCAAGCTGCAACTGCAGGATCCGCAGGCGCTCGCCCTGCACGCGGTCCGAGTCCACCCACGCCGAGGAGGCACCCTCTTCACCCGCCCCCGGCACCGTTCATCAGCCGGGTGCAGAAGCGTGGGGAGCTGGCCGAGGCGGGAAGGTGCGGTCAGTCCCGGAAGTGGCCGGCCAAGCCGCGTCAGCACACGGGGCGGGCTGGGCTGATGGACGCGCAGCGCGAACTCCCGGACGCGATCCGCGTCACGCCGCTGCCACCAGAGCAGAAGGCGCCCGCCAAGCCGTCCAAGACGGCCTATGGGCCCTTCGAACGGGGCGTTGCAGCCCTGGCACAGAGCAAGACTCGCACCGGCTCCGTGACGGTCCCACGGAGGGACGTATAGGCGCTGCCGGACACGACCGAGGTCAAGCTCGGGACGTTCCTGTCGAACAGCAGGAGCAGGCGCGCCGAACTCGGCCCCGACAAGCTCCAGGCGCTGGCCGGCCTCGGCGGGAGTGGGCAGCGGCGTAGCCGCTTCGGAGGCTGCGCAAAGGTCCGTGCCGGACACAGTCGACACGGGACCTTTCCGAATCCCGCTGTGTCACCCGTAGCTGCTTGCGAACTCGGGGGTGGTGATCCCGGACGTCTCACTCTTCGCGATCGGGGAGGTCGGCCCCCTCGTGGGATTCCTCAAGAGCGGACGCCGATGACGGGGGAAACAAGAGGTTCTCGAAGGCATCCAGCCCGAACAGCATGAGCAGGAGCATCACCGGCAGGAGCAGAACTATCACGACCACGGCCCCTCCCGATGAAGCAGTGATCACAGGAACGCGGCGGCAGCAACTCTCGGTCCAGGCTGGACCGAATGGGTGAACATCGCGCGCTCAACGCGAGAACGTGTAGGCCGTTCGGGTGACATGACTCAGGACACTGGTGACCGGCCACGTCCACGGCCGGACCATCGGCCAGCTCAAGCGCAGCCACGGTGCACTTGTCCACCCGGTAGAGCCAGCCGCCGATATCTGGCAGGCAGGGGCATCGTTGAGCAGGCCATCGCGCGCACGAAGATCCGCCCCTCGCGGATACGCGAACACGGTAAGGGCCCAAAGCAACTCCTCCCGACTTAAGGCCCTCACCCATGTCAGCCACACCGCCTGATCAGGCGTGGACGGGTCTGCGGCCGACGCCGGCACTGCCATGGTCGGGGTGAGTCGGTCGCGGGCGCAGACTGGAGTGGGCCAAGGCCTGACGGTACGACGACCTCGGAGATCGGTCGGTCGCAGCTGGCCGACGGTGCTGCCTGCGGGGCCGTCGGCCGGCGGTGATGCGCTTGACCAGCTCACGGCGGGCTGGGCCGTGAAGCCTTCGCTGACGGCCAGGACGATCTCCAGTCCGTGCCGGCCGACCCGGCCGGGATCGGCTGCTCGAGCGGTCGGCAGCGTCGGTTCGCTGTCCCAGACGGTGACGCCGACCGCGCCACCGGTGGCTTCCAGGGTCAGCATGCATGGGCCGGGTGCGTATTTGGGGGCGTTGGTCACCAGCTCGCTGACGAGCAGTTGCACCATGCCCATGGTCTGGCCGGAGACGGGAAGGCCGTGCAGGGCTTGCGCGCCAAACTCACCACCGACAAGCGCGCCGCGCTGGGTGGAGTGGGCAGCGGCGTAGAGGCCTTCACACAGGTCCGCAGATCGTGCGTCGAGCAGGGAATCACATTTCCCTTCCGAAGGCCTCTGGGTCTATAGATCCGGTTCGCACGGGTAGGCACTAAGTAGGCGCCGAATCGGAAGCCACTCGGACCGAAGGACCATCCGCCAAGGCACTCGACGAGCAAGCCGCGACGAATTCTCTTCTCACGGCGCAGCGCGGCTCTTCGTGTCCGCACCCGGCACTTTCCGGAGGCCACCACGTTTGTTTCGCATAGATACTTTCTTTCTGTGAGGAGTTTGGCCCTGAGGCACTCTGGAACGCGCTCGTCTCGGAGTTCGCCCAGGTGAGGCGAGGAGGGCAGGGGCCTGGCTTCCGGCGGAGGAGGACATGATGGCTGGAATCCATGAAGAGCTGCCGGACGAAGGCCTCTCCCTTCCGGGGGACACCCAGATGGCTGCCGGCGCCACACCGCCCGCTGAGTCAGGCGTTTCCGAACTCGGCCCCTCACAGGAAGCCCCACGGAGGAACTGGCGCCCGACACCTCTGACACCCGTCCTGGCCGTGTTTGTCCTGGTTCTGCTTCTGGTGGTGGCGCTGGCGATCTTCACAGCCGTGGGGTGAGACCAGTGGTCACCGGACGTGGTGGCGTGCTGGACGCTCGTGGACGGCTGACGGGGCGCCGCGTCGGCCGAGGGGCACGTTCTCTCTCCGCCCAGCAAGCCAAGGTGGGCTGCGGCCGTTGTCGACGATCAAGTTTTGCCCCAGGTTGGGCGGTTTGAGCGTCATGTAATTCCCCATCCCGAATTCTCCTAATTGGCCATGTGTAGCGCGGAGGTCGGGATCGAGGGACCTGGTCGTCGCGGAGCTGGTCAAGTTCCTCGTCTCGTGGTTCGGATGGCCGATGGGCAGCCCGGATGGCGAGGAGAACGTTCGTCGTGGTCGACATCACCGAGATCTACGTCCACTGGTACGCGGGCCGCTCGAAGAGCGAGCTGGCTGCGTCGCTGGGGGTGGACCGCAAGACGGTCAGGAAGTACCTGGCGCCGGCGGAAGCGTCCGGGATCAGCCCGGGCGGCCCGCCGATGAGCGAGTCCGACTGGTCGAAGCTGATCAAGGAGTGGTTCCCGGGGCTCATCGACAGAAGGCGCAGGTGACCTGGCCGGACATCGACAAGCACTGCGACTACATCAAGAGCCTGCTCGGGACGGTGACCGTCTCGACGAACCACCAGCGCCTGCGTGACGAACACAAACTGCAGGTGTCGATCTCCTCGTTCCGTCGATGGGTGCACGCGACACTTCCGGACGAGGTGGCGAAGTCGCAGGTCACAGTGTTGCGCGACGACATCGAGCCCGGTTCGGAGGCTCAGATCGACTACGGCTTCCTCGGGCCGTAAATCGATCCGCGGACCGGGAAACGCCACCGGGTTTGGGCGTTCGTGATGGTGCTGCCGTGCTCGCGGCACATGTTTGTCCGGCCGGTGCTGCACCTGGACCAGCACGCGTGGACGGAAGCGCACGTCGCGGCCTTCCGCTACTTCGGCGGCGTCCCGCGCCGGCTCGTCCCGGACAACCTCAAGACCGGCGTCGACAAGCCCGACCTCTACGACCCGAAGATCAACAAGGCGTATGCCGAACTCGCAACGCACTACGGAGCGTTGGTCGATCCGGCCCGGGCGGCGAAGCCGAAGGACAAGCCGCGGGTCGAGCGGCCGATGCCCTATGTCCGCGACTCGTTCTGGCGAGGCCGGGAGTTCACCTCGATCGAGCACATGCAGGCCGAGGCCGTGACCTGGAGCCAGCAGGTCGCCGGGCGGCGGAAGTGCCGGCCGCTGGGCGGGGCCGCCCCGATGACCGTGTTCGACGCGTTGGAGGCGGCCGAACTGCTGCCTCTGCCGCCGACTCCGTTCGTGCTGGCCCGCTGGTCGACGGCCACGGTCGGCCCGGACATCCACATCAAGGTCGGCCGCACCCTCTACTCGGTTCCGTGGAAGCTGATCGGCCGCCGCGTCGACGTCCGCTCGACCGCCACGATGGTCCAGGTCTTCCACGACGGCCAGCTCGTCAAGACCCACGCAGCCCTTGACCAGGGCAAACGCACCGACAAGAGCGACTATCCGCCAGAGAAGATCGCCTTTCAGATGCGGACGCCGGTCTGGTGCCGCAGCCAGGCGTCCGAGGTCGGCGACGCCTGCCGCGAAGTCGTCGACCAGCTGCTGGAGGTCAACGTCCTCTATAGGCTCCACGCTGCCCAGGGGGTCCTCGGGCTGCGGAAGAAGTACGGCGACACACGTCTGGAGGCCGCCTGCGCGAGGGCCATCGCGGTTGGCGACCCGTCCTACCGCACCATCAAGGGCATCCTCATCGCTGGCACCGAAACCGACCCCGAGCCCGGGACCAGCGGCGATGCCGGGGCCGCGGCCTTCCTGCACGGCCCCGCCCGGCTCTTCGCCACCGTCGCGACCCCCGACGCGACGGATGACGACCACGACGACCAGGTGCACGACGAAGCCGAGGTGGAAGCCCGATGACCGTGATGGACGCCGCCCTGCGGGAGTCACTCAAGACCCTGCGACTGTCCGGCATGCTGGAGACCCTCGACGCTCGCCTCGCCCAGGCCCACGGAGGCGAGCTCGGCCACCTCGACTTCCTCCAGGTCCTCTGCCAGGACGAGATCACCCGCCGCGAGACCGTTGCCTTCCAACGGCGCCTGCAGCGCGCCAAGTTCGAGCAGCAGGTCACCCTGGAGGAGTTCGACTTCACCGCCTCCTCGAAACTGCCCGCCGCCCAGATCCGCGACCTGGGAGCCCTGCGCTGGCTCCACGCCGGCGAATCGGTCATCCTCTTCGGCCCCGTCGGCGTCGGCAAAACCCACATCGCCCAGGCCCTCGGCCACCTCGCCGTCCGCCAGGGCGCCCACGTCCGCTTCGCCAAGACCAGCCGCATCCTCGCCGACCTCGCCGGCGGCCACGCGGACCGCACATGGGAGAAACGCGTCCGCGAACTCGTGCGCCCCGACGTCCTCATCCTCGACGACTTCGCCATGCGCCAGCTGTCCGCGGCCCAGGCCGACGACCTCTACGAACTCGTCTCCGAGCGGCAGGGACGGTCTCTGATCATCACCAGCAACAGGGCGCCCAGCGACTGGTATCCCCTCTTCCCCAACCCCGTCGTCGCCGAGTCCCTCCTGGACCGGCTCATCAACACCAGCCATCAGGTGATCATGAACGGGCCTAGCTACCGCCCGAACAAACGGCCCAGGAACCCCACCGACAAGACCAAATAGGAAAAACCGGTGGACGTCGTCGGGATACGTGGCAGTAGAGGCGGTCGCTGGCGGCCCTTCATCCGGACGCGGCGTTTCGGCAATCAGTTTGGATGGCTGTACCTAAAGCGCTCAGCAGTGAACGCGCGCTTGCCGGCCGCGGTCCCCATCGTGGCCGATGGGGCGCCGGTGGAGTGGGGACCTGCGTCGGTGCGGCGTGTCGCGGTTTCCCACGAAATCCGGTGGAGTCTCAGCGGCCGGAAGTGGTTGGGTCCTGCTCAATGCTTCGCTGACACGGCCCGGCACAGTGCGAGGCGCAAGGTCCGAATCGCAGGCGCGGTCTAGCCCGCGTGCCGTCGAGTGATGGAGGTTATCGCGGTGGCTGGTTATGGGGCACTTTCCGACGTATACGAGTGGCTGATCGGGGACGACAGGTTAACCCCTGCCAAGGCAGCCGCGGTTTACTACAGCGATGTCGTGGGCTCTCTGCCGCCCAACGCACGCGTCCTCGACTGCGCGTGTGGAACCGGCCAGCTCGCCGTCGGTCTCGCGAGCCTTGGCCTTGACGTGGTCGCCGCAGACGCCAGCAATGGGATGGTTCGCCGGACCGAGAAGGCCGCCGACGAGCAGGGTGTCTCGCTTCGAGCCCTCCGCGCGAGCTGGGACGAGCTGCCCGACCACCTGGAGGACTCCACGTTCGATCTGGTGTTCTGCGTCGGCAACTCGCTCGGGCACGCTGAGGGCACAGCCGGGCGCCTGACCGCACTGGAAGCGATGTCGCGGCTGCTGAATCCGGGCGGACGCCTCGTGCTCACGTCACGCAACTGGGACCTCGTGCGCTCCGCCGGCTCACGGGTAGACGTCCGCGATCGACTCATCCGCCGCAACGACCGCGATGCGGTCGTCAGCTACTACTGGCAGATCGAGCAGCACTGGGAGCAGGAACACTTCCTCGAGATCGTGGTCGCCCAGATCGAGCCGGATGGGGCAGTGCGAGCCTGCTCGGAGCGGTTGTCCATCTGGCCCTACCGGTACGAGGACCTCGTGGCGCAGTTGCGGAGCGTTGGGCTCACGGTGCAGTCCACCACCTTCGACCCCGAGAGCGATGGATACCTGGTGGTCGCCAGCCGTGACCAGGCGCGAGGCACGTCTGAGCCGGCGCGCTAATCCGCCTTTCGTCACCGTCGTTGCCGACCTGCCAGCTCGCGACCGCCTGCAGCGCTTCGCGAAGTGTTCAGCGCTTGAAGCGGTTGCTGCGGGTGCGGTCCTCACCTTGCATCTGACCTGTTCAAGCTGAGGTTGGAAACAGCTCACCGTCAGCTCACGTCAGTAGCTGGGGAATTACGTGAACTTCCGCCTGGGGAATTTCGGGCTCTGGCGCTGATCTTGTGACGCTGTCGGTGTCAGTGGCGTCTGTGATCGTGACTCGCGTGTTCTTCGCGGAGTTTCGAGGTGTTGTTCCCTCATCTGGCTGATGTCGTAGTGGAGTTGGTTGAGCAGGCTTCGGCCGGGGTGGTCACGATGCATGCGCGGGCGCGCTCGGCGGGTGCGGACTGTCCGCATTGCGGTAGTGCGTCGGACCGGGTGCACGGCCGATACCTGCGACGGCTCGCGGATGCCGCGGTCGGTGGCGCCGGCGTGGTGATCGAGCTGCTGGTGCGTCGGTTCAAGTGTCCGAACCACGCGTGCCGGGCGGTGACGTTCGCCGAGCAGATCGCGGGGCTGACGAGCCCGCATGCCCGCTACACGCCGCTGGTTCGCGAGCAGCTGACCTCGATCGCTCTCGCGCTGGCCGGCCGCGCGGGAGCCCGCCTGGCCGGGGTGCTGGGCCTGCGCGTTGCCAAGGACACCCTGTTACGTCTGATCCGCGCTATGCCGGAAGCACCCATCGGAAAGATCCGCGTGCTCGGGGTCGACGATTTCGCCCTACGGAAGGGCGACTCGTACGCCACCATCCTGGTGGACCTGGAGACACGGCGACCGGTAGACGTGCTACCCGGCCGGCATGCCGAACCGCTGGCCGCATGGCTGAAGGGCCATCCGGAAGTAGAGATCATTTGCCGGGACCGGGCCGGAGCTTATGCCGAAGGCGCCCGCACCGGCGCCCCTCAAGCCGTCCAAGTCGCCGACGCGTGGCATCTATGGCACAACCTCGGCGAGGCCGTCGAAAAGACTGTCTCCGCCCACCACGCCTGCGTCCGGACCGCGTTCGAGAAAACCGTACCGGCCGCCCCGCCGACCAGCGACGACATGTGGCTGACGCCACCGGCACCGGCACCGGCACCGGCACCGGCTGCCGCGATGCTCGACGTCTGCGGACGAGAACGCCGACTGGTGACCCGGACCAGGGAACGCTACACCGCCGTGCGACAGCTCCTCGACGACGGCAGCACGCTGGAGGAGATCTGCCGGACACTGCAGCTGGACCGGTCCACCGTGCGTCGCTTCGGCCGAGGTACCAGCATCGAAGAACTGCTGGTCAAAGCGACGAACCGCTCCACCATCCTGGACGAGTACAAGCCCTACCTCCACCAGCGGTGGAACGAGGGCTGCCACAACAGTGCCCAGCTCCACCAGGAGATCGCCGACTTGGGCTTCGCCGGAAGCATCCAGACCGTCCGCCGCTACCTCCGCCCGTTCAAGGCCACCACCGCCGCGCCACCTGCGCGTCGCCCGGCTCCACGGCCCCGCCGCATCGTCCGCTGGATCATGACCGACCCCGGAAACCTGACAGCCGATGATGCCACCGATCTCAAGGAGATCCGGACCAGATGCCCCGAACTCGACGCCGTCACCCACCACGTCCGTGACTTCGCCACCATGATGCGCGACCTGCGGGGCGACCAGCTGCCCGCTTGGATGGAGCGCGCCCTCGCCGACGACCTGCCCGCCCTGCACTCCCTGATCAACGGACTGAGCCGCGACATCGACGCCGTCACTGCTGGGCTCTCCACGCCCTGGAGCTCCGGCCAGGTCGAAGGGCAGGTCACAAGAACGAAACTACTCAAGAGGCAAGGATTTGGACGAGCCAATCTCGACCTCCTCCGCAAGCGCGTACTCCTCACGCCCTGACCCGCTTGCGTCACAAGATCAGCGCCAGAGCCGAATTTCGCGATCGTCCACAGCCGTGAAGCCGCGCGAGCTGCGGCCGGTACGGCTGCGCGTGCAGCGGGTACGCGAACAATGCCGGCTTTTACAGTCGTGGCCGGGGATGGGTCAGCGTGATCAGGAGGCTTGGCCTGAATCCCTGGCGGCCGGGTCTCTTCACGCGGTGCCGCCTTGTGGGCTTGATCCGCTTTGACGGACATCGGAGATCAGGGGCTTCGGCCCCGGAAGGATGATGTCCATCGTCTCCACGCAGACGGCTCTCGCGGAGTGGGAAGTTGCGCCAGGTTCCGCTCTGGTGGACGCAGTACTGCTGGTCATCAGCGAGTTGGTCACGAACGTGGTGAGGCACACTGGTGATCGCTCTCCCAGCGCACAAGTCGTTATTGCGGTGGGTGCCGATCACGTGGTGGTGGGTGTCGCGGACCGTGACCCGCACATTCCACCCACAACGCGCGCGGACGCGGGAGAAGGGCTACGCACGATTGTCGACCTCGCCAAGCTGTACGAAGGCGGAGTGACCGTTGCTCCCGTTGAACACGGAGGCAAGATCATCCTCGCTAGCTTCCGGTGCCCCGAAGTCCTCGCCTCGCACCATGCATCGCTGTGATCCGCGCCAGTTCCTCTGTCAGTTCCCGCTGGCGTCTCGGCTCAGCCGAGAACCGTGCGGGGAGGGGTGGGCAGTGTTCCCGGGTGAATGAGGGCCTCTCTTTGTGGTGCGCCGGGCTCGGCGCGTCGATCGAGGGCAAGCCAACGACGCGTCGTGTCCGTGGCCGCGCGGATGAGGTACTCGGTCTGCCGGAAGTCCATGGGGAGGATTTCGACCGGGCACGGCGACGGCAGCACATGCAGCCGGACCTGGGCGCTTGCCACCCTGATGGAGGCGGCCATGCGTTGTTCCTCCAGCAGGTTGTAGGCGTGGATGGCCATGGCCAGCACGGTGGACGGAGCGGTGGACAGGTGGCACGCCATGCCCGGTGCCAGGACGTACACCTCGTCCGCGCCGAGTTCGAGGGCGTGGTCGAGCGTGGTCCGGTTGGCCACGGCTCCGTCGATGAGCTGCCGCCCGTCGATCTCCACAGGTGGGTAGAACCCCGGGACGGCGATGCTGGCCAGCAGCGCGGGTACCACGGGACCGCCGGTAAGGAGCACCGCTTGTCCATCACCCGTATCCGTGGCAAGTATCTTCAGGTCGCTTCTTGCGTCCTCGATCCGCTGCAGCGGCAGCGCGTCGTCGAGCAAGGTCCGGAAGCGGCGATTACTGAAGACGTGGTTTGTCCTGCCGGCTGCTGCCCGGCCGATCAGGAGAGGGTTGATCGGGAAGACGTAGTTGAAAAAGCCGAGCGAAGCGGCCGGACCCCGCATTCTGCGTCCGGCGAGGCGGCCGAGCAGTCCCTGCAGCATCTCCGGTACCTCGAGGGGGTACACGTCGTGTTCCCCGATCCGCCGCCACAGTTCCGTGAGTTTCTCCACCCCGCACGTATCGGGCCGGGCGGCGTAGCACGCCGCGTTCAAGGCACCCACCGAGGCACCGACGACCAGGTCTGCACGAATGCCGCAGTCGGTCAGGGCGCGCAGCATTCCCACCTGAGCGGCTCCGAGGCTGCCGCCACCGGACAGAGCGAACGCGGTGGTCATCTGCTCCTCCCTTGGCCTGGCTGGCCGGCCCCTTAAGTCCAGCGTGCCACGCCCCACCCGCGGCACGACTCGGCTCCAGCGGGCCCGGCACCGGTGCTGCCGTCCCTGCCGCGAGTCCTTCGGAGCAGGCGGGCAGAGTTGGCGAGGATGCCCGGATCGGGGACGGACTGGGCGGCGGCCAGCACCATCGACAGGATGTCGTAAGCGGCAGCGGACAGGCCGACGGCTTTGTGGTGAGGGCGGCGCACGCATCGTCGCAGCCGCACGCGTCAGCAACTGGTACGTCGGCCGGCAGCGGAAGCAGCCCCTGGTTGCGGTCCGGCAGCGCGGCCGCCGTCCTTGGCGCGGTCGATCGGTCCATGGAACGTCTCCCCAGTGGGGCTCGGGCACGGGATGCCCGCTGTCCTCCACTCGTACGTCAGAACTTGGAGCCGACTCCAGAATCGAGCGAATCCTGGTCCTGGCGGACTTCCTCCACGCCTACAACCACCACCGCTGCCACACCGCACTCGGCGGCCAGCCACCCATCAGCCGCGTGAACAACGCTGCGGGTCAATGAACACCTAGCGCCGAGCGAGGGCCAGCAGGTCCGGTGAGTGCGTTGTGGCAAACCGGATCTCGTTCGAAGCCCGCGGTGCGGGTGATCATTCGGACAGAGATGCCGGTGCGGTCGTGGGCATAGAGAAACGG
>NZ_JBSFJL010000055.1:0-37797 GCF_053598035.1 Streptomyces sp. NPDC001204 | reverse complement strand
CGCACGACGGCGCAGCTCAAGCGGGTACTGGGAAGGACGTGCCATAACTCGATCCTCTCAAACGATCGAGTCCCTACCGAACCCGGAACGGTTCACAGACCAGGTGGACGTCGAGGCTGGCGGGCACGGCCTTGTCGATCGTGACAAGGAACTTCTTGAACTCGATGGCCCGGTGACGGCGGTGCAGCTCCGATATGACGCTGCCATCGGCGATGTTGAAGGCAGCGAACAGACTGGTGATGCCGTGGCGGTAGTAATCGTGGGTGCGCCGCTCGGGCATGCCCGGCATCATCGGCAGCACCGGCTGAGACCGGTCCAGCGCCTGGATTTGGCTCTTCTCGTCCACGCACAACACTACCGCTTTCTCGGGCGGATGGTGATACAGGCCGACGACGTCGACGACCTTCGCGATGAACTGCGGGTCGGTGGAGAGCTTGAACGCGTCCTGGAGATGAGGCTTGAGGTCGACCCTTTTCAGATCCGCCCGATGGTGGACTTCGACAGCCCAGAGTGCTTCGCCATCGAGGCCCGCGACCAGTGCGTGTCCTTGCCCGGGGTGGACTCCAACGTTGCCGTGAGCACATCCTCGACCTGGTCCAGCAGAATCGAGGGCGGCCTGCCGGGACGCGGCTCA
This sequence comes from Streptomyces sp. NPDC001204, assembly GCF_053598035.1. NCBI lineage: Bacteria > Bacillati > Actinomycetota > Actinomycetes > Kitasatosporales > Streptomycetaceae > Streptomyces > Streptomyces sp. NPDC001204. Next base: position 37,163 of record NZ_JBSFJL010000055.1, on the reverse strand, counting down.
TCGCTCAGCCCGTCCAGCCTCAAGCGGATGAACCTCGACCGCCAGCGGTTAACCGTTCCGTGCGACACACCGAGTTCGGCGGCGACCTCCTTGTTCGACCCGCCTTCCGCGCACCGCAGCACGATCCTCGCCCGCAGCGCCAGGAACTGCGCGGTCTTGGTACTGCCGCGCCCAGCGCGTCAGCTCTGCCCGCTCGGCCTCGGAAAGCACCAGCTCCGGCTTGCGCCGGCCCGGCCGCGGCTCGTCCACCAGGCCAGCCATCCGCCGGGCTACGAATCGCGAGCGCCACTTGCGCACTGTCTCCGTGGATACCCCGAAGTCCGCTGCTACACCGGTATTTGAGACACCTTCCGCACAGGCCAGAATGATCCGGGCCCGCTCCGCCACACGGGCCGACACCGCGCCACCCGCCCAACGTGCCAACTCCGCACGCTCCTCGGCAGACAGCACGACTTCGACTGCACGAGGACCCCGAGACGCCATGAAATTAGCCTACAGACTTAGAGCCACCATTTCAGGCGCATCACACTAGGCTGCCACCGACGACGGTTCCGGACCGCACCGTCTTCGAGTACATCGTGCTCGCGTTGGTCCACGGATCCGGCTACGAGCGGATCGCCGGCCCCGGATGCTCCGACCGAACCATCCGACGCCGCGTCAAACAGTGGGCCGAACTGGGGATATCCGAGAAAGTCCACGCCCTCGCACTCAAGGCCTACGACCGCATGATCGGCCTCGGGCTGAGCGAGATCTCGGTCGATGGCTGCATCACCAAGGCCCCGTCCGGGGGTGACAAGGCCGGGCAGTCGCCGGTGGACCGGGGCAAGCAGGGGCTGAAACGCTCGGTCGCGTCCGACGCGGGCGGCGTCCCGCTCGGGATCGTCTCCGAGGGGGCCAACCGGCACGACTCACCCCTGCTCGGCCCCACCCTCGACGCGGCGAAAGCACAGGTCGGCGCGATGCCGGAAACCGTCAATGTCAACCTTGACCGTGGCTACGACAGTGCCAAGTCCCGTGCGTTGATAGATGAGTTGGGATTCACGGCCGAGATCGCACGCAGGGGAGTACCTGCCCCGATCCAGGCCGGCAAGCGCTGGGTGGTCGAGCGCACCCACTCGTGGATGAACAACTACGGCAAGCTGCGGCGCTGCACCGAGAGGAGCGGCGAAGTCGTGGACTTCTACCTCTACCTCGCCGCCGCCCTCGTCACCCTCCGTATGCTGATCCGCCGAGCAACGAGCCGCTACCGCTGGGACGGCCGCCCCACCACCCGACGCCTCAAGTGATCCATTTGCCGGACGGTCTTAACGGCTCTGGCCCGTAGTCGGTGGTGACGCCGAGTAGCGGTCAGGGCAGGAGGATGCGGTGGCGGAGGAGGTCGACTCCGGCGCGTCCGTGCATCTGCCTCATGATCCTCTTGGTGCGGGCGTTGACGCCTTCGGTGCGGCCAGCCTGGAACAACACGGCGGGCGGACCTTCGAGGGCGTCGCGATCCGGGGGGCCCAGCGGGTCCTGGCGATGGCTGCCGGGATCTGGCACAACAACCAGATCACAGCTCCAAAACCGGCTGCGCCGGCCGTGGGCGACGTACAGGACCTGGACACGCGCACCCGCATCGGGATCGGCGCTGATCATCCTGGACCTGCTCCTCCACCTCGGCGAAAGCCCACGCTCCTGCAACACCGCCGGCGTCGCCGTGGAGGGGCCCGCTGTCCACCCGCCGGAAGCGAAGCCACCAGCATCAAGTCTTCGAGAGACTCTCCCACACGAACCTGTCCACGATGCCGAGGCCGCCTGTGCGTTCCCGGACCACAACAAGATCGGGCACGAAGGGGCTGCCCGAACCTGAGCCGGCTGGTCTGTAATGGTCAGCTGACCGCCGGGGGGTGACTCGGTTCGGTGGTGCGAAGGGGTAGCGGGGCACGATGGGGCTGGACGGCGTATCCCAGGTCGTGGCCAGGGCGGGGAATGAGGGTGCGGCGGATGGCGATGAGGGCGGCGTCGTCGCCGAGGCGCCCGCCGGTGTAGGTGCTCAGGTCACGCTGAATGTGGTGTAGCAGGGCATCGGGATTCTGGTCGGCCCACTGGGCGGCGCGTTCTGCGAAGGGGTAGAAGACGCCGTGCTGGTCGCGGGCCTCGATGACACCGTCGGTGTAGAGGAGCAGGGTGTCGTCCGGGCCGAAGGGCAGGACGTCCAGGGTGTGGTCGTCGGGGTCCGTCAAGCCGACACCGAGCGGCGGTGCGGGGCTGAGGCTTGGCACGGTCACACTGTTGTCCGGGCCGAGCAGTATGGGTGCCGGGTGGCCGCAGCTGGTGATCTTGACGACGGGCTCGTCGTCGGGGATCTCCAGCAAAAGAGCGGTGACGAAGCGCTCCCCCGCCTCGTAATCGGGGTCGAAGTCGGTGAGGTAGCGGGCGATGCTGCGCTCCAGGGCGGCGGCGAGCTGGGGCAGGGAGGCGTGCTGGTGGGCGGCCTCCCGGAAGGCGCCGAGCAGGAGGGCGGCCTCACCAATGGCGGGCAAGCCCTTGCCCCGCACGTCACCGATCATCACCCGGGCCGCGCTGTCGGTGCGGGCCGCGGCGTACAGGTCGCCGCCGATCACGGCCTGGTCCTCAGCGGCCAGGTAGAGGCAGGCGAGCTGCAGCGGACCGAGCCTGCTCGGCAACGGCCACAGTAGGACCTGCTGAGCGGCCTCGGCCACCGACCGCACCTGGGCCAGCTCGCGGCTGCGCCGATCATGCACCACACAGAAGAGCACGACCAGCGCCGAGAGCGCCGCTATCGAGAGACTCTGCACCAGCGAGTTCCGCGAGAAGAGCACGCCGAAGCGCCAGGCGATGGACACCTGGGCCACCACCGCCAGAGCCCCGATGCCGCCCGTCGTCCAAGGCCTGGCGCCGAACCACGCGGCGATAGCGGGCGCAATCACCAGCAGCGGGCTGAGGACAATGTCGACCGGGGTCACGACGTCCACAACCGTGATCACCACGATGAGCGCGACCGGGATCACCAACGACTGCCACGGATGGACCATGCTGGCAAAGCGCCGCCTAAACACGTCCCCTACACTGCACCCTCCCAGAGCAGCCAGCCAGCGGAACCAACTGCAAGCGCAGCATCATGCACCCCAGGCCCCCTCGGGATGGGTGCTGCAGACTCTGAGTGCGTGTTTCTAGCCCCGCCGTTGCGTCCTTGCTGGCACGATCGTTGAAGACGGCGAGGCTCAGCCTCCCTCCAAGTCACGGCTACACCCATCGCCGGCCCGCGTGTGGCCGTCACCACACCGTCTGGCTCAGCCACGACGACGTGTGTACGGGCTGGCCTAGGGTGCGTTTCAGAAGTGGATCTTGATGTGCCAAGATCCACTTCGTGGGCAGGCACGATCTGACGAACGCGCAGTGGGCGAGGCTGGAGCCGCTGCTCCCGGTCGGGAAGAAGCCCGGGCGGCCGCCGGCTCACACCAAGCGGCAGCTGATAGACGGCATCCGCTGGCGTACCCGCACGGGTGCACCCTGGCGGGACGTGCCCGAGCGGTACGGCCCCTGGCAGACCGTCTACGGGCTGTTCCGGCGCTGGCAGCGGGACGGCACCTGGCATCGCATAGTCGAGCAACTGCAGGCCCGGGCAGACGCCGAGGGGCTGATCACCTGGGACATCTCGGTGGACTCCACCATCGTGCCCGCCCACCAGCATGCGGCGGGCGCCCGCAAAAAGGGATCTGCAGGTCGAGCCGCCCGGCGGGATCTTTGCCGAACCAGCCGACCACGGGCTGGGACGCTCGCGTGGCGGGCTGAGCACCAAGCTGCATCTGGCGGTTGAGCAGGCGCAGAGGCTGATGTCCCTGGTGATCACGGCCGGGCAGCGCGGTGACTCCCCGCAGTTCCAGGCGGTGCTGGAGGGCATCCGGGTACCCCGGCTGAGACCAGGCCGCCCGCGCACCCGGCCGAACAAGGTCCGCGCCGACAAGGCCTACGGCTCCCGCGCCAACCGCGCCTACCTGCGCCGCCGGAGCATCCGCTGCACGATCCCAGAGAAGCGCGACCAGGTCGCCCACCGCGCACAGCGCGGCTCCCGCGGCGGCCGGCCGCCGAAGTTCGATCCGGCCGACTACAAAGAGCGCCACGCGGTGGAGTGCGGCATCAACCGCCTCAAGCGACATCGCGCGGTCGCCACGAGATACGAGAAACTCGCCATCCGCTATGAGGCGACCGTGCTGGTCGCAGCCATCAACGAGTGGCTGTGACCAGCACATTTGAAACGCACCCTAGCCTGACGCGGGCGGCTTGGCCGTCCGGTGCGGGGACGGATTGCGCAGCACTGCAGCAGTCGTCCTCAGGGAGGTTTCCAGGACGGTCAGTCGCTGCACCGGATTCATCAAATTCGCGCCCATGACGGTCAGGTCCTCTGGTCCAGGAACGATCAGCCGCACCTGGCTCCCCTCCGCCCGCACGAGCTCGGTTTCATGCAGCAGTCGTCGGGTCGCGATCCGGCGCAGGCGCCGCTCCACCCTGGCGGGAATGCTGCGCGGGTGGTCCATCCGACGGGCGGAGGTCGGCGCCAGCACGACCACCTCATCCAGGCCGTTGCCGCCCCATGAGGCGCGCTGAATGGTGAAGGAGGCCGGCCTCCCGTGATGGGGGTCGGTGTCCCGGTGCATCTGCTCCGGAACGCCGTCGCGGAACTCCAGCCGGCCGTCGGAACGGATCAGTGCGTAGATAGCGGACATGGTGTGGCCCTCTGCGTCCGATCCCGCGTCCAGGCGTGAGCGGTCTGTGCGGTTTTGGGCCAATGAGGTCCGGTCGGCCCTATCACGGGTAGGTACCGCGGAGGTTGCCTGGGTTTGGGACGTTCCTCCCGGGTGGTGGGGACAGGTACCCCTCCCCACCACCCTTTCTTACCGCCTTTAGGCTTGAGTGATCTCGATGTGGCGCGGCTTGGCCGCCTGGGCCTTGGGCACGGTGACGGTCAGCACCCCGTCGGCCAGCGTCGCCGTGATCTCTTCGGCTTCGACGTCGGCCGGGAGCAGCGCCCGGTACTCGAAGCGGCCGGTGCGCCGGGTGCTGCGACGCAGGACGCCTTCGCGCTCGCACTGCTTGCACTCCCCAGTGATGCACAGGTCCCGGTCGCCGATCTCGACGTCGATGTCCTCGCGCTCGATCCCGGGCAGTTCCGCCTCGACCACGTAGGCCTCGTCCGTTTCGTGCAGGTCGGCCAGAGGTGACCAGGCCCCGATTCCGGGTGCCGTGCTGGCGGCCTGCAGGAACCGGTTCATCCGCTCGAAGAGGTCGTCGAACTCGGCGGCGATCGGCTCACCCCAGCTCAGGGCCGGGAACGGGCGTTCCAGGAGCTGACCGGGCCGGTGGTGCACGGGCAGGGTCATCGCGGTTCACCTCCGCGAAACGACGGCATTCGGGTTCATTTCCATGCTGAGCGCCCCCGTATCGCCCCGCGAATCGGGCAGCCTGCGGTCATGCCCCACACCCCCGATCGCAGACTTCGCGCCTCAGCACCTGGTCTACCTGGTCACCGGTGAGCACGCGAGCGAGCTGCCCAGCGACGGGCCTTCGGCCTGACACGGTCAGTACGTGATCTTGGCCGTTGCGTCCTGGCGGCCCGGTCGTTGAGGGAGGACGAGGCCCAGCCTCCCTCCGACAGCCGCACGCGCACGGGTGCGGCCGCCACCCCTTTGGAGTCAGTCCTGCCAGCCTTCGAATGGACCACAGCCGTAGTGCCTGATCAACGGGGCAGTCGTTGTGTCCCGGCAGGAGGTCAGGCATGAGTCACTGGGTGTATGCGTTCTCGGGTTGCCCGACACGGAGGACTTCCAGCAGATCGCAGATGATCAGGAGCCGGGCGCTGTGGTGCTGCGTGAACGCGCGGGCGGCCTCGGCATCGTGGACGGGTTCGTGCGGGAGAGCGTCGACGACTTGATGATGGTGGCCCGCTTCCGATGGGTGGCCAGCGGAGACCCGTCCACGGTGGCGCCGGCGGTGCTGCAGGCATCCGGACTTCCGCCCCTCACGCGGCTGGGTGCACGGTCAGTGAGAGCAGGCAGCGAGCCGAACGCCAGCGATTTTGCTTGAGGGACTTCCCGAGCCCGCATTCGAGGCTGCCGAGTGCCGCGAGGACGGCGAGAGCGGGAGGCGCCGTTTCGGCAACGAGGACGGCAGCCATGCGGTCTGCGGCATACCGTCTTTGGCGTAATGGGCGACTTGTATCGACGACGGCCTAATTCGCCGTCGTCGACAGCTTGGGCTGTTTGACCGCGGCAACCGGAGCCGATGAGTAATTAAGACGCAACCGGGCACCAAGGCCCGGCACCCACGATGCCGGGCCTGTTCGGGTGCTGGGGTCACACGACGCGAATGTTCTCCGCCTGGGGGCCTTTCTGGCCCTGGGTGACGTCGAACTCCACGTGCTGGCCCTCCCGCAGTTCGCGGTAGCCCTGACCGGAGATGTTGGAGTAGTGGGCGAAGACGTCCGGGCCGCCGCCCTCCTGCGCGATGAAGCCGAAGCCCTTCTCCGCCTTGAACCACTTCACAGTGCCCTTGGCCATGCCTGTCTCCTTCGAGGGGGTTCGGGCCCGCACGGTGCAGGTCCGGAGGTAATCGCCCTGGTCCGGAGAGGGCTGCACAGCAAAGCGCCCGCGGGCAAGGTGACCCACGGGCGAACGACTTCGGAACCACGACTGCTCTGCGGATTACGCTAATCCCTCTACTGGAGCACCGCCAGGCCGAAACGCCGCCAGCCCCTCGTGCGCCGATGCAGGCACTGCCGCAAGCCGCTGAAGGCAGCCAATGGCGGCACCCCTATGCGGAAGCTGTCGAGTCCGGCTTCCTCCTCATCGAGGGCCGCACAGGTCTCCCGTCGCTGCAGACGCCGGTTCGCCTGACTTACGGAAGGCTGGGCCGGCCCCAGGGGCACGCGGACCACTCGTTGTGGTACGGCGACTCCCGTCATCGGCGCGGGGCCTGGCGGCGGCCCATTCGGCGGCGAGGCTCGGGAGTTGCCGGGCCGACGGTGACGGGAGGTTCAGGCGGCGGATCTGTTCGGGCGCCTGCCGGGGAAGCTCACCACGTGTCGATGCGGCGCCCCGTGACTGCAGTGGGTTCGATCCGCATCCACAGGTCGTGTTCCCCTCCGGTCCACGGCTCGCTGTAGGCGAGCTCGGCGAAACGGCGTACGGCGTCGGGGTCGGTCACGGCTTCGGCGCGCCCGCATACCAGGACACTCCAGCCCTGACTCAACGCGTCGTCCACGCGGTCAACCTCGAAGGCCACCTCGCGATCGCGTCCCTGAGTGGGCACCGAGGCCGCCCGGGTCCGGAACACGACGGCGTCGTCGACGACGGAGTAGTTGACGGGAACGACGACCGGTGCGGCTTCGGTGGGTATCGCCAGGCGACCCACGCCGTGCGTCGAGAGCAGCCTGCGGCACTCCTCCTCGTTCAGTTCGGTGAGGCGAGGACTGCAAGCGGCGCGTCCGATACCGGGTGGCAAGTCGACGTTTCCGCCGCCGAGTTCCGTCGGAGTGGTCCGCAGGGCTCCGGCCAGCCGGAGCAGGGTGCCCGCCTCCGGTGCCGCCGTGCTGTACTGCTCCAGGTGCGCGACATAGCTCGGGGCCATGCCGGCACGGAACGCGACTTCCTCCCGGGTGAGTCCCAGTTCCCTGCGCCGCCGCTCGATGCGCCGTCCGAGGTCGCCCTGCAGAGGTTGGTCCGTGACATACGGCGGTGTCTGTTCGGCCATGGTCCCTCACTCCTCGTCGGGGCTTCCCCACAGCGGCCGGTTCCTGCCGCCGGTTCACCATGGCAAGGTCTCCGGTATTGCCCCGTAGATCCAGCATGCACGGCCTCGTGGCGGTTCGCTTGGGCCGGACGGCCCGCCTCCCCCGGGCATGCGGGAGCGCCCTAAGGAGGCCCTGCGCGGCTAGGTCCGCCAGGCCGAGGCCGACCGCGGCAAGCGTGACGACCGGCTCACGACCGCCGAGCGCGAGGAACTCATGCAACTCCGCAAGGAGAACACCGAGTTGAAGCGGGCGAATGAGATCCTCAAAGCCGCCAGAGTGTTTTTTGCCCAGAAGATCGACCGTCCCCGGACGAGGCTGAGCAGGTGATCGATCACCTGGGCTCACCGGACGGCGGCACTGGCAACGGCGGCCACCATGGCGACCAGCACCGTCGCACCGGCCAGGCAACGATGAACGGCTGGGTGAGCTGCGGGTGGCGGTACATGGCGTAGCCGAGCGCGCCGATGAACAGCAGGCCGACCAGGACCAGCAGCAGGACGACCCAAACTCCGCGCTGCCTGCACCGCCTCGGGCGCCTCGGTGGCCGCATCGCCCAGGCTGCGGCTGACCGGTCTCGGTCGGCGGGCCAGCCGGTGCCGCACCCCTTTCCTGGCTGTCAGGGCTCCCGTCACACCCTTGGGCTCACGCGCCGGGCCGCGCGGCTTGGGGGCGTGGGTGCTGGTAGGTCCACAGCTGGTCGACGAGGGTGAAGCCGAAGGAGCGGAAGAGCCGGGTGGCGGCCCGGCTCTCGGAGGCGGACTGCTGGGCGTCGTCGAGGACGAGAGCGACCTCGGTGGCACCCTGCTCGGCCAGCAGGGCCAGGGCCTGGCTGAGCAGCTTGTGGCCCAGGCCGCGGTGGCGGCGGGTGGGCAGGGTCTCGATCCAGTAGACGGTCGCGGTGCGGTCGGGTTCCACGCTGACCACGGCTTCGGCGACCGGTTCGGCAGCCTCACGAATGATCAGACGGTGGCCCGGAGGGTAGTCGCACGGGAAGACATCGGCGACCAGCTTGGCGGGCGGGGGCTCGGCAGGGAGCACGCAGTGCAGGTAGCAGCCCTGGCAGCGGCCGGTGAAGCCCGTCTGCATCAGGGTGTCGTGAGTGGCGCCGCGTCGGGTGCAGGGCAGGCCGCCCGGACCCAGGGGGCCCGGCGGAGCCGTCACGAATGCCTCGATCCACGTGCAGTCGGTAAGTGCGGCAAGTGCGTGGCCGATCAGGGCATGCAGGGCGGGCGGGTCCTCGTGGGCGTGGACCCAGCAGATCAGGCCGGTTCGTACATCGGTCCAGGACAAGTACGCGATGATCCCGTAGGGGCGGTCGTCGGCATCGGCCAGAACGCTGATCCGCGGCCTGGTCGGTACCGTCCAGCCAGCCAGGGGGAAGGGGACAGGACCGTGCCGCGCCGCGGCCAGCTTCTCCGGGGTGCAGTGCGGCTGTCCCGGCAGCCGGTCGGCATCGATCAGTTCTCGCACCCCCGGTTCGTCCTGGGGGTAATACGGGCGTACCGTCGGCGCGGTCTTGGGGTTACGCGAAAGAGCCATGCTGTCCGTCCGCACACGTGGCTGACGTTCCTATCGGCTACCTCTCAGAGTCCTCCGTTTGCCTCCCGCTGTCACGAAGAACCTCGGCTGTGCCATGGTGCTGTCCGTTCGCACTGAAGGTGTGGCCGTGTGGGAGGTTTGTGGTGGACGTGGCCTGCTGGGCCGCAGTGAGCAGCGAGCGCACCTGGTCGATGACCGGCTGGTGCACGGGGAGGGTCAGGTGCCCGACGCCGGGCACGAGCACATTGCATGCCTCGAGGTCTGGGTGGTCTATGCGGCCCCTGGTTGCCGGGATGATCACCTCGTCCAGGTCACTGTAGAAGCCCACGAACCGGGTACGGCACCCCACGGCCGGCTCGGCCAGTTCGGCCAGCAGGTCGCTTCTCGGCCGTAGCTGGCGCAGAAGCGGATGCGGCGGTGCCAGCAGGGCCGCGGCGGTCCCGCCGTGCGGCGTCGCCAGCGTGATCACCAGCGGCACCCGCAAGTCCCCGCCGAGCCGCTGCACGTAGTAGCGCGCGATCAGCCCTCCAAGGCTGTACCCGATCACGACCACAGCCCGCCCGGCGCTGCGAGCACTGGCCAGCTCCACCTGCTCGCCCAGAACCCGGGCCGCCGCGCGGACGTCCGGGCCGAGCGCGTGATAGCTCACCGTGATGAAGGGCCCCGCGCCGAGGCCGCCCAGCCCCCGCCGCAGCGCCATGCACACCGATTCCCTGTCCGCCAGCCCGTGCACCAACAGCACGGGGAGATCCCCATCTGCCAACGGTTCGCCCCGGACCGCCCCCCGCCACGGCAGAGCACGACCGAGATACCCGGTCAGCAGGCCGACGCCCCCCGCAGCCACATCGAGGGGAAGGCGCACCAGCCGCCCGGTCACCCTGCTTGCCTCGACACCCACACCGCGTACCGGTGACAGCCCCGGCACCGACAGATGCGGTCCAAAAGGAATGCCCGTAGCCGTTCACCTTCTCTCCACATATAGAAACGTTGCGCGCTCCCGTTTGGATTCCCCTGCCACGGTGGCCGTTTCCTCGCTGGATGCTCCCCGCCGGCCGATGGATCTCGGGGGTGCCGGCGCGACCGGTCGATGTCGTGCGCAGTGACAATCGAAGCGGCCCACACTGCGCGAGTTCGTCAACGACAAGCTCCAGCAACACTGGTCCCCGCAGCAGATCTCGCGTCAGCTCGCCCGCCACCACCCCGACGATGCGGCACTCAATGCCTGTGCGGAGACGATCTACCGCGCCCTCTACAACGGGCTCCTCGACAAGCGCACCGCCAAGCTGCGCACGGCACGCACCCGCAGGAGGAAGACGACGAGATGGTCGGCGGCAGAGAGCCTCCGGGTGCCGGCGCCGGGACCGCCGTCGGGGCGTTTCCCGGAGAGCAGGACCGGTGGATGCTGGGTGCAATAGTCGCGGTAGCGGGCGACGAGGTCGTCGAAGGCGGGGGCCTCCAGTCCGGTGAGGCTGGGGTGCCGAAGCCAGGTGGGAAGTTTGCCGCCGACGGGGAAGCGGCCGAACTCGGCGGGCCGTACTGGGGGCGGTGGAGCGAGGGAGTCGGGCGCAGGGTGTAGTTCCAGGTGCCGTGCCAGCTGTGCCGGGGAGGGGGAGACCGGTCCATGACGTCGTCGTGACCTCCGCCACCGGCCTGCCGGGCACCCATCTGCCCGTCTCCGCCGACCTGACATGCCAGCGCGTTGGACCAGTGCTGTGGGGACGGCGCGGCGGCTGGGCTGCGCCGCCCGCTTGTTTTTGCCTACTTCCCGCGGGGCGAGGGCAAGTACTGCCAGCGTCGCTTCTGTGAGTGCCCCAGTCCTACCTCCCCAAGTGCGGATGAAAAGGGCTGTCAGGTACACAGGACGCAAAATGATGTTATGACTCGATTTTTCAGTCGATCAGAGCGTGAGATCGGGAAAGGGGCTCGGTTCCGGTTCGATGTTCCGCACCTGTCCCGGGGAAGGCGTCTCCGCTCCCTGCTGCGCTCGCGCAGTGTTGCCGGTCAGGTCCTGGTCCTGCAGTTGGCGCTCGTGGTGCTGTTGATCGCTGCGGCACTGGTGACGCTGGTGCTGCAGGCCCGGAGTCAAAGCACAGCTGACGCTCGCCACCGGTCGCTCGCCGTCGCCGAGGCGTTCGCGAACTCCCCGGGAATGGTGACCGCGCTGAAGAGTCATGATCCGACCGCGGTGCTGCAGCCACGTGCAGAGGCGATCCGTAAGAAGTCCGGTGTGGACGCCGTCGTGGTGTACAACGCGAAAGGAATCCGCTACACCCACCCTGACCCGAGCCTCATCGGGAAACACATCATCGGCCCCGAACGACTTCTGAAGGCGGCGTTGGCTGGCAAGAGCGTGACGGCGAGCTTCACGGCGAGCCAGGGTCCTTCCGTCCTTTCTGACGCCCCCGTTTTCGACACCGACGGCTCCTTCCTCGGCGGGGTGTCGGTCGCGATCACGGTCCAGAGCGTGAATGCCGTGGTGGGGCGCCAGCTACCCGTCCTGTTCGGTGCCGCGGGTGCGGTGCTGGGCCTGTCCGCGGGCGGAGCGGCGCTGGTGAGCAGGCGGCTGCGGCGGCAGACGCACGGCCTGGGTCCGGCCGAGATGACGCGCATGTACGAGCACCACGACGCGGTTCTCCACGCCATCCGGGAGGGCGTTGTCATCATCGGGGGCGACAGGCGACTGCTGCTGGCGAACGACGAGGCCCGCCACCTGCTGGGGCTGTCCGCCGACGCTGAGGGGCGCCACGTCACGGAGCTCGGCCTGGACCCGGGGACCGCCGAACTACTGGCCTCGGATCGCCTGGTCAGCGACGAGGTCCACCTGGCCGGGGACCGCCTGCTGGCTGTCAGCACGCGGCCCACGGCACCGTATGGAGGCCGGGCCGGCAGCGTCGCGACACTTCGCGACACCACGGAGCTGCGCGCGCTCGTCGGCAAGGCCGAGGTGGCACGGGAGCGCCTGAAGCTCCTGTACGACGCCAGTGTGCGGATCGGCACCACCCTGGACGTGACACGGACCGCCGAGGAACTGACAGAACTGGCGGCTCCGCGCTTCGCCGACACGGTCACCGTCGATCTGGCGGAGCCCGTCCTCCGAGGTGACGAACCGGTGGGCGGCGAACTGAAGTTGCGCCGTACGGCCGTCGGCGGAGCGGACCGGGACGAGCCGGTCTTCGCGCTGGGCGAGCTGATCCGTTATCCCGGGTCCACACCACACGCCCTGGCCCTCGAGACGGTGAAGGGGGTCCTCGAGCCCGACCTGCGCGACTCTCCCAGGTGGCGGGCGCAGGAGCCGGATCTGCTCCGGCGCTTCCTCGAGCACGGGATCCGCGGTCTTGTCACCGTCCCGCTGCATGCCCGCGGCGTCGCCCTGGGCCTGGCCACCTTCTACCGATCGGAGCATCCCGAGCCGTTCGAGCAGGACGATCTGGCCGTCGCCGAGGAGTTGGTCGCCCGCGCGGCGGTGTGCATCGACAACGCCCGCCGCTACACCCGCGAGCACACCATGGCCGTCACCCTGCAGCGCAGCCTGCTGCCCCGTGGTCTGCCCGAGCAGGAGGCGGTGGATGTGGCGCACCGCTATCTGCCCGCGCAGGCCGGGGTCGGCGGCGACTGGTTCGACGTCATCCCGCTGCCGGGAGCCCGGGTGGCCTTGGTGGTCGGGGACGTCGTCGGGCACGGGCTGCACGCCGCCGCCACCATGGGACGGCTGCGCACCGCGGTCCACAACTTCTCAGCCCTGGACCTGCCTCCCGACGAGCTCCTGGCACACCTGGATGATCTGGTCACCCGGACCGACCTCGCCCAGGCGGACGAGGACGAGGGTGAATCCGTCACCGGAGCCACCTGCCTGTACGCCGTCTACGACCCGGTCTCCGGCCACTGCACCCTGGCTCGGGCCGGCCATCCCGGCCCTGCCCTCGTCCACCCCGACGGCACGGTGGCCTTTCCCGACGTGCCCGCCTCCCCACCCCTGGGCCTGGGCGCTCTGCCGTTCGAGACCTCGGAGCTGCAGCTGGCCGAGGGAAGTCGGCTCGTGCTCTACACCAACGGACTGATCGGAAGCCGCGAGCGCGACGTCGACACCGGTCTGGATCTTCTGCGCACAGCCCTGTCCGAGACGGCGGCCATCTCCCCGGAGGAGACCTGCCAGGCGGTGTTCGACGCCATGCTGCCTGCACACCGCAGCGATGACATCGCGTTGCTGGTGGCCCGCACCCGTCTGCTGGATCCCACGCAGGTCGCTGACTGGGAGGTGCCCTTCAACTTCGCTGCCGTGGCCCAGGTCCGGGCGGCGTGCACCCGGCAGTTGGAGGAGTGGGGGCTGGACGAGATCAGCTTCACCACAGAGCTGATCCTCAGCGAGCTGATCACCAACGCCATCCGCTACGGTGCCGAGCCGGTCCGGGTGCGGCTGCTGCACGACCGCGCCCTGATCTGCGAGGTCTCCGACGGCAGTAGCACCTCCCCGCACCTGCGCCGGGCGGCCACGACGGACGAGGGCGGGCGCGGACTGTTCCTCGTCTCCCAGTTCGCCCAGCGCTGGGGCACGAGGTACACGTCCCGGGGCAAGGTCATCTGGGCTGAACAGTCGCCGGCCGACGAGCAGCGGGAGGTACCGCTGCCGCTGCTGGACGACCTGTCCTGATGACAGGAAGGCGGCTGCAGCCCAGGCGGTGGAGGGTCGACCTGGGGATGGACATGACGTGTCGATGCCTCGCCCGCGATTACGAGACCCTACCCGTCAGCTTGGAAGCCATGGCCCACATCGCCTCGATCGACAACGTCACCGAACGCATTACAGACGAGATAGCACCCGCCTGGCGAGGGACTCACTAGGACGTAAGAGGCAATCAGCCGCTTTTCAGACAGTTTTGATCTTCATGAATTACGCACGCTGAAGGCGGCAACGGGTCGCAGACCATTTAGTATACCAAACCTGCCTATGCGGCAGCATCATTCCTCAGTTTTTCGCGCAGTGCTCATTTTTGGTATGCAAAAAATCATGCCCACCGCCACCGTTTCCAGACCTTCAACGAAATGTTGAATTCTTGGGCCTTCAGCGGAAAGCCTTGACTGCGCCCTTCAGGGGAATCCATAAATCCCATATCCCGAAAATGATATTCCACAATACGGAAGTAGTGCAGGGTTCCCCGCTCACAGCGCCCAAGCGATCGCACATCCGGTGCCCGCGGGGCTCGCACCCCCCTCCCCGTCTGCCAACACCCGCTCGCTCCCGGCGGCCCAGCGCGCCGCCCCAGGAGGTTCCCACTCGTGAAGCTCGTCCATCTGCTCGGCATAGTCCCCTTTGCCGGCATCCTCGGCGGCATTTTCTTCGCCAACAGGGTGACGCCCTATGTCTTGGGCATGCCCTTCATTCTCTTCTGGCTGGTCATGTGGGTCGCCCTGATCTCGGCGACCATGGCCGTGATCTACCAGCTCGACCCGGCCAACCGCACTGCGCTCTCCGAGCCCGGGCAGAACGAGGAGCGCATGTCATGACCGCACTCGCCGTCATCTTCGTCTTCCTCGCCGCCTCGATCGGGCTGGGACTGCGGGCCCGGCGCGGGAAGGACATGGACCTCGAGCAGTGGTCGGTGGGCGGCCGCGGCTTCGGCACGATCTTCGTCTTCCTGCTACTCGCAGGCGAGATCTACACCACGTTCACCTTCCTCGGCGCCTCGGGCTGGGCCTATGGCAAGGGTGCGCCCGCCTTCTACATCCTGTGCTACGCCTCCCTGGCCTACGTCCTGTCGTACTGGCTGCTGCCACCGATCTGGCGCTACGCCAAGGAGCACCGGCTGGTGTCGCAGTCCGACTTCTTCGTCGCGAAGTTCGACAGTCCGCTGCTGGGCGCGCTGGTCGCGCTCGTGGGCGTGATCGCGATGGTGCCGTACCTGGTGCTCCAGCTGAAGGGGCTGGGCATCATCGTCTCGGTATCGTCCTACGGCCGCATCTCCCCGCACTGGGCGATCGTCATCGGAACGGTCGCGCTGACCATCTACGTGACCATCTCCGGCATCCATGGGTCGGCCTGGACAGCACTGCTCAAAGACGTCGCCATCCTGGCGGTCGTCCTGATCCTGGGCATCTATCTCCCGCTGCACTACTTCGGCGGCATCGGGCAGATGTTCCACCGGGTCGACGCGGCCCAGCCGCACTTCCTCACCCTGCACTCCAGCGGGATGAGTGCCTCCTGGTTCGCTTCCACCGTGCTGCTGTCCGCGCTCGGCTTTTACATGTGGCCGCACACCTTCAGCGCCGCTTACAGCGCACAGAACGAAAAGGTGTTCCGCCGCAACGCCATCTTCATGCCGCTCTACCAGCTGATCCTTTTGTTCGTGTTCTTCGTCGGGTTCGCCGCGATCCTCGTCGTGCCGGGCCTGAAGGGCTCCGACGCGGACCTGTCGCTGCTGCGGATCACCACCGCGTCGTTCCCGCCGTGGTTCGTCGGCGTCGTAGGCGGCGCCGGCCTGCTCACCGCGCTCGTTCCCGGCTCGCTGCTGCTGATGACCTCGGCGACCTGCCTGGCCAAGAACGTCTACCGGATCGCCCGCCCGGCGACCGGCGACGCGCACATCGCCCGCCTCGCCAAGTGGCTGGTGCCGGTGATCGCTCTGATCTCGCTGTACTTCACCTTCAACGGCGGCAGCACGCTAGTCTCCCTGCTGCTGATGGGATACGCGCTCGTCACCCAGCTCTTCCCCGCCCTGCTGGCGAGCCTGGCACCGCGCCGCCTGGTCACCACACAGGGAGCGGCCGCCGGCATCGTCACCGGCGTCGCGGCCGTCATCGCGCTGACGGTCACCGGTGCCAGCATGGGCAGCCTCCTGCCCGCATTGCCGCAGGCCGTGAAGGACCTCAACGTCGGTGTCGTCGCCCTGACCGTCAACTGCCTTGTGACAGCAGCTGTCTCCACGGCCACCCGACACAACACAGGAAAACGTCGAACGTCGGCGACGCATCCCACGGACCAACCTCAGGCCACCGTGAGCTGAGAAGCCGTATCTCAACCGATCTTGGAACGTGCGGGTCGAACAGGCTTCCCGCCGGGGTGATCTTGCCGTTGTACGCGCATGAAGGCAGGGCCTCTCGGTAGCTCGGGGATGCGAATCTGACCGAGCAGTGCCGGGAGGCCCTGGTGTCGTTGTTGTACGCGTCCGAACCTGTTCAGTTCAACTCGGCTGCTCCATCGTGTGATTGCCTCGCGCATGTGTACGGCAACGCGGCCGACCATCCGGACCGGGAACGCCGGTATCCCTCCGACATGACGGACGCGGAATGGGCGGCCATCCGGCCTTTGCTGCCGGTGCCGGCCTGGCTCCAGGGCCGGGGCGGGCAACCGGAGGGCTACTGCCACCGCCAGATGCTGGACGCGATCCGTTACCTGGACGCGGGCGGGATCTCCTGGCGGGCGATGCCCGTGGACTTCCCCGACTGGGGCCGGGTCTACGCTTTCTTCCGCCGCTGGCGCGAGCACGGGCTGATCGCAGAGTTCCACGACCGGCTGCGCGGACGGGTGCGTGAGCGGGAGAGCCGTGAGGCGGAGCCGACGGCCGGGATCATCGATGCGCAGTCAGTGAAAGCTGCGGCCTCGGTGCCGTCCGTCTCGCGCGGCTGGGACGGCGGGAAGAAAGTGGGCGGCCGCAAGCGGCACATCGTGACCGACTGCTTCGGTCTGCTGCTGGTCGTCGCGGTGACCGCCGCGAACGTCGGGGACCGGGATGCCGCGGTGGGCCTGCTGCAGCGGCTGCGTCGCCTGCACCGTGACATCTGCCTGGTCTGGGCCGACGGCGGTTACACCGGCGACTTGGTCGACTGGTGTCGGCAGAAACTCGCGCTCACCCTGGAGGTCGTCAAGCGCACCGACGATATGGAGGGGTTCGTGGTGCTGCCGAGACGCTGGGTGGTAGAGATCTGTCAAGCACAGTGCACTCATGGAGTCTGTTGCCGTGCTGTTTCGGCGGTCTCGGTCCAGATGCGGCGGCTGTACCAGCCGGGCGGACGTGTCCGGCGTTCGCGGAGTTCGGCGAGTTCTCGCTGGTCGGCGTGGGCGATGAGCCGGTGGGGCCAGCAGCTCTCCCGGCGGGTGGTGATCCAGCCGCGGTTGATCCAGGCGTAGAGGGTGGAAGTGGTCATGTCCAACTCGGCGGCCAGGTGCTTGAGCCACCACTCGTCCGGGCCGGGCTCCTCGCCGGGTGGCGCGGGGCGGTGCTGGTGGATACGGCCTGCGGGGCAGGCGAGGCGGCGCATGAGGTCGCGGACGGTGGCTGCGGAGATCCGCTTGCCGCCCTTCGCGGGCCGGAAGCCCTCGGCTTCCAGGCGGTCGGCGATTCCGCTGGCGCCGATGCCCTGGCCTGTGAGTTCGCGGATTCGATCGGTCAGTTGCGAGTAGTAGCTGAGCTGTTCCAGCCGCTGGACCGGGCGGATGACCTCTCCCGCCGTAGTGGTCCCGCCGGCCCAGACAATCGTGATCTTCACCCGCTCGCTGGTGCCGAGCACGGTGACGACGACCTTGTCGACGACCGCGCGGACGATCCCCTTGCGGTCCGCTGTCGTGGTGCTGTGCGCACGCCACAATCCCTCGATGTCGCCGGCCAGGGCCGTGATGGTCTGCCGCTCGGCCGGACTGAGGATGTGCGGACTGCTGCGGGCGAAGCGGTCGTAGTCCTCGCGGAGCCGCTGCTGGATGGCGAGTGCATCCTCCCACTCCTTCTCTAACTGGCGCACGACCAGGCGGTTCTCCGGTTCGGCGAGGTGGTGGCTGCGGCGGGCCCGGTCGGCCCCCTGCGCGGCTCGTTCCAGCCGTTGCAACCACAGCTGTTCCAGCTCGGCCCGCTCGGCCAGGACCTGGTCGGCCGCGCGGAGAGACACCTCGACGGCGGCGGGCGTCAGTGCCGCGAGGACCTGCTGCTCGACGAAGGCGTCCACGCAGGCGGAGTTGAGCAGCTGGCAGCTCTTCTCCGCGCCGTAGTTGGTCATGTCCCGGGCGCACACGTATTCCGGCAGTTCCTTGCTGTGCTGGGTGTGGTAGCGCACGCTCATGCGCCGGTTGCAGCGTCCGCAGTGCACCAGCCCAGCCGCGAGAGCGGGGACGCCTCGGACCGCGCCCATGGCTTCGGCGCGGGCACGGTTGGCCGCCAGTCTCGCTTCGTTGGCCTCGAACTGGGCGACGGTGATGTAGGCGGGCAGGGCATTCGGGATCATCACATGCCATCCGTCCCGGGAGCGGACGACCCGTCCGGTGCTCGGCCGGGCCGGGTCCTGGCGGCGCGGGTCGACCCGGCGCCGCCCGCAGGCATAGATGCCGGCATAGGCGGGATTGTGCAGCAGGGTCTGCAGCGTCATCCGGTTCGGCCTTCGCCATTCCAGGGTGCCCTTGTCCGGCCCCTCCCGCAGCCGGATGCCCAACTGGATGTCGTGGTCGACGAGATAGCGCAGCACACCGTGCAACGTGCCGAGCCGCTCGAACTGCGCGAAGATCAGCCGGATCACGGTCTGCACCTGCTCGTCCGGATCAAAAGCGACCTCCCCCGACGGGCGGCGGACGTAGCTGCTGGGCAGAGGGAAGGCCAGCTCGCCGCGGCGGGCCTTGTTCAGGCGCCCGCTCCACATCCGCTGCTTGATCAGGTGAAGTTCGGCCTCGCTCATCGTTCCCTTGAGCCCCAGCAGCAGCCTGTCGTTGTACTCGGCCGGGTCGTAGACCCCGTCGGTGTCCGCCAGTACCGCACCCGACAGGGCGCACAGCTCGATCAGCTGGTACCAGTCCCTGCCGGAGCGGGCCAGCTGAGACATCTCGATCCCCAGCACGAGACCGACGTGGGCCAGCCCGATTTCGGTGACCAGACGCTGGAAGCCCGTGCGGGCGACCGCACTCGACCCCGACTTGCCCAGGTCCTCGTCGATCACCAGAACCCGGTCCGCCTGCCAGCCCAGCGCGACCGCCCGGTCCACCAGGGCGTACTGCAACCGGGTCGACTCCTGGTGGTCGACGAGCTGCTGGCGGGTGGACTGGCGGACATAGATCACTGCGAGCCGCTGCAGGTGATGGTCGTCGATCTTGCTACCGGGCCGCTCCCACGGCATTACCGAGGTCATCGCCGGTCCCGCTCACTCGCCGTCGCGGCGGCCGACAACGCGCGGCTCGCCAGCCGCACCAGCTGCCCCACCACCGCCTGCCGGCTCACCTCCGGCAGCGCCACCCACACCTGCCCGTCCGGCACCACCGGAATCGTTCTCTGGGGCCGACGTCACTGTCGTCGCGCATGACGACCCATTCCCCTCGTCGCTCAGCCGGCCCCGCAACCGTCGGGCCACAGCAACCAACCGCTGCAGGCCCTCACGGCCGATTATCGGCGTCTGCTCACTGCTTTGACTATCCATAAGCGCAGTGTGCTTGGACGATGGAGCGGAGTATCGGTTGGATCATGATGCACCGCCGACTCGCCCGCGACTACGAGACCCTCGCCGCCAGCTCCGAAGCCATGATCCACATCGCCTC
Organism: Streptomyces sp. NPDC001204; assembly: GCF_053598035.1. NCBI lineage: Bacteria > Bacillati > Actinomycetota > Actinomycetes > Kitasatosporales > Streptomycetaceae > Streptomyces > Streptomyces sp. NPDC001204. The sequence continues at coordinate 17,334 of NZ_JBSFJL010000055.1, read as the reverse complement.
GATCGATAACCTCGCCAAGCGCATAACGGACGAGACCACACCAACCTGGCGAGGAACCTACTAGATCATAAGCGGCAATCCGCCCACACTAAACGCCCTCTGAGGGCCCGTTCTGCTGTGCGGGGATCAGTCGCCAATTGGCGACTGACGGGGGGCCTGCTACTTCCTGCCTCGGGCGTTCTCCTCCGCTGTTGCCGACGTTAATTCTCAACGCGGGTTCTCGACAGTGCCGACCTGCGGTTTCGCGCCACCGCCCGCATGACAACGGCTGATGTTCTCCTCGATCCAACAGTGGCCTCGGCCCCACCCTCGTGAGGTACGGGTAGACCCGACGAAAGGGGGAGACGGAACGTGCTGGTGCGGGAGTTCAGTACCGAGACCGTGGCGGCGAGGGAACGGTTCGCTTTGTGGGAAGAGTTCTCAAAGAAGTCGCACATGCCGAACCGGCTGCGCAGTGAGCATCAGGATGACTTCCGGGCGGCCATGCGCGTGGTGGGGCTGGGTGGGGTGCAGGTATCCACGCTGTCCTTCCCTCACATGGAGGTGGTGCGCACGCCCAGGCTGGCCCGGCGGTGCGATCCGGAGATGTACCTGGTCAACTGTGTCCTGGGCGGGGAGGTGGCGCTCAGCCTGGACGATCGGGAGACCACGTGCCGGCCCGGTGACATTGTGCTCCTGGACAGCGGGCATCCCTTCCGGGGCCAGTTCCACGCCGCGCCGGGCAGGGGATTCCATCTTGTCACGCTGGTGCCCCGCACCTTGCTGCCGCTTTCCAGGTCGACGGTCCAGCGCGCGCTCGCGGTTCCGATCTCCGCGCGCCACGGCATGGGCGCGGCGTTCCATCGCTGGCTCAGCGATCTGAGTGCCCGCGCGGAGGAGTTCACTGCGGCCGAAGCCCCGACGCTGGCCTCGGTCACCGTGGACCTCCTCGCGTCGCTGCTTGGGCACTGCCTCGACGCAGAGAAGAAACTGACCCCTGAGTCCCGTCGCCAGGCCCTCCGGGTGCGGATCTGCGGCTTCGTCGAGCAGCATCTTGGCGACCCGGACCTCACGCCTGGAGCGATAGCCGCTGCGCACGGCATCTCTGTCAGTCATCTGCACGCGGTCTTCGCGGATCAGGACCTCACAGTCGCAGCCTGGATCCGCAACCGTCGTCTGGAGCGCTGCCGCCGTGACCTGGCCGACCCTCTCCTGCTCGCCCGCCCCGTTCAGGCTGTCGCCGCCCGCTGGGGCTTCACCAGCCCCGCCCACTTCAGCCGCGCCTTCCGCGCCGCCTACGACATGTCACCCCGCGAGTACCGGCACGCGGCCGTGACCGGGTACGCCGCGTACGCATCGTCAACAAGCTTGGACTGAGGGTCAAGGACAAGCGGACGACGGACCGGCATGCTCATGCTGGTCAGCGATTAGACCCGGCATCTGGAAGGGCTCCCGCTCCACACCCATGCCTTGGCGACCGGACGATTCAAAGTTTCTGCAAGGTTTACCCAAGCCAGGTGCGGCAGCGTGCTCTCAGCCCACCCATCCACCTAAAACGGAGTAACCACAATGAAGCGCACTCTCGCCAGCGCATTCGCCGCCACCGCCCTGGCCGTAGGCGGCCTCACGGTACTGACCGCGCCCCCCGCCAGCGCCGCCAGCACCGCCACGTGCACGACATGGCAGGACGAAAACACCTTCGGCGCGTCCTGCAACAGCGCCAACCCCTACTACGCCAAGGTCCTGTGCTCCAACGGCAAGATCGCACGGGGCGTCATCACGAACGACGGACGCTGGTCCTACGCCTACTGCACCTCCTACGGCAGCAACGTCCGCATCGCCGGCGGCCAGCAGGGCAGCGTCGTCTGGGCCTAAGACCAGCCACCGAGGGCCGGAGCTCCCCCGCACCGGCCCTCACCGCCGCCCGCCGGGCCCGGCACAACCTCGAGATATGCCTGCGCAACGGGGCCAGTGGAGCCGACTCCTCCTGTAGACCACGTCGTTCTACTACAACGGCCTCCGGGTAAGGCCCGGATGACAGGCCCGACAGGTCATGCCGGGCCTGTCGCTCCATCTACGAAGCAGGGGAAGAGATGACGAAAACGGTTTGTCGCTGGGTCCTCGCCTTCGATGCCTCCTGCGCCCTGTGCGAAGAAGTGTCGCGGCGGGTCGAACGGGCATCGGCGGGGCGCCTGGAAGTCCTGCCGCTCGGGCATCGTGACGTGCGGCGGTGGCGCGAGCAGGCCTTGGGCCGAGCCACTTCCTGGGCGCCCACCCTGCTCAAGGTCGAGGGCACACGGGTGCGGGCTTGGACCGGTGTCCGTATGGGTTCCCGGCTGGCCGTGCGACTGGGGCCTCGCCGGACTGTGCTGGTGCTGCGCGCGCTCGGTGATCCGGAGCGGGACGGGCCTGCGGACGGCAACCAGGCCGAGGGCACCCGCATCGGGCGGCGGGGGGTGTTCCGGCTGGGCGCCGGAGCAGGGGTCGCGGCAGCTCTGTTACTGAACGGCAAGGTGCCGGCGTTCGCAGCCGAGTCCAGGGAACTGGCCGCCGGACGGAGCTGGGCCCGGGCGAACCAGACGCCGCGCGTCGGTCAGTACGACGAGCTGACCAGGATCTCTGCGGCCCACAGGCCAGCCGTGTTCGCTGCCCTGTCACCGAGCGTCCGGAGCAGCCTCTGGGTCGAGCAGGTGAAACGCTACCGGCGAGCGCACTCCCTCATGTCGGCCGAGCAGGCACGTGTGCTGGACGAGTTCGAGGCGATCGTCGCGGATGAGGCGACCTACACCCGCGAGGACGCGGCCATCCAGGCCCGGATGAAGGCGATCGAGGAGAGGGGCATCGCCGCGTTCGGGCGCAGCGAGGCGTGCGGCCTTATGTCGACGCTCGGCTCTCTCGATACCGCCGAGACCCACGCCACCGCCACCAACAGCGTCGAATCCGCGCCGGCCGCGACGTGCCAGTGCAACGTCGGGAGCGCCTGCTCCCCCGGCTGCAACTTCTATTGCGCCTGCACTACGAGTTGGGGATGTGGCTGCGGCTGGATCTGGACCTGCAACGGCACGTACTGCGCCTGAGGGACGCAGGGTGTGGCGCAGCCGCGCGCTGGACCCCGGCCGGGAGGAACGGCTCCCGGCCGGAAGCGTCACGCCCGAGTCGCCCCCGGCCACGTAATGAGGTGGGCGAACAGCTCCGCCTGCTCCACGGCATCGTCCAGCGCGTGGTGGGTGTGCCGCGTGGACAGCAGCTCTGGCGGCATGGTCCGCTTCGACACCGCCCCCAGTGGGACCCCGGCCTCGGTGGCGTACAGCGTCTTCATGTCGAGACAGCCGGAATGCCCGAACGGGCTCGCCCGCCAAATCTCCGCCCGCCTTCTGGAGGCGATCGAGCCTCTTGCCGACGCTCTCCATCCGCCGGCCCCTCCACTCGAGGCTCCGGACGTCGTCTGCGCACCCAAATCGCTGGATCTCGAGCCGTACCTTCGCATCCTGCGATGGTTCCTCGAGAACGGTGAGACCCTACGTGTCCTCGGCTTCCCCGACCAACTCGATGCCCTCGGTCCCATTTCTGCGATCCTCGGCGGAGCGAAAGAGAAGTTGGCGGCAGCGATGGACAAGGCCGCGGCAAAGACACTGGTCGCCGTCACGGATCGCCGCATCATCACGGCCAAGACGAACGCATTCCTTGAGCAAGGCGAGATCCGTCAAGACATCCCAATTGACCGAGTGCGATACGTCCGAGCAGCGACCACACAGGACAGAAGCGCGCGCTTGGCGATCGACCTCATCACCCGCGACGAGAGCATCCGGTGGCTCTTCCGCGCTGACATCGACAACACTCAAGTGGACGCGCTCGCCGCCGTGCTTGCCGAATCGATGACGATCCCGGACATTGAACGCGATGAACTCCAACGGCGGCGCTACGCCCCCATCGAGGCGGGCAAGTAGAGCGAGTGTACCGGCTCGAGGACCACGAAACCGACTGGACCCGAGGCCACGACCTGCGATGCCGATTAGGCCTCGAGGCAATTACGGCTCGAGTGCTGGCAGTAGACCAGAATCGGTGGCGGTCAAGGGCTTGCGGCCGCCTCCCGGAACCCGGATCCGACGGGTCGGTGCAGCACACCGACCATGATGACACTGCAGATCAAATCTGACGGTTATTCAATTAAAAGCCCCTGGGCGGATCGAGAACTCCCAGGTCGCCGTTTACCTCGTCTACGCCGACGCCCGGGGACATGCCGCGGTGGACCGGGAGCTGTACCTCCCGCGTTCCTGGACAGGTCCGCCGCTACCCCTCCTGGCTCCGCTGGGTCACCCTCGCGATGCTCGCCCGCGCTTTCCTGGCAGCGGTCCGTGCCGACGAACGCGCATGCAGACCCACCCCAGACGGACTGGTACCGCCAAGGAAATCCAGCGCCTGTTCAACACCCTCGTCGTCCAGCCTCTCCACCACGCGGCCCACCGGCTCGGCTGGTCCGACTGGCGCCGCCGTCATCAGGAGCGATCACGCACCAGCCATTACCGGAAACAAGCCGAGGCCCGCGCATGAAGACCACGATGTGCCGGCGGAGAGTTAACCGCCCCAGCCGGTAGCGGCCACCACCTCACGGGCGATGTCCACGACGGGCCGTCCGTCCGTTACCACCCGCACAGTGTCAGCAGCTACCCGCTCGTCCAAGAGCCGTGCCTTGCGGGCGCTCGCCTTCAGCTCCTGCTCCAACTCCGAGCCGAGCTCCCGGCCCGCCAACCGCTCGCCGGCGGTGGTGTCGGATGCGGTGAGCAGAACCCGTACGATCCGCACGCCTGCCCCCATGGCACGCTCGAACATGCCCGTCGTCTCGGGCAGCACACTCAGGGTGTTCGTGTAGATCAGGCGGCGGTAACCGCGCCGGGCGAAGTTCCCCCATACAGCAGTCAGATTGCTCTCGGTGATCTCCGAGCGGTGCGGATCCCCGTCTGGGGCCGGATGGACCTGCCCCATGAAGTCACCCTCGATGACTGCGTGAGAGACCGCCATGGCTCGCAGCCGTGCCGAAGCCTCCCAGGCCACCGTCGTCTTGCCCACACCGGCACGGCCTCCGATGAGCAGTACCTCCGCGTGATCCATGAAGGCAGCTTGCCAGCTCGCGACCACCTCACGCGATCCGATATCAGAACAGCACACCGCGCCTACGACGACATCACGGCTCCGCCGAGGGCTTCCGGCCGCGAGGCTCGATCTGCTCGCGCTCACCTGCAACTGAGTAAGGTCGCGGAGGCGCTCGCCCTGCGCCGGGCCTGCTCCGCGGATCTGTCCGGACCGCACGTCGACGAGGAGATGCACGCGGCCGACGCGGCGGAGTCCCGCGAGCGCGTCCAGGCCGCCGCCACGCGATTGAGGAAGGGGAGCTGGCCGACAAGCTCCAGTTTATGGGGGCATCCTCGACGACCCCGCCGTCCAGCGCCCGAGTTGGAGAAGAAGCTGGAGGTGCAGAGGCAGAAGGACTACAAGGGCTGGCCCTCAATCCCTCTGAGCGTCCCCTCGCCACCCAGCCCGGCGCCGTAGAGGGCATCCTGACCGCGATCCAGCAACTCATGGACGGTCAAGAAGCCTCCACCTGATCAGCTCTCGGTGATCGGTACCTCGTCCCGGTGCAGAGCGCCCCGCTGTACGGGGTTATCGGCACCGCCTACCAGTGGGGCGACGCCGTAGCAGGCGGCCAGAGCTGCCACCAGTAAGGCCGCTGCCGCGACCGTCGCGCGTGTGCGCATGTCTCCTCAGTCCTCGGTCGGTGCACAGGCGCGCTCCGGGGCGTAGCTACCCCAGGGCTCCGGTTTTCGTTCCGGTGTTCCTCAACCCCCACCACCCGCACGGCGAAGCCGAAACGGCGCACCGGCACGGTCGTACGCCGTGACGGCCGCGAGCCGCTCGGGCTCGGTGACGCGATCGGCATGATGATGACCGAGCGCGGCATGGTCGCCCCGGCCGCTGGCGGCAGCGTCCTCGCTGGCCGGACATCGCGGCCGCCATCTCCCCGCAACTGCCCCACCACGTCACGGCCGCCGCGTTCCACCCGGAGACCGGGCAGCTCAACCTGCGCCCCGACTCGCCTGCCTATGCCACCCAGCTGCGGCTGATCGCCGCGCGGATCGTCGCCACGGTGAACAGCGCGGTCGGCACCGACGCAGTGCGCACCGTCCGGCTCCTACCGGTCGGCGCCGCACCCGCGGCCCGTACACCGCAAGCGTCATATGAGCGTCAAGACTGCCTGTCACCGTGCGGGCCCGGATCGAGGGTGGTCATCAGGACCTGACGCGGTTCACGTGGTGCACCCATGGAAACAGGTCGGTGCAGCCCACCGGAAACCCGAGAAGGCAGAAGAACCAGCAGGTCGGAGGGCTTTCCCTGCGAGCTCGAGAATGGCCACGCACGCCACGTGCAAGGCGATCGAAAAGGTGTCTCATCAAGGGGAAGCCGACATAGGCGCAGGTCAGCGCAGGTTCGCGGCCGCTCAGAGCGGCCTTCGGCCGCCCGGAGCGTCAAACGAGCGTCACAACCGACCAGAGCGGCGCTCCTGCTGAGTCATAGCAGCAAGGTCTTCCAACAACACATCGGCCACCAACTCCTCGACCACGGCGGTGCCGTGCTCCGCCATGGCCTCGGCCAACTCGGGATCCCACGGCGCTCTGGTAATGCGCCCAGGTTGAGGACCGTGTGCGTTGCAGACGACCGCAGCGCGGTAGTCCGCTGCCGTCATACGCCAGGGATGCGCCCGTGTCTTGTCCAGGACGTATGCGGCGATGCGGATGCCCTCGCCATCAAAGTCACCGTGGTAACGGAGAGTGGCACCGCGGTCGACGAGTATGCGCAGGAGCTGGATCGCGGCGCTGTTGGGCCAGCCGGACGTGCAGACGAGCGGCGGGCAGTCGGGGCCGAAGGCGTGGAGGGCGAGGGCCAGGATGCTGGGGTTCTCCACCACGTGGACGACGGGTGGGGCAGGGGCGGCGGGCAGGGTGAGCTCGCCCGGGTTCCGGACGTGGGCGAGGGTCAGGCTGGCGGCCTGGCCGGCCTCTGTGCACAGGCGGGCCACGCGGGCAAGCAGGCCGTCGCCGGCGGGGCGCAGTCCGCCGGCGACGACGGTGGCGGACAGCTCATCGTCGGCGACGCCCGCGCGGGTCCACAGGGCGCGCCGTTCCTCCGCGGACTGCGGTGGGGCGGTGTCGTACAGGGTCGCGAGAGCGCGGAGAACGAGGGTGGAGAGAGGTGTGCCGTCGTCGAGGGCGTGCGCGTGGCCGTTCAAGACCCGGGCGGCGAAGACGGGCAGGGGTTCGGCCTGGCCGGGGAGTTCGGCGAGCACCTTGAGCGCGTCGGTGAGCAGCGTACGGGTACGTTCCGCCGAGCCGCCGACCAGGCCTGCGGCTCGACAGGACGCAGCCCAGTCGGCGAGCACCGGTTGCGCCCGTACTGTGTCGTGACCGGCCAGCCAGGTCCACAGCCTTGCGCGTTCGTCCTCCTGGCGGCGCCGCTCGCCGGCTCTGTTCCCGAGCGGGCCGCCGAGTTCGGCGACGACTTCTCGTACGGTGCGGCCGGAGAGTTCGGTGACGGCCTCCTCCAGGCGGGCCAGAGCAACGGAGGGGCGGGGGTCGGGCAGGTGGTCCAAGCCGAGGAGGTCGGCGAGGGCTTCCCGCTGGGGCTCGTCCAGCGGTCCGAGGCGTATCCGTGTGACAGGGCGGCCGGAGGAGAGCCGGCTGTGGACCGTCTGCCAGAGGGGGCGGAGTTCGGGGCAGCCCAGGGTGGCTTCGCCCGGGGTCAGTTCCGTGGTGCTCGTCCCGTCCGCGGAGATCATCCCGCCTCCATGCCGATGCCGTTCCAGACGAAGCGCGCGCTGGTGACGGCGTCGTCGTCGCCGTCGGTGAGGAGTTGGTGGACAGCGATGCCGGGCAGCTCGCGGTAGGTGCCCCACTCGTGGTCGGAGGTGATCATGAGGTCCAGGTCGAGTGCGGTGACCAGGGCGAAGACTTGCCCGCGGTTGACGGTGTCGACGCCGACGAAAACCTCGTCAAGCAGGATCGGGCGGGGTCCCAGGGGCACATCCTCGTAGTGGGCGGCGACGGCGGCGAACAGCGGCAGGTGCAGGGCGATGGCCTTCTCCCCACCGGAGAGCGCGCCGTGCAGCCTCTTGGTCAGCGGCTGCAGGCCGTTTCCGTCCGCCCGGTCGAGACGGACGGTGAAGCCGTGCCAGGCGGTGTAGTCGAGCACCTCGCCGAGGTGTTCCTCCCAGCTCGCGGCCGTGTCGCTGTCCTTGGCCTCCTCGATGCGGGCGCGGAAGAAGGCGTGCAGGGCCTCCCGGTCGGACTCGGTGACCCGGCCGGGGTCCTTCAGGAGCAGCTGGCGGGCGGTGCGGGTGCTGTCGGGGAGGTCTGGGCGGACGTCCCAGACGAGCTGGACCGCGACGTTGGAGGCGGTACGGACCCGCTCCAGATGCCCGTTCATGTGCGCGACGAGTTCGCTGGCCCGGCGGATTCGGGCGGCGAGGTGGCGGCGGATGTCGCCGGTGAGGATCTGGTCGAAGAGACGCCGCTCGGCGGTGCTGATGTCGCCGCGGCTGCGGTCGCGTTCCTGAGTGAGCGTGGTCAGCAGGCCGGCCGCCCCGACGCGTACGCCGTCCAGGGTGGCGGTGAAGAGCTGGACGTCGTCGTCGGGCTCTAGAGCCAGGTCGGCACGGACGCCGAGGTGTTTGCGGGCCTCGTGGACGGCTTCGGAGAGACGGGTCGCGGCGTCGCCGAGGTTCCGTGGTGCGTGCGGAAGGCCGGGCCACTGGGCCGCGGTGGCGCGGGCGGCCTCCAGGGTGGCCTTGGTGCCGTCCCCGGCGTCGAGTTCCGGTGCGATTCCGGCGTCCTGGGCCAGGCCGACCAGGCACAGGTGCCGAAACCGGTGCGCGGCGCCGTCCCGGGCCGCGACGGCCTTCTCCCGTCGCTCGACGTCCTGGCTGCTCGTGGCCTTCAGTTCTCCGATGCGACCTTCCAAGTCCACGAGGAGTCGGTTCGCCTGCCGGGCCTCGTCCCGGCAGCGGTCCCGTTCGGCGCGCGCCTGCGCGACGCGCGCGACGATCTGCCGGTAGTCCTCGCCGACGGTCGCCTCCACCGCCTCCAGGCGCGCCGTCATCCCGGTGGCCTTCGCCTCGGCGGCGGCCGCGTCCCCGGTTCTCTCGTCCGCGATGCGGCGGGACCGGTCCGCCTGCGCGGCCGTCTGCCATGCCCGCTCGGCGGCGGTGGCCGCGGTAAGACGGGCGTCGACCCAGCTGTCGGCGAGGTCGCGGAACCTCTCGATGTCGCCGGAGAGGGTCCGCAACCGGTCGCGGTCGGTGGGCAGTCCGTGTTCGGCGGCCCGGCGGCTCAGCGTGCGCAGCGCGTCCGCCACCCCGGTCTCGCGCCGGGCGAGGTGCGTGGTTGCGTCGCGTACGACCTCGTCCCGGGCGGCCACCATCTCCTCGGCCCGGTCCCAGTCCCGCCGGCGGGCGTCGAGTTGCCGGTGGTCGGGCCGGGCGGCCCGGTCGGCCTCGAGCCGGGCGGCTCGGGCGTCGAGCTCATGCAGCTGGTCGTCGAGGGCGGCGAGGGCGGCGTCCGTCTCCTCGATGCGCCCGGTCAGTTCGGCGATCTTGCGTTGCCGGGTCCGCTGCCGGGCGAGAGCACCGATGAAAGCGGGTTCCGGCTTGCTCCAGGTCCCGGTTGCCGGCGCGAGGCACCAGGCTCCTTCGGCGGAGACGGCCGCGGGATGGCCGCTGGGCAGGGTGGTGCCGTACGCGACACCGGCGAGGAGTCGGGCCACGGTGTCGGCCGGTACGGGGATGTCCTCCTCGGGCCGCAGCACGTCGAGCAGGCTGGGCCCCGGGGCGGTCACGGCCAGGGCGGCCTCGGCCCGGGTGTCGTGACCCGGCAGCGTGATCCCGTCCGAGGGGCTGACCCACGCGTCCAGGAGGCTCGAGGCTTCCAGTGCGGCTTCCACCGCGGCCTGGACGGCGATCGGAACGCCTTCGCGGAAGGCCACCAGCCGCCACAACGGCGCTCCCGCCGCCGTTGTGCGGACGGTGGTGCGGGTGGGCGGAGCGGGCGGCGGAAGGTCGGTCTCGCCGCTGAGCTGGCGCACCTCCTCGTCAAGCCTGTCCCGCTCCTCCCCCAGTCCCCGGCGTGCGGCTCGGACACCGGCTCGCGTCGTGGTGATCTCCTGGTCCAGCGGTCGTGCGGCGGCATCGACCAACGCGCGCACGTCCGCTTCGACCGCCGCCCTGGCTGCCAGTTCGCCGGGGTCGGCGATGCGCAGTTCCGTGCAGCCCGCGACCCAGGCCAGCAGCCGTTCCGCCTGCCCGGCGACGGCGTCGTCCCAGGCTCCGGCGGTCTCGTCCCTGTGGACGATCGCCTCCCCGAGCCTGGTGCGTGCCTCGTCCAGCAGGCCCTCGGCGGCGCCCCGGTCGCGTACCGCGCGGTCGTGCTCCTCGATCGCCTCGGTGATGTGGGTGACCTGCTCGCGTCGGGCGGTGACCGCGCCCCGGAGTAGTCGGCGGGCCCGGCGGGCTGCGTCCTCACCCACCGTACGAGCGACGGCACCAAAACCGTCGGGCCGTCGGCCGCCCGTCCCGTTCCCCTGGCCGTCGGTGGGGGACGCCGCCGGTTCCGCTTCGAGGATCGTCCTGACCTCGTGGTGGATGGACTCCATGCCCGCTGCCCGGGCTGACCGGTGTGCTTCGTCTGCGGCTTCACGCGCGTGCTCGTCGAAGGTGCGGGCGCGCCCTGCGGTCTCGTCGGCGAGTTTCCGGTCCTTCTCTGCCCCGGTCCCGGCGGACTGAGCGGTGGCACGCCGCTCCTTGGCGGCCGCGACCAGGTCTGCGGTGTCGCGGCGGAGCCGGTCGAGTTCCTCCCCCTTCTGGTACGCGTCGCTCTCGCGCAGCCCCTCGACGGTCTCGTCCAGGGCGTGTGCCCGCAGTTCCTGTTCGTCGCGCAGAGTCTGCGTCGAAGCGCGTTCCGCGAGCGCTTTGTCGAGCTCATCGGCGCTCTGGCGGGCGGCGCGGGTGAGGTCGTCCATGTCGGTCGTCGCGGAGATCAGTCCGGCCGCGCCGGCACGCAGGACCCGGCGGGCGTAGGCGCGCTGCCGGGAGGCGACGGTCCCGGCCGCCGTTACTTCGGCGTCGAGCCGGTTGAGGTGGTCGCGCTGCCGGTCCAGACGTTCGAAGCCCTCCGCGAGCTCGGTGATCTCTCCCTCGCCGAGCGGGGGCAGGGCTCGGGACAGCAGGGTGGACAGCAGGGACGGGTCGAGCCGTTCGGACAGCTTGGGCTGGCGCAGCTGGAGCAGGGCAGAGAGCAGCGACTCGTAACGCTGCTCCCCCATGCCCGCGAAGAGTTCGCGCCGGACGGCGGTGCGGTAGTCGGCGGCTGACGGGTGCAATTCACCTTGGTCGCGAAGAGCGTCGGCGAGAGCGGCCTTCGTCAGGGGCTGCCCCGCCTCGTTGACGAGGGGTACACCGTCGGGGTGGGCGATCCGGGAGCCGGTGGTGAAGTACTCGGCGTGTGCCGTGCTGGTGTGCACGCTTGCGTGCAGGCGCGCCCCGCAGCCGAACCACCGATCCGCACCATCGTCACCGACGCGGCGGAACTCCATCCACACGTACCCCACGCGGGTTTTGCCGGAGGCTCCCGCGCCGAGCATGTTCCAGTGCATGGTGCGTTCCGAACCGCCGAACGTGGAGAGGCGGTTGGGGCGGAGGCTGGCGTCGAAGAGGAAGGGAAGCAGCAGCTCCAGGGCCTTGGACTTGCCGGAGCCGTTCTGGCCGCGCAGCAGCAGGCGCCCCTGGTGGAAGGTGAATGTCTCGTCGTAGTAGCGCCAGACGTTGAGGATGCCCGCGCGGTGGGGCTGCCAGCGGCTGCGGGTGGCGTCCGCCTCTCGATCGGGCGGCAGCTCGGCGGTCTCCTCGGGCCGTCGCTGGAGGGGAAACTCTGTCACGCTCACTGCATGCCTCCTTCCGCGGCGACGCCGCTGGAAGCGGTAGTGCCTTTCGGGTCGTTCTTCGGGCCCGGGCTCGTGGTCTTCGTCAAGCGGTAGCGGTACGCGGCCGGTCGTGCGACGACGCGGCCCCGGGCTCTGCCGGCCAGGCCGACGTCGAGCAGGACGCGTACGGCATCGTCGGCCAGCCGCGCCGGGCCGTCCTCGGACTGGTACGCCTTGGCCCAGCCCGGGAAGCGGCGCAGCTGATCGGCTCCGGCCTCGGCCAGCTGCTCGGGCAGCATCCCCGCGGGAGCGGCGCAGAGCGGTTCGAGGAGGAGCAGCGCGGCGACACGGGCGGTGGAGGTGTCGTCGGGGAAGCGGACGTCGGTGGCGATGCCGTCCGGGTCGACGAGGAGGAAGCCCTCGGCCCGTTCCTCCAGGAGGAAGCCAGCCTGTTCGACCGAGCGGCGCAGGATCTGGCGGCCGGTCAGGGAGGTGACGTATGCAAGCTCCTCCGCGGCGAGGTCGGCCCGGTACAGCACGGGGTCATCGAAAAGGCGGCGGAGTACCGAGTGGCGCAGTTTCAGGTTGCGTTGAGCGTCCGTGGTGGCAGTCTCACCGGGCAACTCGTCGGCCGTCCCGCCGATGGCCGCGCCGCCGTAGCGGCGCTCCCGCACCAGCCCGGTGAGGAGGTCCTCGAACCGTGCGGGCACCTCGTCCGGGGGCACGGCGAGCCGGGAGGCGCCGACGGGCGCGGCTGGCAGCCGCATCAGCAACGTGTTGTCCACCCGGTATAGGACCTTCGCTTCCTCGGAGTCGACGTACGCCTCGGTCGTCCCGTCCACGGCGCGCAGCACGTCGTAGGACTCCAGCAGCTTCAGGACGTCGACGAACGCCATCCGCTCCGGCCGGTGGACCGGGTCGAACGCCGGCAGTGCCCGGTCGGCCGCCGTCGCCTGGACGATGCGGTCGGCGAGCATTCCGATCGTCGTCATCGGCATCGACAGCAGCTCGGCCGCGGTGACGCAGAGCAGGACGTAGCGCCGGCGGTCGAACGGGGCCCGCCCGGACCGCGCCCTGCGCGCCGGGCGGGAGCCGTCGGGGTTCGCGCGGATCTTGTTGAGGCGCGCGTACCCGCGGCGGGGCTCCACGACCAGGCTCCAGCCACAGGTGTAGTCGAACCACCGGGCCAGCGGATCGCGCCTGCGCCGTACCAGTTCGAAACCGGTCGGGTCGGCGGCCTCGGTGAGCAGCGGGCGGGCCAGGAGAAGACGGATGGCGCGGGCAACCTCCCCCCGTTCCGCGGAGGCCAGTTGGTTGGCGAGCGTGCTCATCCGGCCACCTCCTGCCCCGTGGCGGCGTGGACTGCCGGGAAGGCGGTCGCTCCGCCCGCGGCCATGATGTGGACGACATAGTCCGGGCCTGCCAGCGTCCCCTTCGCGGTGTGCAGTACGGCGGTACGCGCGTCGGGGGGCGGCGACAGCACGACCTCCACCCGGCCGTCCCCGGTCGTGGCCCGCCGCAGACCGCCCGTGTCCGGCCGGACGGCCAGGGCCCGGCCCAGCAGGTCCAGCAGGCGGTCGAAGACCGCGGGATCCAGAGCGTCGAAGGAGGAGAGCCGCACGGGGCCGTCCGTCTCCAGCGCCTGCCAGGCGCGCGCGAGTTCCGCCCGCTCCGCACGTGCCCGCTCGGCGCGCTCGGCCCTCACTGCCGCGACGTCCCTCACCTTGCCCGTGCGGGTGAAGCGCTCAGTCCGTCCACTGGTCCGCAGCAGCGCCGACACCTCCACCGGCGGCGCCCACGACCAGGAATGAGACGAGGGGATCAGCTCCGGGTCCAGGTGGGCAAGGTGGGCGTGGCGCGCCGGGCCCAGACCGAAGGCCGCCGACCACAGCCGGTGCAGGTCCTCCTCCTCGGGAGCCGCCGCGAACCAGCGCGCCAGCTCCCGGAAGTCCTGCACGGCACTGGAGGAGCGGCGACGGGACTCGTTGATCCGCTCCAGGACCTGAAGGAGGGAGACGATGGCCCGCCTGGCAATGTCGTGCAGCTGCTCGATCCGGGGGCGCGCCCCCTCATCCGGCAGGAACCAGGCCCGCAGGCCCGCCCAGCGCGCCCGCCGACTCTCCAGCCAGCCAGCCGCGGGGTCCTCCCCCGACACCGGCGGCAGCTCGGCGCCGCGCAGGGCCCGCTCGCGCAGCACCGCAATGCCCCGCTCCTCCACGCGGGCCACGGCGGCGGCGACCGTCTCGCCGCGCCGGTCGAGGTTGACCAGGAACTCCTGGAGATACGCGACGGTGGCGGCCTTGACCTCACGGAACACATCCAGGTCCGCGCCCTCGGCGCGAAGGAGTCGCTGCAACTGACCGTTGAAGGCCTTGGTGTTCTCCACCAGGGCCTCCAGATGGCCCTCCAGCTCCCGCAGGGTGCTGAAGATGCGGCGGTCGGCCGCGGCGGGTTCACCGGACAGCACGGTCAGCTCGTCGAGCCGGTCGGTGATCGCCTCCAGAACCGCGGTCTGCAGCGCCCCCGTCGAGGCCAGCACCTCCAGGGCGTGCCGCACCCCGGCCAGCGCGGCCTCACCTTGGCGGGTCAGCGAGTAGTGCAGGTTGCGCCGCTCGTACTCCTCGGCCGTGCGGTAGTTCTCGGCGTGGTTGTGGACCACGTCGAGGAGTCCCCACCCCACCAGCCGTTTCAGCGCGTCGTGCAGCTCCTCGTCCTCGAGGTCCGCGATCCAGCCCACCGCACGCAGCCGCTCGCGTACGCCGTCGAGCCCGAGTGTGGTCTCCAGGTACTCGCCGGCCACGCCGAAGGCCTCGAGGACGGCCCCGTTCAGGTCGGCCTTCTCCCCCGTGGTGAACCGGAACATCTCCGGCGGAACCCTGCGCATGCCCGTACGTCCCCTCCCCCGCCGCCCCTGCGGCACTTCGACCCCCACGGTAGGGGGCGGCTCCGGATCCCGGCCTAGATTCGCTGTGATGGCTGTCATGGCCGGGGTCTACTCCGTGCTCTCGAACGGGTAGACAAGGCTCTGCGCGCCCCGGATGCCGGAGACCAGCACGTTGCCGCTCGGCCGGTAGGGCAGGTACTTCAGCGGCTCCAGGATGATCCGTACGGTGACCGGCGCCGTTCCGGCCTCCAGGCCCGAGACGACCACGAGGAAGAAGTCGTCGCTCTCGACTGCCCGCTGGAACTCCGCGGGGGTGAGCTGCCCCCGCCAGCGAGCCAGCTCATTCCGGGTGGTGAGGGTGCTGGGGCGCTCGGCACCGAGCACCCGCTCCCGGACAGGCAGCAGCTCGGCAAACGCGGCGGACCGCTGCAACTTCCGCAGCTCCACAAAAATCCCAGCCTGGAACCGCACCACAGTACAACCAAAAATCCTAAAACGATCACTGCATCCCCAGCCCAGCGCTTCGCTCATCCAGCGATCGGCAACGGATTCGTTTACACGTCAAACACCCCAGACACGCAGAGCACCCACCCTGCTACGCGAGGGCGAGCGGCGCGCCGGTGGCCGGGCCGACCGACCAGCCGAAGGGCTCGCGTCAGTCGTTCTCGGTTCGGCCCCGCACCCCGAAACGGCAACGCCTAAGTCAGCACGGTGTATTTATGCTCAGTTGCGGCATATAACCACCTCTGTTACCCAAGATGGAGAAGGTCTCTCCTAGCGGAAGGATGTCCGCGATGCGCATCAAGAGAACTTCGACCCTTCGCTCACTCCCCGCCGCTGCGGCAATCGCGACTGCGGCATCGACGGGCATGCTGGCCGCTGGGCCCGCATCCGCCGTGGAGCCTCCCACAACCCCCCAAGCCGCCAGGAGCGTTGAGGGCGTGATCATACGCGACACCGGCATTTACTACGGGCCGTCCCTCGACAGCCAAAAGATGGGCTCGGCCGTCAAGGGGCAAAGGTTCACCTTCGCCTGCTGGGTGAACCCCACGAAGGCGTACCCGTTCTTCAAGCTGGAGAAGAACGGGTATTACATTCCCCGCGACTTCGTGAACCTCTCCTCCCGCGACCTGCCGGAGTGCACAGCCCCATGATCCCAGCTCGCTCCCCCGGCTCGTGAGCAGCGCGGCCGATCGAACGGAGCCGTTCTCCGATCGGCCGCGCAAGCTCTGCGCCCAAGTTGATGGGAAAGCATGGCGGAAGTTCGCGGCCAGTGATGCAGCAGTACTACCCCTGGCCCAGGGGCAGCGTCTTCGACCGTTCCCCCGGCGCGTACTCCTCTCCCTCATCGGGTTCCTCTGCATACGAAGTAGAGGCATCGTGGACAGCTGATCGCCAGCCCGTGCGGTGCTGGCTCCTTGCGGTTGGCGGAGGCCGGGGTAGCGGTGCTGGACACCAGCGGGCCAGAGGCGATTTCTTGCCTGGGATGGCACTCGAGGTTGTATCGGACATGGCACGAGAAGCGCCGAGCCCGGCCTATCAGCAGGTGAACCGGCCCGCGCAGGTCTAAGTGACCGTAATTGACTTCCTCCCCGGGCTGAAGCTCGGGGATTCCCCTATGAGGGGGTTCGGCCGGTCGCCCGGCTTACGGGTTCCTGCTTCACGGACCGGCTGGTGCCAAGGTCTCCACAGGCTGAGACCTCATGTCCTGCGGCCTTGATGTTCTTCGCGGCGTTCACGTCGGCATGGTCGCGGTTGAGTCCCTCCATCCCGGAAGCGGTGAACCTCCCTCGCCACTTGCGGACCGTGTTCACGCTGACTCCCAGCGTGCGGGCGATCGCCCCGTTGGACGCTCCCGCAGCGGCAGCGAGCACAATCTTCGCCCGCAGCACCGCACGCACTTGCCCGCGCCTGGAGCCGGCAAGGCTTGTCAGCCGCACTCGTAACGCCTCGCCCAGCACCACCGACACTGCCTGCCTGTTCCCACCCATGACAGGTGATCATGGCGCAGCGCAATCGTTGCCGGGCAAGATGGGGACCGTGCCGAAGAACCCGCCCGAGTCCATGCAGCACCACCTCCGCGTCCGTCTCCGCGACCACGCGCGGGAACGCTGGCCCCAACTCTCGGGCGTCCAGGTCCGTTTTCGGACCGGATTCGCCTACGTGGCAGGCGCAATACCGGGCACAGAGGAACCGCTACCACTGTGCCGTCTGCGCTTCACCGGCGTCCTGCACACCTGGGGCTTTGCCATCTACCTCGCCAGCAGCGGCAAATACCAAGACAACTTCCTGCCCACCGGCCTGCCATTCGGCTCACCCGAAGAAGCGCTCGACTGCGCCTGCGGCCTCTACCTCAACGACCCCACCGCCTGGACCACACCACCCTCCACGAACTAACGCGGAGCAGCACTAGCTCCAAGGCCGTGAAGTTATGGGCCTGGCGGGGTTGTCCAGGAGGCCGTAGGCGGTTTCGCCGGACATGAGGAGCGGAGCCCCGGTAGAACTGGCAG
>NZ_JBSFJL010000054.1:0-38531 GCF_053598035.1 Streptomyces sp. NPDC001204 | reverse complement strand
GACCGCACCAGCTACAAAGCCACCACCAGCATCGAAATCCTTGCGGCCGCAGGCACTTGACGACATGCCCCAGCCGCAAACTTCACGGCCTTGGCTCTAGTCCTCCACCACCGAGATCGCCATCGAGGGGCAGACCACCGCCGCCTCCCGGACCGCGTCCAGCGTGGCCGGGTCCGACGGCTGTACGAGGACGGTCACCAGGCCGTCGTCGTCCTGGTCGAACACGTCCGACACGGTCAGCACGCACTGTCCGGCACCGACGCAGCGATCGATGTCCACGTTGACGCGCACCATCAATTCCTCCAGGGTCGTTCCACCGGGCCGGCCGCCGCGGCGGCCGGCCCGTCGCTCAGCTCCAGGTGACGGGCAGCTCGTGCAGACCGAACAGCACGCCGTCGTACTTCAGGGACAACTCTTCGACCGGCACGGCAAGTTCGAGAGTCGGGATGCGCTCGAACAGGGTCCGGTAGGCGATCTCCATCTCCACCCGCACCAGGTTCTGCCCGAGGCACTGGTGGACGCCGTAGCCGAACGCCACGTGCGAGCGCGCGGAACGCTCCGGGTTGAACTCCTCGGGCTTGTCGAAGACCGAACCGTCGTGGTTGGCCGCGGCGATCAGCGGCACGATGCCCTCACCGGCCCGGATCAGCTGGCCGCCGATCTCCACGTCCTCCACCGCCACCCGGAAGGACACCAGGTCGGCGACCGAGTAGTAGCGCAGCATCTCCTCCACGATGCGGTCGTCGCCGATCCACTGCGGGTTGGTCAGCAACTGGACGACGCCCAGGCCGATGTTGTTCGCCGTGGTCTCGTGCCCCGCGATGAGCAGGAGCATCGACACCCCGGACAGCTCCTGCCGGGACATGGTGCCGGCCTTGATCAGCCGGCTGATCAGGTCCTCGCCGGGGCGGCGGCCCTTGATCTGGATCAGCCGGTTCAGATAGCGCAGCAGCGCCTTGGAGGCCGCGTCGCGTTCCTCGTCGGTGGAGGAGAGGGTCACCAGGACCCTCGTCTTCGCCTCGAAGAAGTCCCGGTCCGCCTTGGGCACCCCGAGCAGGTCGGAGATGACCAGCGACGGCACGGAGAGCGCGAAGTCCGCGATCAGGTCGGCCGAGTTGCCCGCGGCGAGCAGCCCGTCGATCCGCTCGTCCACGATCTGCTGGATCGCCGGACGCAGCTCCCGCACCTTGCGCACGGTGAACTCCGGGATCAGCGTCTTGCGGAACCGGTCGTGCTCCGGGGGATCCAGTGCCACGAACCAGCCCGGGATCTCCGACTGCGACGGGGCGCCGCCGGTGCGCCGCGCCCTCGGGAAGCCGGGACGTGAGGGGTCCGCGCTGATCCGGGGGTCCGTCAGCACGGCCCGCACGTCCTCGTGCCGCGTCACCAGCCACACCGGGCCGCTGGCGGGCAGTTCGGAGCGCACCAGGCCCTCGCCCGCCCGGTAGTCGGCGTACTCCGGCGGCGGGAACGGACGCCCAGGCCGCCGCAGCGGGAAGGCGACCGGGCAGCCCGGAGCGAAGGTCGTCGTCTTGGCGTCGGCGGTCATCACTTGGCTCCGTAGAAGTCGCGAATCCGGTCGGTGATGAACTCCTGCTCCTGCGCGGTCAGTCCGGTGTGCGTGGGCAGGTAGAACCCGTCCTCGCTGAGCCGGGAGGCGTTCAGCGACGGCCAGTCGGCGTCGTAGTAGCCCGGCTGGCGGCTCATCGGCTTGAAGAACACCCGGGTCTCGACGCCCTGGCCGGCCAGGTACGCGCGCAGCTCCTCGCTCCGCTCGGCCCGCAGGTCGTACATCCACAGCACGTCGCGGGCCGGCATCAGCGTGACGCCGGGCACGTCCCGCAGCGCCTCGTCGTAGCGCTTCTCGATGTCGCGGCGGGTCGCGAGGATGGTGTCCAGCTGCTCGGTCTGCGCGAGCGCCACCGCGGCCTGCATGTTCGTCATGCGGTAGTTGTAGGCCAGCTTCTTGTGCAGGAAGCTGTGGTCCCTGGTGAACGCCATCGCCCGCAGATGCGCCATTTGCTCGGCCAGATGGGCGTCCCGCGTCAGGCACACCCCGCCCTCACCCGCCGTGATGATCTTGTTGGCGAACAGCGAGAAGCAGGCGATGTCGCCCACCGGCCGCACCCCGTGCGCCTCGGCCGAGTCCTCGACGACCCGCAGGTTGTACTCGTACGCCAGGTTCATGATGGCGTCCATGTCGCACTGTCGGCCGTAGATGTGCACCGGCATGATCACCCTGGTGCGCGGGGTGATCTTCTCCTCGATGCGGGAGACGTCGATGTTCAGGTCGTCGCCGCAGTCCACGAACACCGGGGTCGCCCCCGTGTACGTGACGGCCCACGCGGAGGCGATCATCGTGAACTCCGGGACGATCACCTCGTCGCCGGGGCCGACGCCCAGCGCCCGCAGCGCCAGCGTCAGCGCGGTGGTGCCCGAGGAACAGGCGACGCCGTGCGGCATGTCGTTGTAGGCGGCGAACGCCTCCTCGAACCGCCGGACGTAGGGGCCCTGCGACGAGATCCAGCCACCGCCGACGGCCTCCGTCACATACTCGAGCTCGCGGCCCTTCAGCCACGGCATGGAGACCGGATACGTATAGGACATCCTTGACTTCCTCGAATTCCTCGGTCAGTCGTTTGCCAGGACGGGGAGGCCGAGCAGCAGGTCCGCGGCGGCGGTACGACCGCCCGCGGCCTTCAGCAACCCGGCGTAGTACTCGGCGCGTTCGGTGAAGGACGGCTCGTCGAGCACGCGGGTGATCTTGTCGAGGACGTCGTCCGTGTCCACGGTCTCGGGGCGGTCGACGGTCAGGCTCACGCCGAAGTCCTGGCC
This sequence comes from Streptomyces sp. NPDC001204, assembly GCF_053598035.1. NCBI lineage: Bacteria > Bacillati > Actinomycetota > Actinomycetes > Kitasatosporales > Streptomycetaceae > Streptomyces > Streptomyces sp. NPDC001204. Next base: position 35,696 of record NZ_JBSFJL010000054.1, on the reverse strand, counting down.
GCGCACGGCCTGGTCGTCGCAGTCCACCCACAACGGCCGTACCACCAGCGGCTTTCCGAAGTACAGGCCCTCGTGGTAGCCGTTGCCGCCGGCGTGCGTGAAGAACACCTTGACGTTCGGGTGGGCCAGCACGTCCAGCTGCGAGGGAACCCAGCTCTCGATCCGCAGGTTCGCGGGCAGTTCCCCGGCCGGGGGCAGCAGGTGCTGCTGCTCGCGCGGCAGCTTCCACAGCACCTGGTGGCCCTCGCCCTCCAGCCGGCGGGCCACCTCGACCAGCGAGGCGACCTGCTCCCGGGTGAGCCGGGTGATGGTGCCGAAGCCCATGAAGACCACGGACTTCTGCTCCGTCAGCCAGTCCGAGAGACCGTCGTCGTCCGGCGCCTGCGGCAGCGGCGGCACCAGCGTGCCCACCAGCCGCACCTTCTCGTGCATCGGGAACGGGTAGTCCAGCTCGGGCACCGAGTAGCACAGCACCTGCTCGGCGTGGTCGATGCGCGCCATCATCTGCCGCGCCTCGGAGGAGATGCCCAGCTCGCCGCGGATGCGGTTGTCCTCCTCGACGACCTCGCGCATCTCCTTCGTCATGAACATCCCGAGCGTGCGCACCCGGAACAGCTCGTTCTCCACGCGCTGGGCGATCGTCATCCTCCCGGGCAGGCCCGAGTGCGGCACCGGGAACCCTGACGGCGTGTACGACTTGGCGAACGGCACGTGCGAGGTCAGCACGTTGCTCGGCAGGAACGGCACCCCGAGCACGAACGGGATCTTCTTGGTGATCGCCAGCTCGTACCCGAACTGGCACATGCTCTCGATCACCATCAGGGCGGGCTGGACCTCCTCGACGACCTTCTCCAGCGCCCGGTACTTCTCCACCCGGGTCTCAGGCGCGAAGGAGTGCCGGATCACCGCGCGGTGCGCCTTGAAACGGGACCGCTGCGTCACCTCGGCGTAGGTGTCGTCGTCCCAGGTGACCGCCGACATCTGCGACACGGTGTCGCCGAGCGAGGCGAACCGCAGCGAACTGCCCACCGACGACGACTCGATCTGGTCCCGCGCCTTCTCGTCCGTGGCGAACCACAGATCCTCCACACCGCGCCGGGACAATTCCTCGGCCAGTACGAGCAGCGGATTGAGAAGACCGCTTTCGGCATAACTGACGAACAGGATCGGCCGCCTGTGCGCGCCCATGGACAACACCCTCCGGAAAGTGGCGGACCACGTGGGCCCGCACGCCTCGCGTCCACCCACCGAATGTCGCCGGATGACCGCATTCGCCGACGCCGCCGCCTGTCGCGCACGCCGTCACAGGACACCGCCGACCCCGCCGCGCGGCGCACCGTGCCGCTCGGGAGAAGCGTGCCGCTGACTTCGTCTCACGCCAGGGTCCGGGGAATCCCTAGTCTTCGCCCGAGAGCGGGGGTTTTCGGTGCCGTTCGGGCACGGCCGGGCGCCGAACGGAGAGATTCCTTAGGGAAAAGTACAGCCTTCGCGCCCCTACGATCCGGCAGGCAGAGGTGGCCGCAGGACCGACTTTTCCGCAGGGGTGAGCGAGGCATGAGGATCGGAGCCGACGAGGACCCGGTAGTGGTCGTCGGAATGGCCTGCCGCTTTCCGGGAGGCGTCGAGGGACCCGAGGACCTGTGGGAACTGGTCCGTGCCGGCCGCGACGCCACCGGGCCGTTCCCCGGCGACCGCGGCTGGGACCTGGCCGCCCTGACCGGTGACGGGCCCGGCCACAGCGTGACCCACCGAGGCGGATTCCTCGCCGCGGCCGCCGACTTCGACGCCGGCTTCTTCGGGATGTCGCCCCGCGAGGCCGTCTCCACCGACCCGCAGCAGCGGCTCGTCCTGGAGACCTCCTGGGAGGCCCTGGAACACGCCGGCATCGACCCGCACACCCTGCGGGGCACCCGCACCGGCGTCTTCGTCGGCACCAACGGCCAGGACTACGCGGCCGTCGCCAACGCCTCCTCCGAGGACCTCACCGGACACGCCCTCACCGGCCTGTCGCCGAGCATCGCCTCCGGGCGGCTCGCCTACTTCCTCGGCCTCGAAGGACCCGCCGTCACCCTCGACACGGCGTCCTCCTCGTCCCTGGTCGCCCTCCACTACGCGCTGCGCTCCCTGCGGTCGGGGGAGTGCGCCACCGCCCTGGCCGGCGGCGTCACCGTGATGTCCACTCCGGTCGGGTTCATCGCCTACACCCGGCAGGGCGGACTCGCCGCCGACGGCCGCTGCAAGGTCTTCTCCGACGACGCCGACGGCACCACCTGGGCGGAGGGCGCCGGCATGGTCGTGCTGGAGCGCCTGTCCACCGCCCGCGCCGCCGGGCACCGGGTGCTCGCCGTGCTGCGCGGCTCCGCCGTCAACCAGGACGGCGCCTCCGGCGGTCTCACCGCCCCCAGTGGACCGGCCCAGGAACGCGTCGTCCGCGAGGCCCTCGCCGACGCCGGACTCGGTCCCGCCGACATCGACCTCGTCGAGGCCCACGGCACCGGCACCCGGCTCGGCGACCCCGTCGAGGCCCGGGCCCTGATCGCCACCTACGGCCAGGACCGCGACGGCGGACGGCCGCTGCGCCTCGGCTCCCTGAAGTCGAACATCGGGCACGCGCAGGCCGCCGCCGGCATCGGCGGACTCATCAAGGCCGTCCAGGCGATGCGCCACGGCCTGATGCCGCGGACCCTGAACGTCTCCGCCCCCACCCGGCACGTCGACTGGCCGGCCGGCGCCGTCGAACTCCTCACCGAGGCCCTGCCCTGGCCCGGCACCGGCCGCCCGCGCCGGGCCGCCGTCTCCTCCTTCGGCATCAGCGGCACGAACGCACACGTCATCGTGGAGGAAGCACCGGCGACCGAGCCCGCGGCCGTCGGGGCCGGGTCCGTCGACCGGTCCGTCGCCCCCGCCGCCGGGTCCGTCGAGCGGCCTGCTGCCGTCGGAGCGGGGCCCGTCGTCGTCGGGGCCGGGTCCGTCGACCGGCGCGCGGCCTCCGCCGTCGGGCCCGCGGCCGTCGCCGTTGCCCCCGCAGCGGTGCCCGCCGGTACTCCCGTCGCCGGGTCCGCCGACCGAATCGCCGCCCCCGCTGCTTCTGCCGCGGTCGCCACCGCCGCCGGGTCGGCTGCCCAGCTCCCCGCCCCTGCCGCCGCCGAGTCGGCCCACCGACGCATGGTCTCCACCGTCGGGTCCGCCGAGCGGCCTGCTGCCCCCTCCGCCGGGTCCGTCGGCCGGCCCCCCGTTCCCGCCGCCGAGGCCGCCGTCCAACTGCCCGCACTCGCAGGCCTCGTGCCCGCGCCGGACGCCGTGGCATGGCCGGTGTCCGCGGCCTCCGCGCAGGCCCTCGACGCCCAGATCGAACGCCTCACCTCCTTCGTCGGCGCCCACCCCGGCCTCGACCCGCTGGACGTCGGCCACTCCCTGGCCACCGGCCGGGCCGCGCTGCGCCACCGCGCGGTCCTGACGCCGTCCGGCGACGGCGCCGTGGAGCGCGCCCGCGGCGAGGCCGCCTCCCGCGTCACCGCCGTCCTCTTCTCCGGACAGGGCTCCCAGCGGCTCGGCATGGGCCGTGAACTCGCTGCCCGCTTCCCGGTGTTCGCCGACGTCCTGGAGACCGTCCTGGCCGCCCTGGACCCCGAGCTGGAGCGTCCGGTGCGGTCCGTGATGTGGGGCGAGGACCCCGCCGAACTCGACCGCACCGGGTGGACCCAGCCCGCGCTGTTCGCCTTCGAGGTCGCCCTCTACCGGCTCGCCGAGTCCTTCGGACTGCGCCCCGGCGCCGTCGGCGGCCACTCCGTCGGCGAGATCGCCGCCGCGCACGTCGCCGGGGTGCTCTCGCTGGAGGACGCCGCGCGGCTGGTCGCCGCCCGCGCCACCCTGATGCAGGCACTGCCCGCCGGCGGCGCCATGTCCGCCGTCGAGGCGTCCGAGGACGAGGTCCTCCCGCTGCTCGGCGACGACGTCTCCCTCGCCGCCGTCAACGGCCCCACCGCGGTCGTCGTCTCCGGCACCGAGGACGCCGTGGAGCGGGTCGCCGCCCACTTCGCCGCCCGGGGCCGCCGCACCAGCCGCCTCGCGGTCTCGCACGCCTTCCACTCGCCGCTGATGGAGCCGATGCTCGACGCCTTCCGGGACGTCGTCGCCCGGCTCACCTTCCACGAGCCGACGCTGCCGGTCATGTCCAACCTCACCGGTGAACTGGCCGGTGCCGAGATCGCCACCCCCGAGTACTGGGTACGGCACGTACGCGGCACCGTCCGCTTCGCCGACGGCGTGACGGCGCTGCGTGAGCACGGCACCGACCTGCTGATCGAGCTGGGACCCGGCAGCGTCCTCACCGCCCTCGCACGCACCGTCCTCGGCCCGGACGCCTCGGTCGACGCCGTCCCCACCCTCCGCAAGGACCAGCCCGAGGAGACGGCCCTCACCGCCGCGCTCGGCCGGCTCTACGTCCTCGGCGTGCCCGTCGACTGGTCCGCCCTCTACACCGGCACCGGAGCCCGCCGCACCGACCTGCCGACGTACGCCTTCCAGCGGGCCCGGCACTGGCCCGCCCCGGCCCGGCCCGGCGCCACCGCCCCCGCGGGCGGCGGCCATCCGCTGCTCGGCCCGGCCGTCGAACTCGCCGACGGCGGCGCGGTGTCCGTCGCGACGCTCTCCGCCGCCACCCACCCCTGGCTCGCCGACCACGCCGTCGCCGGACGCGTCCTGCTGCCCGCCGCGGTGCTCGTGGAACTCGCCGTCCGCGCGGGCGACGACACCGGATGCGACGTCCTGCACGAACTCGCCCTGGTCGAGGCGCCCGTCCTGCACGGCGGTGACACCCTGAACCTCCAGGTCCGGGTCGGCTCCGCCGACGAGGCCGGCCGGCGCACCGTCACCGTCCACTCCCGGCCGGGCAGCACCCCCACCGAGCCCTGGACCCAGCGGGCCGGCGGCCTGCTCGGCACCGCGCCCGGCACCGCCGCGGCCCCCGACACCTCCTTCGCGACCGCCTGGCCCCCGCCGGGCGCCGAACCCGTCGACCTCGACGACCACTACGAGCGGCTCGTCGACGACGGCCTCGACCTCGGACCGGCCTTCCGCGGCCTGCGCGCCGCCTGGCACCACGACGGGGCGGTCCTCGCCGAGGTCGAACTCCCGGCCGGCACCACCGACGACCCCGGCGCCTACGGGGTGCACCCCGCGCTCCTCGACGCCGCCCGGCACGCCGCCCTCACCACGACCGGCACGCTCCCCGTCGCCTGGCGCGGGGTCCGGCTGCACGCCGTCGGCGCCACCGCCCTGCGGGTGCGGATCGGCTCCGCCGACGACGGAGCCCTGACCCTGACCGCCGCCGACGTCACCGGCGCCCCGGTGCTCACCGCCGACGCCGTCGTCGTACGGCGGCTCACCGAGCAGGAGCGCACCGCCCCCCGGCCGCCCACGCGCACCCGGATCCAGAACACCGCGGCCCCGCGCCGCACCCGGCCCGTCGCCGCCGTACCCGGCGCCGCCCCCGCCGAGCCGTCCGCCGCCGCGGTGCCCGACACCTTCGCGGCCGAGATGGCGGCCCTGGCACCGGCCGAGCGTGAACGCCGGCTCATCGGCCTGGTGCGGACCCAGGCGGCGGCGGTCCTCGGCCACCAGGGCCCGGACGCGGTCGGACCCCGCGCGGTCTTCAAGGAACTGGGCTTCGACTCGCTGGCCGGCGTGGAACTCGGCGACCGCCTCACCGCGCTGACCGGACTGCGGCTGCCGGCCACCCTCGTCTTCAACTTCCCCACCCCCGAACTCGCCGCCCGGCGCATCGGGGAACTCCTCGTCGCGTCCGGCTCCCCGCCGCAGGGATCGTGCGACGACGAACTCACCAGGTTCGAGGCCGTCGTGCGGACCCTGCCGGACGACGACCCCGAACGCCGGGCCGTCGCCGACCGCCTGGACGCACTCGTCGCCTCGCTCCGCCGGAACTCCGCCCCGCGGGAGGACTTCTCCGACGAGGACATCGGCTCGGTGTCGGTCGACAGGCTGCTCGACATCATCGATGAAGAGTTCGAAACCACATAGCGGATTCCCAGCTTTCGTTCGCGACCCGATGACGAGGACGGACCCGATGCCGGAACCCCAGCAGAACCAGCAGGAAAAAGTTGTCGACTACCTTCGCCGGGTCACCAACGATCTGCGACGCGCACGCCGCCGTATAGGCGAGTTGGAATCCCGCGACAACGAGCCCGTCGCGATCGTCGGAATGAGCTGCCGGCTGCCCGGCGGAGTGAGCTCGCCGGAATCCCTGTGGGAACTCGTGGAATCCGGCGGGGACGCCATTTCCGGATTTCCCGCCGACCGCGGCTGGGACATCGAGGCACTCACCGGAAACGGTGAGGGAAGCAGCTCCACACACGAAGGCGGATTCCTCTACGAGGCCACCGACTTCGACGCCGGGTTCTTCGGCATATCGCCGCGCGAGGCGACCGCCATGGACCCGCAGCAGCGCCTGCTGCTCGAAGTCTCCTGGGAGGCCCTGGAACGGGCCGGTATCGCCCCCACCTCCCTGCGCGGCAGCTCGACCGGCGTGTTCGTGGGCTCCTACCACTGGGGCGCCCCCTCCGCGGACACCGCCGCCGAACTCCACGGCCACGCCCTGACCGGCACCGCCGCCAGCGTGCTGTCCGGCCGTCTCTCCTACGTCTACGGTCTCGAGGGCCCGGCGGTCACCGTCGACACCGCGTGCTCCTCCTCCCTCGTCGCCCTGCACATGGCGGCCCGGTCGCTGCGCAGCGGGGAGTCCTCGCTCGCCGTCGTCGGCGGCGTCACCATCCTCGCCGAGCCGTCCGTCTTCGTGGAGTTCAGCGCCCAGGGCGGCCTGGCCCCCGACGGCCGCTGCAAGGCGTTCTCCGACGAGGCCGACGGCACCGGCTGGGGCGAGGGCGTCGGTGTCCTCGTCGTCGAACGGCTCTCCGACGCCGTCCGCAACGGCCACCCGGTGCTCGCCGTGCTGCGCGGCTCCGCCGTCAACCAGGACGGCGCCTCCAACGGCCTGACCGCCCCCAACGGCCGCGCCCAGGAGCAGGTCATCCGCCAGGCCCTGGGCAACTGCGGCCTCACCGGCGCCGACGTCGACGCCGTCGAGGCGCACGGCACCGGCACCCGCCTCGGCGACCCCATCGAGGCGCAGGCCCTGCTCGCCACCTACGGCCAGGAGCACGGCCCCGAACAGCCCCTGTGGCTGGGCTCCCTGAAGTCCAACATCGGCCACACCCAGGCCGCCGCGGGTGTCGCGGGCGTCATCAAGATGGTCATGGCGCTGCGTCACGGCGTGCTGCCCCGGACCCTGCACTCCGCGTCGCCCTCTGCCCACGTCGACTGGGAGTCGGGGCACGTCCGCCTCCTGAGCGAGGCCACCGCCTGGCCGGAGACCGGCCGTCCGCGCCGGGCCGCGGTGTCCTCGTTCGGCATCAGCGGCACCAACGCCCACGCCGTACTGGAGCAGGCCCCCGTGCCCGCCGAGGACGCCGGGGCCGAGGACGCCCCGCAGCGGCCGGCCGTCGTGCCGGGCGCCCTGCCGTGGCTGCTCTCCGCCCACTCCGAGCAGGCGCTCCGCGACCAGGCCGCCGCCCTCGTCACCCGCCTCGACGCCGACACCGAGCCACGCCCCCAGGACGTCGGCCACAGCCTGCTCTCCTCCCGGGCCCTGCTGGAGCGCCGGGCCGTCGTCGTCGCGGCCGGCCGCGACGACCTGCTCACCGGCAGCCGCGCCCTGGCCGAGGGCCAGTCCTGGAGCGGACTCGTCGAGGGAACCGCCGACGTAGACGGCCGTACGGTCTTCGTGTTCCCCGGTCAGGGTTCGCAGTGGGTGGGCATGGGTGCTCGACTCCTGGACGAGTCGTCGGTGTTCGCGGAGCGGATCGCCGAGTGCGGGGACGCGCTGGCCGAGTTCACGGACTGGAACCTGGTCGATGTGCTGCGGGGCGTGGAGGGTGCGCCGACGCTGGAGCGTGTCGACGTGGTCCAGCCCGCGTCGTTCGCGGTGATGGTGTCCCTGGCCGCGGTGTGGTGTGCGCAGGGTGTGGAGCCGGACGCGGTGGTGGGTCACTCGCAGGGTGAGATCGCCGCTGCCGTGGTGTCCGGTGCGTTGTCGCTGCGTGATGGTGCGCGTGTGGTGGCGCTGCGGAGCCAGGCCATCGGGCGGAGCCTCGCGGGCCGGGGCGGGATGATGTCGGTGGCGCTGCCGGTCGCCGATGTGGAGGCCCGTCTGGAGGCGTTCGGCGGGCGGGTGTCCGTCGCCGCCGAGAACGGCCCCCGCTCCTGCGTGGTCTCCGGCGAACCCGGCGCCCTGGACGAGCTGTCCGACCTGCTCACCGCCGAGGACGTGCGCGTGCGCCGCGTCCCCGTGGACTACGCCTCGCACTCCCACCACGTCGAGGATCTGCACGACGAGATCCTTCAGCTGCTGGCGGAGGTCGCGCCGACCGCGTCGCGGATCCCGCTGTTCTCCACGGTCACCGGCGACTGGCTCGACACCACCGTCATGGACGCCGGCTACTGGTACCGCAGCCTGCGCGGACGCGTGCTGTTCGCCGACGCCGTGCGTGGTCTGATCGCCGCCGAGCACCGCGCCTTCATCGAGGTCAGCTCCCACCCCGTGCTGTCGATGTCCGTCCAGGACATGATCGACGACGCCGGTGTGGCGGGTGTCGCCTCGGGCACCCTGCGCCGCGACAACGGCGGCCTGGACCGCTTCCTGCTCTCCGCCGCCCAGGTGTTCGTCCGCGGCGTCCACGTCGACTGGGCCCCGCTGTTCGAGGGCACCGGCGCGTCCCGCGTCGACCTGCCCACCTACGCCTTCCAGCACGAGCGCTACTGGATCAGCCGTGCCGTCGTGGACCGTTCGGCCACCGCACCGATGGACGCCGAGTTCTGGGCGGCCGTCGAGCAGGCGGACGTCTCCGCCCTCACCGAAGCGCTCGGCACGGACGAGGAGTCCGTCGCCGCGATCCTCTCCGGCCTCGCCTCCTGGCGCCGCACGCGCGGCGAGCGCTCCACCCTCGACTCCTGGCGCTACCGGGTCACCTGGGAGCCGCTGGCCCGGGTTCCCCGCGCCACCCTCGACGGCACCTGGCTGCTGGTCACCGCCGACGGCGTCGACGACACCGGCGTCGCCGAGGCACTGGAAGCGGGCGGCGCCCAGGTGCGCCGTCTCGTCCTCGACGAGACCTGCGCCGACTCCGCCGTCCTGCGTGAGCGCCTGACCGACACCGACGGCCTCACCGGCATCGTCTCCGTCCTCGCCGACGCCGAACAGGACTCCGCCCGCCACCCCGGACTGACCCTCGGACTGGCGCTGTCCGTGTCGCTGGCGCAGGCCCTCGGTGAGGCCGGCGTCCCCGCCCCGCTGTGGTTCCTGACGCGAGGCGCCTTCTCCACCGGCCCGTCCGACCCCGTCACCCGGCCGCTGCAGAGCCAGGTCGCCGGTCTCGGCTGGACCGTCGCCGTCGAACACCCCCACCGCTGGGGCGGCGTCGTCGACCTGCCCGGCATCCTCGACCCCCGCACCGCCCAGCGGCTCGCCGCCGCCCTCGCCGGCGCGCTCGGCGACGACGACCAGCTCGCCATCCGGCCCGCCGGCGTCCTCGCCCGCCGCGTCATCCGCGCGAGCGGCGACACCCGCCGCAGGACCCGCTCCTGGACGCCGCGCGGCACCACCCTCGTCACCGGCGGCTCCGGCACCCTCGCCCCCGGACTCGCCCGCCACCTGTCCGCCCACGGCGCCGAGCACCTCGTACTGCTCAGCCGCCGCGGCGCCGACGCCCCCGGCGCGGCCGAACTCGCCGCCGAACTCGAAGCGGCGGGCACCGAGACGCAGTTCGCGGCCTGCGACATCACCGACCGCGACGCGGTCGCCGCCCTCCTCGACGGCCTGAAGGCCGAGGGCCGCACCGTCCGCACGGTCGTGCACACCGCCGCCGTCATCGAACTGTCCGCCCTCGCCGACACCACCGTCGACGCGTTCGCCGAGGTCGTGCACGCCAAGGTCACCGGCGCACGGATCCTCGACGAACTCCTCGACGACGAGGAGCTGGACGACTTCGTCCTGTACTCCTCCACCGCCGGCATGTGGGGCAGCGGCGTGCACGCCGCGTACGTCGCGGGCAACGCCTACCTGTCCGCGCTCGCCGAACAGCGCCGCGCCCGCGGCGCCCGCGCCACCTCCATCCACTGGGGCAAGTGGCCCGACGACCTCGAACGCGAACTGGCCGACCCGCACCAGATCCGCCGCAGCGGCCTGGAGTACCTCGACCCGGAGCTGGCGCTGACCGCCCTCCAGCGCGTCATGGAGGACGACGAGACCGTCATCGGCCTCATGGACATCGACTGGGGCACGTACCACGACGTCTTCACCGCGGGACGCCCCTCGCGCCTGTTCGACCGGATCCCCGAGGTCGCGCGGCTGCTGGCCGACCGGGCCGCGCCCGCCGCGGCGGCCACCGCCGCCGGCGGCCTGGCCGCCCGCCTCCAGGGTGTGTCCGCCGCCGAGCAGGACCGGATCGTGCTCGCCCTGGTCCGCGAGGAGACCGCCGCCGTCCTCGGCCACGCCTCCGCCGACACCGTCCCGGAGCGCCGCGCCTTCCGCGACATCGGCTTCGACTCGGTGACCGCCGTCGACCTGCGCAACCGCCTCGTCGCCGCGACCGGGCTCACCCTGCCGTCCACCATGGTCTTCGACCACCCGAACGCGGTCGCGCTCGCCACCTTCCTCAAGTCCACCGCGCTCGGCACCACCGGCACGGCCGGCGACCGGCCCGCCGCCGCGGTCGCCGGCGCCGGCGCCGACGACGACCCGATCGTCATCGTCGGCATGAGCTGCCGCTTCCCCGGCGGCGCGAGCACCCCGGAGGAGCTGCTGCGGCTCGCCCTCGACGGCGCCGACGCCATCTCCGAGTTCCCCGCCGAACGCGGCTGGGACGCCCACGGCCTCTACGACCCCGACCCCGACCGGCAGGGCCGCACCTACTCCGTGCACGGCGGGTTCCTGCACGAGGCGGCCGGCTTCGACCCCGGGTTCTTCGGCATCTCGCCCCGCGAGGCGCTGTCGATGGACCCGCAGCAGCGGCTGCTCCTCGAAACCTCCTGGGAGGTCCTGGAGCGGGCCGGCATCGACCCCGAGTCGCTGCGCTCCAGTGCCACCGGCACCTTCTTCGGCGCCAGTTACCAGGACTACTCCAGCAGCGTCCAGAACGGCACCGAGGGCACCGAGGTGCACATGATGACCGGCACCGCGGCCAGCGTGCTGTCCGGCCGTGTCTCCTACCTGCTCGGTCTTGAGGGCCCGGCGGTCACCGTCGACACCGCCTGCTCCTCCTCGCTGGTCGCGATGCACCTGGCCTGCCAGTCCCTGCGCAGCGGCGAGAGCAGCCTCGCCCTGGCCGGCGGCGCCGCCGTCATGGCCACCCCGCACGCGTTCGTCGGCTTCAGCCGGCAGCGGGCGCTGGCCGAGAACGGCCGCTGCAAGCCGTTCGCGGAGGCCGCCGACGGCATGACCCTCGCCGAGGGCGTCGGCGTCGTCCTGCTGGAGAAGCTCTCCGACGCCCGCCGCCACGGCCACCGCGTCCTCGCCGTGGTCCGCGGCTCCGCCATCAACCAGGACGGCGCCTCCAACGGCCTCACCGCCCCCAACGGCGTCTCCCAGCAGCGCGTCATCCGCCAGGCCCTCGCCAACGCCGGACTCGGCACCGCCGACATCGACGTGGTCGAGGCGCACGGCACCGGCACCAAGCTCGGCGACCCCATCGAGGCGGGCGCCCTGCTCGCCACGTACGGCCAGGGCCGCGACGAGGACAAGCCGCTGCTGCTGGGCTCGGTGAAGTCCAACATCGGCCACACCCAGGCCGCCGCGGGCGTCGCCGGCGTCATCAAGATGGTGATGGCCATGCAGGCCGGCGAACTGCCCGGCACCCTGCACGTCGACGAGCCCTCCAGCCACGTCGACTGGACCTCCGGCGCCGTCACCCTGCTGCGCGAGCGCACCGCCTGGCCCACCGCCGAGGACCGCCCCCGCCGGGCCGGTGTCTCCTCCTTCGGCATCAGCGGCACCAACGCCCACCTCCTCCTGGAGCAGGCCCCGCCCGCCGAAGAGCCCGTCGAGGAGCCGACCGAGGACCCCGAGGACGCCCCGCTCGTCCCCTGGCCGCTGTCCGCCAAGTCCGCGCGGGCGCTGCGCGAGCAGGCGTCCCGGCTGCTGACCGCGACGGCCGGCGCCGCCGCCACGCCCGCCAGCGTCGGACACGCCCTGGCCACCACCCGGACCGCCTTCGACCACCGCGCCGTCGTCCTCGGCAGCCGGCCCGAGGACTTCGCCCGCGGCCTGGAAGCCGTGGTGTCCTCCGCGTCCGCCCCCGGCGTCGTCACCGGCACCGCCGGACCGGACTCCACGGGACCCGTCTTCGTCTACCCGGGCCAGGGCTCCCAGTGGTGGGGGATGGGCCGCGAACTCCTCGCCACCTCCGAGGTGTTCCGCGCCGCCGTCGACGACTGCGCCGCGGCGCTCGCCCCGTACACCGACTGGTCCCTGCACGAGGTCCTGGCCGGCGAGGGCGACCCGGAACTGATGGAGCGCGTGGACGTCGTCCAGCCCGCCCTGTTCTCGATGATGGTCGCCCTCACCGCGCTGTGGCGGGCCCACGGCGTCGAACCGGCCGCCGTGGTCGGCCACTCGCAGGGCGAGATCGCCGCCGCCTGCGTCGCCGGGGCGCTCAGCCTCGAGGACGCCGCCCTCGTCGTGGCGCTGCGCAGCCAGGCCCTGCCCCAGCTGTCCGGGCTCGGCGGCATGATGTCCGTCTCCGCGCCCGCCGAACGCGTCACCGAACTCCTCGGACCCTGGGGCGAGGCACTGTCCGTCGCCGCCGTCAACGGCCCCTCCTCGGTGATCGTCTCCGGCGACGCCGACGCCCTCGACGAACTCCTCGAAACCTGCCGCGAGCAGAACGTACGCGCCCGCAGGGTGTCCGTGGACTACGCCTCGCACGGCCGGCACGTCGAGGCCGTGCGCGACGAACTCGCCCGCGTCCTCGCCCCCGTCAGCCCCCGCACCCCCGAGGTGCCGTTCTACTCGACCGTCACCGGCGCCCGGCTCGACGAGGCGGCCTTCGACGGCTCCTACTGGTACACCAACCTGCGGCAGACGGTGCTGATGGAGGACGCCACCCGCGCCCTCATCGCCGCCGGACACCGTGTGTTCGTGGAGATCAGCCCGCACCCGGTGCTGGCCGCCCCGATCCAGGAGACGCAGGAGACTCTTCAGCAGGAGGTGGCCGAGACCGGTGCCGTCCTCGGCACGCTGCGCCGCGACGACGGCGACCGCCGCCGGTTCCTCACCTCGCTCGCCGAGGCGCACACCCACGGCATCGCCGTCGACTGGAGCACCGTCTTCGACCGCCCCGCGTACGCGCCGGTCGACCTGCCGACCTACCCCTTCCAGCGCCAGGACTTCTGGCCCGAGCCCAAGACCGCCGCCCCGGGCACCGCCGCCGCCTCCGACGCCGCGTTCTGGGAACTGGTCGAGAGCCAGGACCTCGCCGCGCTCGCCGGTGAACTCGGCATCCCCGCCGACGACGGCGCCTCCCGTCTCGGCGACGTGCTGCCCGCGCTGTCCGCCTGGCGCACCCGCTCCCTCACCCGCTCCCGCGTGGACGCCCTGCGCTACCACGTCGAGTGGAACCGCGTCGCCGAACCCGGCACGGCCCGGCCCGCCGGGCGGCTGCTGGCGGTGATCTCGCCGGACCACGCGGGCGCCCCCTGGGTCGCCGCCGTCCTCGACGCGCTCGGCCCGGACACCGTCCTCTTCGAGGCCAAGGGCACCGACCGCACGGCCTGGGCCGCGCAGCTCGCTCAACTCGGGGAGGACGAGGGGGAGTTCCACGCCGTGGTCTCGCTGCTCGCCGCCGCCGAGCCGCTCCACACCGACTTCGGGTCCGTGCCCCTCGGCCTCGCCCAGACCCTCGCCCTCGTCCAGGCCCTCGGCGACGCGGGGCTCACCGCGCCCCTGTGGTGCCTGACCCGGGGCGGTGTCGCCGCCGGCCGCGGCGACGTCCTCAGCAGCCCCGCCCAGGGCGCGCTGTGGGGCCTCGGCCGTGTCATCGGCCTCGAACACCCCGACCGGTGGGGCGGACTCATCGACCTGCCGGAGACGGTCGACTCCCGGGCCGCCGCCCGGCTCACCGGGCTGCTCGCCGACGCGGGCGGTGAGGACCAGCTCGCGATCCGCGGCTCGGGCGTCCTCGCCCGCCGCCTCGCGCACGCCGCCCCGGCCGCACCCGGCTCGGGGAAGCGCCCGCCGGTCCGCGGCTCCGTCCTCGTCACCGGCGGCACCGGCGGCATCGGCGGCCGGGTCGCCCGCCGCCTCGCCGAACAGGGCGCCGCACACCTGGTGCTGACCAGCCGGCGCGGCGCCGACGCCCCGGGAGCGGCCGAACTCCGCGCCGAACTGGAGCAGCTGGGCGTCCGCGTGACCATCGCCGCGTGCGACGCCGCCGACCGGGACGCGCTCGCCGCGCTCCTGGCGGGACTGCCCGAGGACGCGCCGCTCACCGCCGTCTTCCACTCCGCCGGTGTCGCCCACGGCGACGCCCCGGTCGCCGACCTGACGCTCGACCGGCTCGACGCGCTGATGCGCGCCAAGCTGACCGCCGCCCGGCACCTGCACGAACTGACCGCCGGCCTCGACCTGGACGCGTTCGTCCTGTTCTCGTCCGGCGCCGCAGTCTGGGGCAGTGGCGGCCAGCCCGGCTACGCCGCCGCCAACGCCTACCTCGACGCCCTCGCCGAGCACCGCAGGTCCCTCGGTCTGACCGCCTCGTCGGTGGCCTGGGGCACCTGGGGCGAGGTCGGCATGGCCACCGACCCCGAGGTCCACGACCGGCTCGTCCGCCAGGGCGTCCTGGCCATGGAACCGGAACACGCGCTGGGCGCGCTCGACCAGATGCTGGAGGACGACGACACCGCGCTCGCCGTCACCCTGATGGACTGGGAGCTGTTCGCGCCCGCCTTCACCGCGAACCGTCCCAGCGCCCTGCTGAGCACCGTCCCGGAGGCCGTCTCGGCCCTCAGCGACGAGGGCCCGGCCGACGGCGGCGCCGACACGGCCGTACCGCCGCTGCGCGCCCGCCTGGACGGGCTGCCCACCGCCGAACGCGGCCGGGCCCTCGTCGAAACCGTCCGCGCCGAGGCGTCCGCGACCCTCGGCCACGACAGCCCCGACGCGGTGCCCGCCTCCCGCGCCTTCCGCGACGTCGGCTTCGACTCCGTCACCGCCGTCGAACTGCGCAACCGTCTCCGCTCCGCCCTCGGGCTGCCGCTGCCGGCCGCCCTGGTCTTCGACTACCCGACCCCCGCGGCCCTCGCCCAGCACATCGGTTCGCTGCTCTACGGCACCGCACCCGATGACGCGGACACGGGCCGCGCCGACGACCCCGACGCCCGCATCCGCGAGGCCCTGGCCACCGTCCCGATCGGACGGCTGCGCAAGGCGGGCCTCCTCGACATGGTGCTGAAACTCGCCGAGTCCGACGACGTTGAGGACAGCGCCCCCGCCACGGACGACACGGCGGACTCCCTCGACGACATGGACGCCGAAGAGCTGCTGCGGCTGGCCGCCCAGAACTCGGCGAACTGAAAGAGAGCTGGAACACGATGAGCACGTCCCCCAACAAATACGTCGAGGCGCTGCGGTCGTCCCTGAAGGAGATCGAGCGGCTGCGCAAGCAGAACGAGCAGCTGGTCGCCTCGGCGGCGGAGCCGATCGCCGTCGTCGGCATCGGCTGCCGCTTCCCCGGCGGCGTCGCCTCCCCCGAGGACCTGTGGGAGCTCGTCGCCCAGGGCCGCGACGTCATCGGCCCGTTCCCGACCGACCGCGGCTGGGACCTGGACCGGCTGGCGGGCGGCGGCGAGGGCAGCAGCCTCGCCCAGGTCGGCGGCTTCCTGTGGGACGCCGCCGGCTTCGACCCCGGGTTCTTCGGCATCTCGCCCCGCGAGGCCGTAGCGATGGACCCGCAGCAGCGTATCCTCCTGGAGATCGCCTGGGAGGCCCTGGAGCGGGCCGGCATCGACCCCTCCACGCTGCGCGGCAGCCGCACGGGCGTGTTCATGGGCACCACGGGCCAGGACTACGCGGAGGTCATCAAGGCGTCCGACGAGGACGCCGAGGTGTACTCCACCACCGGTCACGCCGCCAGCGTGATCTCCGGCCGGCTCTCCTACTTCCTGGGCGCCGAGGGCCCGGCGGTCACCGTCGACACCGGCTGTTCCTCGTCGCTGGTCTCCCTGCACCTGGCCGTGCAGGCACTGAGGGGCGGCGAATGCTCCATCGCTCTGGCGGGCGGCGCGTCCGTCATGGCGACGCCCCACCCGTTCGTCGCGTTCACCTCGCAGAGCGGACTGGCCGCCGACGGCCGCTGCAAGCCGTTCTCCGACGACGCCGACGGCACCGGCTGGGCCGAGGGCGCCGGCCTGTTCGTCCTGATGCGGCTGTCCGACGCCCAGCGCGAGGGCCGCACGGTCCTCGCCGTGCTGCGCGGCTCCGCCATCAACCAGGACGGCGCCTCCAACGGCCTCACCGCCCCCAACGGCCCGTCCCAGCAGCGCGTCATCCGCGCCGCCCTGGACAGCGCGCACCTGACCGCCGCGGACGTCGACGCGGTCGAGGCGCACGGCACCGGCACCACCCTCGGCGACCCCATCGAGGCCCAGGCGCTGCTCGCCACCTACGGCCAGGACCGCGAACGGCCCCTGTGGCTCGGCTCCGTCAAGTCGAACATCGGTCATGCCCAGGCCGCCTCCGGCGCCGCAGGCGTGATCAAGATGATCATGGCGATCCAGCACGGCGTCCTGCCGCGAAGCCTCCACTCCGACCGGCCGACCAGCAACGTCGACTGGACCGCCGGCTCGGTCGAACTCCTCGACCGCGCCGTCGACTGGCCCGAGACCGGCCGCGCCCGCCGGGCCGGTGTCTCCTCCTTCGGCATCAGCGGCACCAACGCCCACCTCATCCTCGAACAGGCCCCCGCCGCGCCCGAGCGCCCCGCCCCGGACCCCGCCGTCCGCCCCGCGCTCGTCCCGTGGACCCTGTCCGGCCGTACCGCCGCCGCCCTCGACGCCCAGCGCGAGCGCCTCGCCGCTCACCTCGCGGGCCACCCGGGCGCCGACCCGCTCGACATCGGCTTCGCGCTCGCCGACGGGCGCGCCACCTTCGAGCACCGCGCCGTCCTGCTCTGCGCCGGCAGCGACGCCTCGGGCGCCGCCGAGATCGCCCACGGCTCGGTCGACGACGGCGCCTCGGCCGTCCTGTTCTCGGGACAGGGCTCCCAGCGCCTCGGCATGGGCCGCGAACTGCACGCCCGCTTCCCGGTGTTCGCCGAGGCCTTCGACGAGATCGCCGCCCTCCTCGACCGCCACACCGGCCGCCCGTTGCGCGAGGTCGTCTGGGGCTCCGACGCCGGCCTCCTGAGCGAGACCGGCTGGACCCAGCCCGCGCTGTTCGCCGTCGAGGTGGCCCTCTACCGCCTCGTCTCCTCCCTGGGCGTCACCCCCGACTACGTCGGTGGCCACTCCATCGGTGAGATCGCCGCGGCGCATGTCGCCGGGGTGCTGTCGCTGGAGGACGCCTGCCAACTGGTCGCCGCCCGCGCCCGCCTGATGCAGAAGCTGCCGCGGGGCGGTGCGATGCTCGCGGTGCGCGCGACGGAGGAGGAGGTGCTTCCGCACCTGACGGAGCGGGTCTCGATCGCCGCGGTCAACGGGCCGTCGTCGGTGGTCGTCGCCGGTGACGAGCACGAAGTCGCCGCGATCGCCGCCCACTTCGAGGCTCAGGACCGCAAAGCCACCCGCCTGCGGGTCAGCCATGCGTTCCACTCGCCGCTCATGGAACCGATGCTGGAGGAGTTCCGCCGCGTCGCCCAGGGCCTCGCCTACCACGAGCCGCGCATCCCGGTCGTCTCCAACCTGACCGGCGCCGTCGCCGACCCCGCCGACCTGTGTACCGCCGACTACTGGGTCCGCCACGTCCGCGAGGCCGTCCGCTTCGCCGACGGCGTCACCACCCTCGCCGCCCGCGGCGTCACCACCATCCTCGAAGTCGGCCCCGACGGCGTGCTGTCCGCGATGGCGCAGGAGTCGCTGCCCGAGGGCACCACCGCCGTCCCGCTGCTGCGCAAGGACCGCCCCGAGGAGGAGTCCGCCCTCACCGGACTCGCCCGGGTGCACGTCCGCGGCCTCACCGTCCGCTGGGCCCGCCTCTTCGACACCACCGGCGCCCTGCGTGCCGACCTGCCCACCTACCCCTTCCAGAACCAGCGGTTCTGGCCGGCCGCGGGCCGCTCCACCCAGGACGTCACCGCCGCCGGACTCGGCTCCGCCGACCACCCGCTGCTCGGCGCGGCCGTCGAACTCGCCGACGACGAAGGGTTCCTGTTCACGAGCAGGCTCTCCGTCCACTCCCACCCCTGGCTCGCCGATCACGCCGTCCAGGGCCGCGCACTGCTGCCCGGCACCGCCTTCGTCGAACTCGCCATCCGCGCGGGCGACGAGGCCGGCTGCGACCGCGTCGAGGAACTCGCCCTCGCCGCCCCGCTGGTGCTCCCCGAACGCGGCGCCGTCCAGCTCCAGGTCCGGGTGGGCGCCCCCGACCCCGCGGGCCGCCGCCCGCTCGGCATCTTCTCCCGGGTCGAGGACGGCTTCGACCTGCCCTGGTCGCAGCACGCCACCGGTGTCCTCACCACCGGGGCCGGCGCCCCCGACGCCGCCTTCGACGCCACCGTCTGGCCGCCCGAAGGCGCCGAACAGGTCGACCTCGACGGCTGCTACGAGCGCCTGGCCGGCCTCGGCTTCGACTACGGGCCCGCCTTCCGGGGCCTGCGCGCCGCCTGGCGCCGCGGCACCGACGTGTTCGCCGAGGTCGCCGTCCCCGAGAACGCCGGCACCGACCCCGCCGACTTCGGCCTGCACCCCGCGCTCCTGGACGCCGCCCAGCACTCCGCCGCCTACACCGACCTCGGCGCCATCAGCCAGGGCGGGCTGCCGTTCGCCTGGCAGGGCGTGCACCTCGCCGCGTCCGGCGCCACCACCGTCCGCGCCCGGATCACCTCCGCGGGCGAGGACACCGTCTCCATCGCCGTGTACGACACCGCGGGCGGCACCGTCCTGTCCGTGGACTCCCTGGTCTCCCGCGCCGTCCCCAAGGACACCCCCGGCACCTCCGGGGCCGTCCACCGCGACTCCCTCTTCCACGTCGAGTGGACCCCGCTGCGGAGCCTGCCCGGGCAGCCCCCGGAGACCGTCGCCCTCGTCGGCGCCGACCCGGCCGGCCTCGCCGACGCGCTGCGCGCCACCGGCGTCCACGTCACCACCCACCCCGACCTGGCCGCACTGGCCGCGGACACCGCCCCGGTGCCCGCGACCGTGCTCACCGCCCTGCCCGGCGAGCAGGTCACCCCGGCCGCCGACGCCGCCCACACCACCGCCGCCGCCGTACTCGGCCTGGCCCAGCACTGGCTGACGGAGGACCGGTTCGCCGACGCCCGGCTCGTCCTCGTCACCCACGACGCCACCGAGGGCGGCGACCTCGCGGCCGCCGCGGCCGCCGGTCTGATCCGCACCGCCCGCACCGAGAACCCCGGCCGCTTCGCCCTCCTCGACCTCGCCACCGACACCCCCGCCGACCCCGCGGCCCTGGTGACGGCCCTGACCGCCGCGTACGACGAACCCGACCTCGCCGTACGCGGCTCCGACGTCCTCACCGCCCGGCTGGCCCGGGTGCCCGCGCCCGGCACCCCCGCCGACTGGAACCCGGACGGCACCGTCCTGATCACCGGCGGCACCGGCGGACTCGGCGGCGTCCTCGCCCGCCACCTCGTCACCGAACACGGCGTCCGCCACCTGCTGCTCGCCAGCCGCCGCGGCCCGGCCGCCGACGGCGCCCGCGCCCTCGCCGGCGAACTCACCGCACTCGGCGCCTCCGTCGACATCGCCGCGTGCGACGTCACCGACCGGGAGGCGCTCACCGCCCTCCTCGCCCGGGTGCCCGCCGCGCACCCGCTGAGCGCCGTCGTGCACACCGCCGGCGTGGTCGACGACGGCGTCATCGGCTCCCTCACCCCCGAGCGCCTCGACACCGTGCTGCGGCCCAAGGCCGACGCCGCCTGGCACCTGCACGAGCTCACCCGGGACCTGGACCTCGACGCGTTCGTGCTCTTCTCGTCCGTCGCCGCCACCCTCGGCAGCCCCGGACAGGGCAACTACGCGGCCGGCAACGCCTTCCTGGACGCCCTCGCCGCCCACCGCAAGGCCCTCGGCCTGACCGCCACCTCCCTCGCCTGGGGCCCCTGGACCCAGAGCGTCGGCATGACCGGCACCCTGTCCGACATCGACGTCGAGCGCATCGCCCGCTCCGGCATGCCGCCGCTCACCGTCGAGCAGGGCGTCGCCCTCTTCGACGCGGCCCTCGCCACCGGCGGGCCCGCCCTCCTGCCGGTCCGCCTCGACCTGGCCGTGCTGCGCACCCAGGGCGAGGTCGCGCCGCTGCTGCGCGGTCTGATCCGCACCACCGTGCGCCGCGCCGCCGCCCAGGTGTCGGTGACCGCCGACAGCCTCGCCCAGCGGCTGGCCGGCCTGGACGCCGCCGCCCGCCGCGAGACCCTCCTCGCCCTGGTCCGCACCCAGATCGCCCAGGTCCTCGGCCACGCCGACGCCGACCAGGTGGAGGCCGCCCGCCAGTTCCAGGACCTCGGCTTCGACTCGCTGACCGCGGTCGAACTGCGCAACGGCCTCAACGCCGCCACCGGTCTGCGGCTGCCCGCGACCATGGTGTTCGACTACCCGACGCCGAACGCGCTCGCCGACCACCTGAGCGACGAACTCCTCGGCACCGCCGACGACACACCCCTGCCCAGCCCCGCCGGCGCCCTCCCGGCCACCACCGACGACCCGATCGTCATCGTGGGCATGGCCTGCCGCTACCCGGGCGGCGTCACCTCGCCCGAGGACCTGTGGCGCCTGGTCACCGAGGGTGCCGACGCCACCGGCCCGTTCCCCGTCAACCGCGGCTGGGACCTCGACAACCTCTACGACCCGGACCCCGACCGCCCCGGACACACCTATGTGCGCGCCGGCGGGTTCCTCCACGACGCCGGCTCCTTCGACGCCGACTTCTTCGGCATGAGCCCGCGCGAGGCACTCTCCACCGACTCCCAGCAGCGCCTGCTGCTCGAACTGTCCTGGGAGGCCGTCGAGCGGGCCGGCATCGACCCGCTCAGCCTGCGCGGCAGCCGCACCGGCGTCTTCGCCGGCGTCATGTACAACGACTACGGCACCATCCTCACCGGCGACGAGTACGAGGCCTTCCGCGGCAACGGCAGCGCCCCCAGCGTCGCCTCCGGCCGCGTCTCGTACACCCTGGGCCTGGAGGGCCCCGCCGTCACCGTCGACACCGCCTGCTCCTCCTCCCTCGTCGGCATGCACCTCGCCGCCCAGGCCCTGCGCGCGGGGGAGTGCACGCTCGCCCTGGCCGGCGGCGTCACCGTCATGTCGACGCCCAGCACCTTCGTCGACTTCTCCCGCCAGCGGGGCCTGGCCGCCGACGGCCGCTCAAAGGCGTTCGCCGAGGCCGCCGACGGCGTCGCCTGGTCCGAGGGCGTCGGCATGCTCGTCCTGGAGCGCCGGTCCGACGCGATCCGCAACGGCCACGAGATCCTCGCCGTGCTGCGCGGCTCCGCCGTCAACCAGGACGGCGCCTCCAACGGCCTGACCGCCCCCAACGGCCCGTCCCAGCAGCGCGTCATCCGCCAGGCCCTCGCCAACGGTGGACTGTCGACCGGTGACGTGGACGTGGTGGAGGCGCACGGCACGGGTACGACGCTGGGCGACCCGATCGAGGCCCAGGCGCTCATCGCCACCTACGGCCGTGACCGTGACCCCGAGCGGCCTCTGTGGCTCGGCTCCGTGAAGTCCAACATCGGCCACACCCAGGCCGCCGCGGGCGTCGCCGGCGTCATCAAGAT
The DNA here is from genome assembly GCF_053598035.1 of Streptomyces sp. NPDC001204. NCBI lineage: Bacteria > Bacillati > Actinomycetota > Actinomycetes > Kitasatosporales > Streptomycetaceae > Streptomyces > Streptomyces sp. NPDC001204. Next base: position 13,680 of record NZ_JBSFJL010000054.1, on the reverse strand, counting down.
GATCATGGCGATGCGGCACGGTGTGCTCCCGCGGACCCTGCACGTGGACGCCCCGTCCTCACACGTCGACTGGGACGCCGGCGCCGTCGAACTGCTCACCGAGCAGACGGAGTGGCCCGAGACGGACCGGGTGCGCCGCGCCGGTGTCTCCTCCTTCGGCATCAGCGGCACCAACGCCCACGTCATCATCGAGCAGCCGGCCGCCACCGCGCCCCCGGCCGCCCCGCGCGGCCCCTCCGAGGAACTCCCTGTCGCCCCCTGGCCGCTGTCCGCGAAGACCCCCGAGGCCCTGCGCGACCAGGCCGCCCGGCTGCTCGCCCATGTCGAGGCGCACCCCGAGACCCGGTCGGCCGACATCGCGTACTCCCTGCTCACCAGCCGCTCCGTCTTCGACCACCGCGCCGCCGTCCTCGGCGCCGACCGCACCGAGGCGCTCCGCGCCCTCGCGGCCCTCGCCGCCGGGACCGACGACAGCGCGCTGCTGACCGGCACCGCCCGCGGCGGCCGCACCGCGTTCCTGTTCTCCGGACAGGGCTCCCAGCGCCTCGGCATGGGCCGGGAGCTGTACGGCAGGGTCCCCGTGTTCGCCGAGGCCCTGGACGCCGTACTCGCCGTCCTGGACGGCGAGTTGGAGGGTTCGCTGCGGGAGGTGATGTGGGGTGAGGACGCCGGTCTGCTGAACGAGACCGGGTGGACCCAGCCCGCGCTGTTCGCCGTCGAGGTGGCCCTCTACCGGCTGGTGGAGTCCTGGGGTGTGAGGCCTGACTTCGTGGCCGGCCACTCCATCGGCGAGATAGCCGCCGCGCACGTCGCCGGTGTGCTCACCCTGGAGGACGCCTGCCGTCTCGTCGCCGCCCGTGCGGCCCTCATGCAGGCGCTGCCCGAGGGCGGCGCCATGATCGCCGTCGAGGCCACCGAGGACGAGGTCCTCCCGCTCCTCACCGACGACGTCTCCATCGCCGCCGTCAACGGACCATCGTCCGTGGTCGTGTCCGGCACCGAGGCCGCCGCCCTCGCGGTCGCCGGGCACTTCACCGAGCAGGGACGGCGCACCAGCCGGCTGCGGGTCAGCCACGCCTTCCACTCGCCGCTGATGACCCCGATGCTCGACGAGTTCCGGGCCGTGGTCGAGGAGTTGGCGTTCGCGGCGCCGGTGATTCCGGTGGTGTCGAACCTGACCGGCGCTCTCGCCACACCCGAGGAGCTGTGCTCGGCGGACTACTGGGTGCGTCACGTCCGCGAGGCCGTACGGTTCGCCGACTGCGTCGGCACCCTCGGCGAGCACGGCGTCACCACCTTCGTCGAACTCGGCCCCGACGGTGTGCTGTCCGTCATGGCACAGCAGTCCGCCACCGAGGACGCCGTCACCGTGCCGCTGCTGCGCAGGGACCGGGACGAGGAGCAGGCCCTCGTCACCGCCCTGTGCCGACTGCACGTCCTCGGCATCGACGCCGACTGGGCATCCGCGTTCACCGACGGCGGAGCCGCCCGCGTCGACCTGCCGACCTACGCCTTCCAGCACCGCTGGTTCTGGCCCGCGGCCCCAGCGGCGCACCCGCACGACATGCGCGCCGCCGGACTCGGCTCCGCCTCCCACCCCCTGCTCGGCGCCGCCGTGGAACTCCCCGGCGGGGAGGGCGTGTTGCTCACGGGTCGTCTGTCACTCCAGTCTCACCCGTGGCTGGCCGACCACGCCGTGACGGGCACCGTCCTGCTACCCGGCACCGCCTTTGTCGACCTCGCGATCCGTGCGGGTGACGAGGTCGGCTGCGAACGGGTCGAGGAACTCACCCTCGCGGCGCCGCTGGTGCTTCCGCAGGACGGCGCCGTGCTGATCCAGATTCGTGTGGGCAGCGCTGATGATGGTGGTCGGCGCGCCATTACGGTGCACGCCCGTCCGGAGGACGCCACCGACGGTGTCTGGACGCTGCATGCCTCGGGCACTCTGTCCGACATCGCCGACACCGGCACCGCCCTCGACACCACGGTGTGGCCGCCGGCCGGCGCCCAGGCCCTCGACACCGAAGGCTGCTACGAGCGCTTCGCCGCCCGCGGCTTCGGCTACGGTCCGCTCTTCCAGGGCCTCACTGCTGCTTGGAGCGCGGGTGAGGTGCTGTATGCGGAGGTCATGTTGCCCGAGGAGGGCGGCGAGGACGCGGCCGGTTTCGCTGTGCATCCCGCACTGCTCGACGCTGCCCTGCACCCGGCGTTGCTCACCGATGACGACGGTGGTCTTCCGTTCTCGTGGGAGGGCGTCAGCCTGCACGCCTCCGGCGCCACCGCGCTGCGCGTCCGGCTCGCCCCGGCGGGGCCGAACGCGCTGTCCGTCACCGCCGCCGACCCGGCCGGTCGGCCCGTGGTCTCCATCGCCCGGTTGCTCGCGCGCCCTGTCGACGCCGACCAGTTGTCCAGCGACGCTGGACAGCTGCGTGATGCGCTCTTCCGCCTCGACTGGACCCCGGTCCCGCTGCCCGACGGCACGGCCTCCGAGAGCCTCGCCCTGCTTGGCCCGGACACCGACGACCTGGCCGAAGCCCTCGGCGACGGCGCCGTCCGGTATGCGACCCTCGCCGAGCTGCTCGCGGCCGACGCGCCGGTTCCCGGTGCCGTACTGGTCCCGCTGACGGCCGGTTCCGACCCCGATGACACGCCGGGCGCCGTGCACACCCGTACCGCCGCCGCCCTGACCCTCCTTCAGGAGTGGCTGGCGGAGGACCGGTTCAGCGGCTCTCGTCTGGTCCTCGTCACCCGCGGTGCCGTCGCCACCGACGACGCCCCGGCTACCGACCTCGCCGCGTCCGCCCTGCTGGGCCTGGTCCGTTCGGCCCAGACCGAGAACCCGGGTGCCTTCGGGCTGGTCGACCTGGACGCCGACGGTGCCTCCGACTCCGTCGTCGCCCGTGCCCTCGCCCTGGACGAGCCGCAGCTCGCGCTGCGCGGCGGCCGTGCTCTCGTCGCCCGCCTGACCCGCGCCACCGCCGACTCCGCAGCCGGGACCGCCTGGTCGTCGGAGGGGACGGTGCTGGTGACGGGTGGTACCGGTGGTCTGGGTGGTCTGGTGGCTCGTCACCTGGTCGCGGAGCGTGGGGTGCGGCGTCTGCTGCTGACCAGCCGTTCCGGTCTGGACGCCGCGGGTGCCGCCGAGTTGGTGGCGGAGCTGGAGGGCCTGGGTGCCGAGGTTTCGGTGGCGGCGTGTGATGTCGCCGACCGGGATGCGGTGGCCGCGCTGGTCGCGGAGCATCCGCTCACCGCTGTGGTCCACACCGCTGGTGTTCTCGACGACGGTGTGCTTGGCTCGCTGACCGGTGAGCGGCTTGCCACGGTGCTGCGGCCCAAGGTGGATGGCGCGTGGAACCTGCATGAGGCGACGCGGGACCTGGACCTGGACGCGTTCGTGGTCTTCTCGTCCGTCGCCGGTGTGTTCGGTGGTGCCGGCCAGGCCAACTACGCTGCTGGCAACACCTTCTTGGACGCGCTCGCCGCTCACCGTGAGTCTGTTGGTCTGCCCGCAATCTCGCTGGCTTGGGGTCCCTGGCAGCAGGGTGTGGGTATGACGGCCGGGCTAGATGAGCGTGATGTGCGCCGGGCTTCCGAGTCCGGGATGCCGCTTATTACGGTCGAGCAGGGTCTCGCCCTCTTCGACGCGGCTCTCACCACCGGTGAGGCTGCTGTCGTGACGAGCCGTCTGGACCTCGCCGCCTTCCGGGGTCGGTCGGAGATCCCGGCTCTTCTGCGCGGGTTGGTCCGTACCCCCGGGCGCCGCGCCGCCGCGACCGGGGCTGTCGAGGGCGCCGACGCCGGACTGGTCCAGCGACTCGCCCGGCTCGACCGCGAGCAGCGCCACGAGGTGCTGCTCGACCTGGTCCGGGTGAGCGCTGCCCTGGTTCTCGGCCATGCCGCCGGATCCGACATCGACGCCGACCGTGCCTTCCGTGACCTCGGCTTCGACTCCCTCACCGCGGTCGAACTCCGCAACCGCCTGCGTACCGCGACTGGTCTGCGCCTGTCGGCCACCATGGTCTTCGACCATCCCACGCTGTCCGCGCTCGCCGACCACCTGCTCACCGAGCTGTTCGGCGCCGAGACCGAGGACCTCACCCCTGTCAGGCTCCTGCCGCCGACGGACGACGATCCGATCGTGATCGTCGGCATGGCCTGCCGCTTCCCCGGTGACGTCGCCTCACCCGAGGACTTGTGGCGCCTGGTCAGCGAGGGGACGGATGCCATCTCCGACTTCCCGGCCAACCGCGGCTGGGACGTGGAGAACCTGTACCACCCGGACCCCGAGCACACCGGCACCTCGTACACCCGCTCCGGTGGATTCCTGCACGACGCGGGCGACTTCGACCCCGACTTCTTCGGCATGAGCCCGCGTGAGGCGATGGCCACCGACTCGCAGCAGCGTCTGCTCCTTGAGACCTCCTGGGAGGCCATCGAGCGGGCCGGGATCGACCCGCTCAGCCTCCGTGACAGCCGCACCGGCGTCTTCGCCGGCGTCATGTACCACGACTACGGCAGCCTGCTGGGCGGCAAGGAGTTCGAGGGCTTCCAGGGCCAGGGCAGCGCGGGCAGCGTGGCCTCCGGGCGTGTCTCGTACACCTTCGGCTTCGAGGGGCCTGCGGTCACCGTCGACACCGCCTGCTCGTCCTCTCTGGTCGCCCTGCACTGGGCCGCCCAGGCACTGCGGTCAGGTGAGTGCTCGCTCGCCCTGGCCGGCGGCGTGACCGTGATGTCGACGCCCAGCACGTTCATCGAGTTCTCCCGCCAGCGGGGTCTCGCTCCCGACGGCCGTTCCAAGGCGTTCGCCGAGTCGGCGGACGGTGTCGGCTGGTCCGAGGGCGTGGGCATGCTCCTGCTGGAGCGCCAGTCGGACGCGATCCGCAACGGTCACGAGATCCTCGCGGTGCTGCGCGGCTCCGCCGTCAACCAGGACGGAGCCTCCAACGGCCTCACGGCCCCCAACGGCCCGTCCCAGCAGCGCGTCATCCGCCAAGCTCTCGCCAGCGGTGGACTCTCGACCGGCGACGTGGACGTCGTCGAGGCGCACGGCACGGGTACGACGCTGGGTGACCCGATCGAGGCCCAGGCCCTGATCGCCACCTACGGCCAGAACCGCACCGACGAGCAGCCCCTGTGGCTCGGCTCGCTGAAGTCCAACATCGGACACACTCAGGCCGCGGCCGGTGTCGCCGGTGTCATCAAGATGGTCATGGCGATGCGTCATGGCGTGCTGCCGCGCACCCTGCACGTGGACGCCCCGTCGTCCCACGTCGACTGGACCGAAGGCACGGTCGAGCTGCTCACCGAGCAGACGGAGTGGCCCGAGACGGACCGGGCGCGCCGCGCCGGTGTCTCCTCCTTCGGCATCAGCGGTACGAACGCCCACGTCATCCTTGAGCAGCCGGTCGCCGCACCGGCACCGGAAACGACCGGCGCGGACGGCGCCGAACCCGCCGTCGTCCCGCTGGTCCTCTCCGGCAAGTCGCCCGACGCGCTGCGCGACCAGGCCGCCCGCCTGCTCGACACGGTCCGCGAGCGTACGGCGCTGCGCCCGCTCGACCTCGGCTACTCGCTGGCGACCAGCCGTTCCGCGTTCGACCACCGCGCCGTCGTCCTGGCCACTGGCCGGGAGGACGCCCTCCGCGTCCTGACCGCCCTCGCCGACGGCGAGGCGGAGTCCGCCGCCGTCACCGGCCGCACCCGATCGGGTCGTCGTGCGGTGCTGTTCTCGGGTCAGGGTTCGCAGCGGCTCGGGATGGGTCGTGAGTTGTATGGCCGGTTCCCGGTGTTCGCCGAGACCCTGGATGCGGTGCTGGCCCTGTTGGATGGTGAGTTGGGTGGTTCCCTGCGGGAGGTGATGTGGGGTGAGGACGCCGGTCTGCTGAATGAGACCGGATGGACCCAGCCTGCCTTGTTCGCTGTCGAAGTCGCCCTCTACCGCCTGGTGGAGTCGTGGGGCGTGAGGCCGGACTTCGTGGCTGGTCACTCCATCGGTGAGATCGCGGCCGCACATGTGGCCGGGGTGGTCACCCTGGAGGACGCCGCTCGCCTGGTGGCGGCTCGTGGTCGTCTGATGCAGGCGCTGCCGACCGGTGGCGCGATGGTCGCCGTCCAGGCGACCGAGGACGAGGTCATCCCGTACCTGACCGACGAGGTGTCGATCGCCGCCGTCAACGGGCCTGCCTCGGTGGTCGTTTCGGGTGAGGAAGGTGCCGTACTGGAGGTCGCGGCACGGTTCGAGGCGGAGGGCCGCAAGGCCACGACGCTTCGGGTATCGCACGCGTTCCACTCGCCCCTGATGGACCCGATGCTGGACGAGTTCCGTGCGGTGGTCGAGGAGTTGGCGTTCGCGGCGCCGGTGATTCCGGTGGTGTCGAACCTGACGGGTTCCCTGGCCACGGCCGAGGAGTTGTGCTCGCCCGAGTACTGGGTGCGCCACGTTCGCGAGGCGGTGCGTTTCGCGGACGGGGTGGCCACGCTCGAAGAGCAAGGGGTGACCGCATTCCTGGAGTTGGGTCCGGACGGGATCCTGTCCGCGATGGCGCAGGAGTCGCTGACCGGCGAGGAGACCGTCACCGTCCCGGTCCTGCGTAAGAACCGCGACGAGGAGACCGCTGCCCTGACCGCCCTCGCCGCCCTGCACACGGCGGGCCTGCGGCTCGACTGGAACGCATTCTTCGCCGGCACCGGCGCCACCCGCGTCGACCTGCCGACCTACGCCTTCCAGCACGCCAGCTACTGGCCCAGCGCAACGCACAGGGGCGCCGCGGTCGCCGGGCTCAACGCCACCGGACACCCGCTGCTCAATGGCTCGGTGCAGCTCGCTGAGGGCGCAGGGGCGCTCCTCACCGGTCGTCTCTCCCTTCAGTCGCATCCCTGGCTCGCCGACCACGCGGTCATGGGCACCGTCCTGCTGCCGGGCACCGCTTTCCTTGACCTCGCGATCCGTGCGGGTGACGAGGTCGGCTGCGACCAGGTCGAGGAACTCACCCTCGCGGCGCCGCTGGTGCTGTCACAGGACGGCGCCGTGCTGCTCCAGGTCCGTGCGGGGGGTGCCGACGACGGTGGTCGGCGCACGGTCACCATGCACTCGCGCTCCGAGGGCGCTGCCGACGATGCCTGGACGCTGCACGCCACCGGCACACTGGTGACGGGTGGCACCGCCGAGGCCGCCGACTTCGACGCTGCCGTGTGGCCGCCGGCCGGTGCGGAGGCCCTCGACACCGAGGACTGCTACGAGCGTTTCGCCGCTCGCGGCTTCGCCTACGGTTCGCTCTTCCAGGGGCTCACGGCGGCCTGGAGGGCCGGTGAGGCGCTGTATGCCGAGGTCACGCTGCCCGAGGAGGGCGGCGAGGACGCGGCCGATTTCGGGGTGCATCCCGCGCTGCTCGACGCCGCCCTGCACCCCGCGCTGCTGAGCGACGATGACGGTGGCCTTCCGTTCTCGTGGGAGGGCGTCAGCCTGCACGCCTCCGGCGCCAACGCGCTGCGCGTCCGCCTCGCCCCGGCGGGTGCGAACGGGATGTCCGTGACCGCTGTCGACCCCGCCGGTCGGCCCGTGGTCTCCATCGCCCGGTTGCTCGCGCGCCCGGTCGACGCCGACCAGCTGGCCGACGATTCCGGACTCCTGCGTGATGCGCTGTTCCGCCTCGACTGGACTCCGGTTCCGCTGCCGGAAGGCACCGGTTCCGCCGGAGTTGCCCTGCTGGGCCCGGACACGGAGGCGCTCGCCGATGCCGTGGGCGTTGGTGCGGTTCGGTATGCCACTCTTGCCGATCTGCTCGCGGCTGATGCGCCTGTTCCCGGTGCTGTGCTGGTTCCGCTGACGGCCGGCTTCGACGTCGATGACACGCCGGGTTCCGTGCACACGCGGACCGCTGCGGCTCTGGCGCTGCTTCAGGAGTGGCTGGCGGAGGACCGGCTCAGCGGCTCTCGTCTGGTGCTTGTTACTCGTGGTGCCGTCGCCACTGATGATGCACCGGTGACCGACCTTGCCGCCGCTGCTGTGCTGGGTCTCGTCCGTTCCGCGCAGACGGAGAATCCCGGTGCCTTCGGGCTGGTCGACGTTGACAGTGCCTCTGACTCGGTTCTCGCTCGTGCCCTGGCTCTGGATGAGCCGCAGCTCGCGCTGCGCGCTGGTCGTGCTCTCGTCGCCCGCCTGACGCGTGCCACCGCCGACCCCGCAGCCGGGACCGCCTGGTCGTCGGAGGGGACGGTGCTGGTGACGGGTGGTACCGGTGGTCTGGGTGGTCTGGTGGCTCGTCACCTGGTGGCGGAGCGTGGGGTGCGGCGTCTGCTGCTGACCAGCCGTTCCGGTCTGGACGCCGCGGGTGCCGCCGAGTTGGTGGCGGAGCTGGAGGGCCTGGGTGCCGAGGTCTCGGTGGCGGCGTGCGACGTAGCCGACCGGGACGCGGTCGCCGCGCTGGTCGCCGAGATCCCGGCGGAGCACCCGCTCACGGCGGTGGTCCACACCGCCGGTGTTCTCGACGACGGTGTGCTCGGCTCGCTGACCGGTGAGCGGCTTGCCACGGTGCTGCGGCCCAAGGTGGATGGCGCGTGGAACCTGCATGAGGCGACGCGGGACCTGGACCTGGACGCGTTCGTGGTCTTCTCGTCCGTCGCCGGTGTGTTCGGTGGTGCCGGCCAGGCCAACTACGCGGCCGGCAACACCTTCCTGGACGCGCTCGCCGCTCACCGTGAGTCTGTTGGTCTGCCCGCCACATCCCTCGCTTGGGGTCCCTGGCAGCAGGGTGTGGGTATGACGGCCGGGCTAGATGAGCGTGATGTGCGCCGGGCTGCCGAGTCCGGGATGCCGCTCATCACGATCGAGCAGGGTCTCGCCCTCTTCGACGCGGCTCTCACCACCGGTGAGGCTGCTGTCGTGACGAGCCGTCTGGACCTTGCCGCCTTCCGGGGTCGGTCGGAGATCCCGGCTCTTCTGCGCGGGTTGGTCCGTACCCCCGGGCGCCGCGCCGCCGCGATCAGGGCTGTCGAGGGCGCCGACGCCGGACTGGTCCAGCGACTCGCCCGGCTCGACCGCGAGCAGCGCCACGAGGTGCTGCTCGACCTGGTCCGGGTGAGCGCTGCCCTGGTTCTCGGCCATGCCGCCGGATCCGACATCGACGCCGACCGTGCCTTCCGTGACCTCGGCTTCGACTCCCTCACCGCGGTCGAACTCCGCAACCGCCTGCGTACCGCGACTGGTCTGCGTCTGTCGGCCACCATGGTCTTCGACCATCCCACGCTGTCCGCGCTCGCCGACCACCTGCTCACCGAGCTGTTCGGCGCCGAGACCGAGGACCTCACCCCTGTCAGGCTCCTGCCGCCGACGGACGACGATCCGATCGTGATCGTCGGTATGGCCTGCCGCTTCCCGGGCGAGGTCGCCTCGCCCGAAGATCTGTGGCGCCTGGTCAGCGAGGGGACGGATGCCATCTCCGACTTCCCGGCCAACCGCGGCTGGGACGTGGAGAACCTGTACGACCCGGACCCCGAGCACACCGGCACCTCGTACACCCGCTCCGGTGGATTCCTGCACGACGCCGCGGAGTTCGACGCCGACTTCTTCGGCATGAGCCCGCGTGAGGCGATGGCCACCGACTCGCAGCAGCGTCTGCTCCTTGAGACCTCCTGGGAGGCCATCGAGCGGGCCGGGATCGACCCGCAGAGCCTGCGCGGCAGCACGACCGGTGTGTTCGCCGGCGTCATGTACCACGACTACGGCAGCCTGTTGAGCGGCGAGGAGTTCGAGGGCTTCCAGGGCAGCAGTGCGGGCAGTGTGGCCTCCGGCCGTGTGTCCTACACCTTCGGCTTCGAGGGTCCGGCCGTCACGGTCGATACCGCCTGCTCGTCCTCCCTGGTCGCCCTGCACTGGGCCGCCCAGGCCCTGCGGTCGGGCGAGTGCTCGCTCGCCCTGGCCGGCGGGGTGACCGTGATGTCGACGCCCACCGCCTTCGTCGAGTTCTCCCGCCAGCGAGGTCTGTCGCCCGACGGCCGGTGCAAGGCGTTCTCGGACTCGGCGGACGGTGTCGGCTGGTCCGAGGGCGTCGGCATGCTCCTGCTGGAGCGCCAGTCGGACGCGATCTGCAACGGCCACCGTGTTCTCGCCGTGGTCCGTGGCTCCGCCGTCAACCAGGACGGTGCCTCCAACGGCCTGACCGCCCCCAACGGTCCGTCCCAGCAGCGTGTCATTCGCCAAGCTCTCGCCAGCGGTGGACTCTCGACCGGCGACGTGGACGTCGTCGAGGCGCACGGTACGGGTACGACGCTGGGTGACCCGATCGAGGCCCAGGCCCTGATCGCCACCTACGGCCAGAACCGCCCGGAGGACCGTCCCCTCCTGCTCGGCTCCGTGAAGTCCAACCTGGGCCACACACAGGCCGCTGCCGGTGCCGCCGGTGTCATCAAGATGATCATGGCGATGCGCCACGGTGTGCTGCCCCGCACCCTCAACATCACCGAGCCGTCCTCGCACGTCGACTGGAGTGCCGGTGCCGTCGAGCTGCTCACCGAGCAGACGGAGTGGCCCGAGACGGACCGGGCGCGCCGCGCCGGTGTCTCCTCCTTCGGCATCAGCGGTACGAACGCCCACGTCATCCTGGAACAGCCGGCAAGGGTGGTTCAGGGCACGGTGGTTGCCGCTTCGGTGCCGGAGTCGGACGTGGTGGAGCCCGCGGTGGTGCCGTGGGTGCTGTCCGGCAAGTCACCGGAGGCGCTGCGCGACCAGGCCGCCCGCCTGCTCACGCACGTCCGTCTGACGCCCGGACTGCGCCCCGCCGACGTGGCACTTTCCCTCTCGACCCAGCGCTCCCTGTTCGCCCACCGCGGCGTGGTGCTGGCCATCGAGCACGAGGAGACGGTCCACGCCCTGACCGCCCTCGCGTCCGGCGAGCCCCACCCCTCCGTCGCCACCGGCAGCCCCACGTCGGGCCGTCGTGCGGCACTGTTCTCGGGTCAGGGTTCGCAGCGGCTTGGTATGGGTCGTGAGTTGTATGGCCGGTTCCCGGTGTTCGCCGAGACCCTGGATGCGGTGCTGGCCCTGTTGGATGGTGAGTTGGGTGGTTCGCTGCGGGAGGTGATGTGGGGTGAGGACGCCGGTCTGCTGAATGAGACCGGGTGGACCCAGCCCGCGCTGTTCGCTGTCGAAGTCGCCCTCTATCGCCTCGTCGAATCCTTCGGAGTCACGCCGGACTTCGTGGCTGGTCACTCCATCGGTGAGATCGCTGCCGCACATGTGGCCGGGGTGTTCTCGCTGGAGGACGCCGCTCGCCTGGTGGCGGCTCGTGGTCGTCTGATGCAGGCGCTCCCGGCCGGTGGCGCGATGGTCGCCGTCCAGGCGACCGAGGACGAGGTCATCCCGTACCTGACCGACGAGGTGTCGATCGCCGCCGTCAACGGACCCACGTCCATGGTCGTCTCGGGCATCGAAGCTGCCGTACTGGAGCTGGCCGCGCGATTCGAGGCGGAGGGCCGCAAGACCACCCGGCTGCGGGTGTCGCACGCCTTCCACTCGCCGTTGATGGACCCGATGCTGGACGAGTTCCGGGCGATAGCCGAGACGCTGTCCTACGCCGCCCCGGTGATTCCGGTGGTGTCGAACCTGACGGGTTCCCTGGCCGCGGCCGAGGAGCTGTGCTCGGCCGAGTACTGGGTGCGCCACGTTCGCGAGGCGGTGCGTTTCGCGGACGGGGTGGCCACGCTCGAGGAGCAAGGGGTGACCGCGTTCCTGGAGTTGGGTCCGGACGGAGTGCTCTCCGCCATGGCCCAGGAGTCGCTGACCGGCGACGACACCGTCACCATCCCGCTGCTGCGCAAGAACGCGGCCGAGGAGCGCACGGCCCTGACCGCCCTCGGGCGGCTGCACGCCACCGGCACCCGCGTCGACTGGGCCGGGTTCCTGGCCCTCACCGGCGCCCGCCCCCTCGAACTGCCGACCTACGCCTTCCAGCACCGGCCCTTCTGGCCCGCCGCCAAGCGCGATGCCACGGACGTCAACTCCGTCGGCATCAGCTCGGCAGCCCACCCGCTGCTCAACGCGGTCGTCGAACTCGCCGAGGGCGAGGACCTGGTCTTCACCGGGCGCCTGTCACTGCACTCGCACCCGTGGCTGGCCGACCACGCCGTCCACGGCACCGTCCTGCTGCCGGGCACGGCCCTCCTGGAGATGGCGGTCCGCGCCGGTGACGAGGTCGGCTGCGACCACGTCGAGGAACTGACCCTGGCCGCCCCGCTGGTCCTCTCCGCGCAGGGCGCGGTCCGCACTCAGGTGCGGGTGGGCGTCGCGGACGCCGCCGGACGCCGTACCGTCACGGTCCACTCGCGCCCGGAGCAGTCCACCGACGCCCCCTGGACCCAGCACGCCACCGGTGTCCTCGCCACCGGGCTCCCGACGGCCGCTGCGCCGTTCGACGCCACGGTGTGGCCGCCGGTGAACGCCGAGCCCGTCGACCTGACCGGCTTCTACGAGGCACGCGAGGCCGACGGCTTCGCCTACGGTCCCGCCTTCCAGGGCCTGCGGGCCGCCTGGCGCCGCGGCGACGAGGTGTTCGCGGAGATCGCGCTGCCGGACGGCACACAGAAGGAAGCCGAGAGCTTCGGCCTCCACCCGGCACTGCTCGACGCCGGCCTGCACGCCGCCTGGCTCGCGGCCCCGGCCGGTGACGGCACGACCGGCAGCGTGCCGTTCTCCTGGAACGGCGTCTCGCTGCTCGCCTCCGGCGCCTCCTCCGTCCGCGTCCGGCTCGGCCGCGACACCGACGGCACGCTGACGCTGGCCGTCGCCGACACCACCGGCGCCCCCGTGGCCGCCGTCCAGGCGCTCACCATGCGCGCCGTGTCCGTGGAGGCGCTCAGCTCCGCCGCGGCACTCGTCCGCGACTCCCTGTTCCGCCTCGACTGGGCCCCGGTCACCGCGACCGCGGCCATCCCGGCGGGGACCGCGGGGCCGAAGGCGGAGATCGTCGGCGAGGATCCCTTCGGGCTCGTCGAGAGCCTGCGGGCGGCCGGCACCGAGATCGGCCGACGCGCCTCCCTCACGGACGACGCCGAGCTGCCCGAACTGGTGCTGCTGCCCGTCGCCGCCCAAGAGCACGAGGCGGGGGCCGACACCCCGGCCGACATTCCGGCCGTCACCCACGCCCTCACCCGGCACGTGCTGGAGCTGGTGCGGACGCGCCTGGAGGACGAGCGTCACTCCGCCACGAGGTTCGTCTTCGTGACCCGGGGCGCGACCACCGGCCACGATCCGGCCGCCGCCGCGGTCTGGGGCCTGGTGCGCTCCGCCCAGTCCGAGAATCCGGGCTGCTTCGGCCTGATCGACCTCGACTCCGAGACCACCCGTCCCCTTCCGCTCGCCGCCCTCCTGGGCGACGAACCCCAGCTCCGCCTCCAGGACGACGAGCTCCGTGCGGCCCGTCTGGTCCGTCGTCCCGCCCCTACTACCGAGGCCGTTCCGGCTTTCGGTGGGGAGGGTGCGGTGTTGGTGACGGGTGGTACCGGTGGGCTGGGTGCGGTTGTGGCGCGTCATCTGGTGGCCGGGTACGGGGTGTGTGAGCTGGTTCTGGTCAGTCGTCGTGGTGGTGAGGCTGCGGGTGCGGCCGAGTTGGTGGCTGAGCTGGCGGAGTCGGGTGCGCGGGCGACGGTCGTGGCGTGTGATGTGACGGATCGTGTGGCGGTGGCTGA
>NZ_JBSFJL010000053.1:0-43298 GCF_053598035.1 Streptomyces sp. NPDC001204 | reverse complement strand
GTTACATTCCGAACCCGGAAGCTAAGCCTCACAGCGCCGATGGTACTGCAGGGGGGACCCTGTGGGAGAGTAGGACGCCGCCGAACAAATTTTGAGGAAAACCCCCGTGTCATTCGGCACGGGGGTTTTCTGCGTTTACGCACCGCACCAGGGGCTTCCGCCCCCGTCCCTCGCTCTCTCTTTCAAAGTCTCCCTGCTGTCTTCAGCGCCAGATAGGCGTCTGCCAGCGCCGGCGCCAGATCGGCCGGTGCGGCGTCGACGACGGTGACTCCGTGGCGGCGGAGTTGCTCGGCGGTGCGATGGCGTTCGGTCTGCGCCTGGGCCGCGGCGGCGGCTTCGTAGACCGCGTCCACGCTGCCTCGGGACGCGGACATCTGTGTCACCAGCGGATCCGCCACCGAGGCGACCAGAACCGTGTGGCGCTGGGTGAGTTGAGGGAGCACGGGCAGCAGGCCCTCCTCGACGGGCGCCGCGTCCAGGCTGGTCAGCAGGACGAGCAGCGAGCGGCGCGCTGCCGTACGCAGGGCTGTGGCCGTAAGGCCCCGGGAGTCCGTCTCGACGAGTTCGGGTTCCAGCGTCGCCATGGCGTCGACCAGGGACGGCAGGACATCGCCAGCGGAGCGGCCCTGGACGAGGGCGCGAACCCGGCGGTCGTAGGCGAGGAGGTCCACGCGGTCGCCGGCGCGGGAGGCGAGGGCCGCGAGGAGCAGGGCGGCGTCCATGGAGGCGTCCAGGCGCGGGGCGTCGCCCACGCGGCCGGCGGAGGTGCGGCCGGTGTCCAGGACGAGCAGGATGTGCCGGTCGCGTTCGGGGCGCCAAGTACGGACGGCGACGGCGGACTGGCGGGCGGTGGCGCGCCAGTCGATGGAGCGGGTGTCGTCACCGGGGACGTACTCGCGCAGGCTGTCGAACTCCGTTCCCTCTCCGCGGATGAGCACACTGGTGCGGCCGTCGAGTTCCCGCAGCCGGGCGAGTTTCGAGGGCAGGTGCTTGCGGCTGGTGAACGGCGGCAGCACGCGTACCGTCCAGGGGACCTTGTGGGTGCCCTGGCGGGCGAAGAGCCCGAGAGGGCCGTAGGAACGGATGGTCACGCGGTCGGCCTGGCGGTCGCCGCGACGGGTGGGGCGCAGGCGCGTGGTGACACGACGCCGTTCGCCGGGCGGCACGGTCAGGCGATGCCGGGAGGCCGTCATTTCGGTGCCCGGCTGCCAGCTGCTGGGAGGCCAGGCGTCACGGAGCCGGGCGCGCAGCAGGCGGCGTGAGGGGTTGGTGACCGTGAGGGTGATGTCGGCGCTCTCGCCCAGGCGCACGGAGGTGTCCCCGGAGCGCGTCAGGCCGAGGCGTCGGACCGGCGCCGCCAGGGCGTAGTCGCAGGCGCAGGCCACGGCCAGGGGCGCGTTCACAGCGAGGATGCCCGACCAGCCCGGGTCCCAGATGCCGACGGGGAGGGAGCCGAGGGCCGCGAGGAGCGCGGCGCGTCCGGTGAGGGCCATCAGCGGGGGACCGGCACGTGAGCGAGGATCGCGTTGATCACCGAATCGGCGGTCACGCCTTCCATCTCGGCCTCCGGGCGCAGCTGGACTCGGTGGCGCAGCGTGGACAGGGCCAGTGCCTTGACGTCGTCGGGGATGACGTAGTCGCGACCGGTCAGCCAGGCCCACGCACGGGACGTCGACAGCAGCGCCGTCGCTCCGCGCGGAGAGACGCCGAGGGCCAGGGACGGTGATTCCCGGGTCGCCCGGCAGATGTCGACGACGTAGGCCGTGATCTCGGGGGAGACGGTCGTCTTGGCGATCGCGGCGCGGGCCGCGTCCAGGTCGGCGCGGCCGGCCACCGGGCGTACACCGGCGGCGCGCAGGTCGCGCGGGTTGAAGCCGTCGGCGTGGCGGGTGAGGACGTCGATCTCGTCCTGGCGGGAGGGCAGCGGGATGGTCAGCTTGAGGAGGAAGCGGTCCAGCTGGGCCTCGGGGAGGGGGTAGGTGCCCTCGTACTCGACCGGGTTCTGGGTCGCGACGACCAGGAAGGGATCGGGGAGCGGGCGCGGGGTGCCGTCGACGGTGACCTGGCGCTCCTCCATGGCCTCCAGCAGCGACGACTGGGTCTTGGGAGGGGTGCGGTTGATCTCGTCGGCGAGGAGGAGGTTGGTGAAGACCGGGCCGGGCTGGAAGGAGAACTCGGCGGTGCGGGCGTCGTAGACCAGCGAGCCGGTCACGTCGCTCGGCATCAGGTCGGGGGTGAACTGGACGCGCTTGGTGTCGATGTCGAGCGCGGCGGCGAGCGTGCGGACGAGCAGGGTCTTCGCCACTCCGGGGACTCCTTCGAGGAGGACGTGTCCACGGCAGAGGAGGGCGACGACGAGACCGGTCACGGCGGGATCCTGGCCGACCACGGCCTTGGCGATCTCGGCGCGCAGGGCTTCCAGGGAGGACCGGGCGTGGCCCGTGTTCCCGGTGTGCCCGGCGTTGTCAGTGGTCGGGTCCATCATGGACGGCGTACCTCTCTTTCGAGGGCGTCGAGTCGGTCGGCGAGGGTGACGAGGGCCGCGTCGTCGCCGGGCGGCGGGCCGAAGAGCAGGTCGTGCAGGGACTGTCCCTCGCCGTGAAGGCGGGTGGACAGGGCGGGGAGCAGGGCCTCGGGCGTGTGCGCCTGGGTGGCGGGGATGCCGACGAGGGGGGCCAGGCGGATGCGTGTGGTGGAGCGAAGAGCGGTGGCGGCGCGCTCGCGGGCGTTCGCCTTGCGGTAGAGGCGGGCGCGGCCTTCGACGGTTTCGGAGGCGCGGATCGCCACGGGGAGTTTTTCGGGCACGAGGGGACCGAGCCGGCGTGCCCGCCACAGGGCGGCCAGGGCCGCGGCGACGAAGAGTTGCAGGGTGCCCCAGAGCCAGCCCGAGGGGAGCAGATCGAAGAAGCCGCGGTCGCCGGTGTCGGGGGCCGACGCGTCGGAGAGCGAGGGGAGGTACCAGACCAGATGGGGGCGGGAGCCGAGGAGTTGCAGGGCGAGCGAGGCGTTGCCCTGCTTGGCGAGGCGGTTGTTGTAGAGGATGTCGGGGGTGCCGAGGACGACGGTGTCGCCGCCCTTGGTGGTCTGCGGGATGCGCAGCAGGGTGGGCAGGCCGTCGCTGGGGTAGCAGGCGTCCGCGTTCTTGACGGTGGTGGAGTAGCGGATGCCGCCGCCGGTGTCCGCGGTGCCGGCGCGGCGGGCTGGGGGCAGGGCGCAGCCGGGGGAGAGGGTGGTGTCGAAACTGGGTGTGTTCGCCGCGGTGACGCCCGGCGCCAGGCCGCTGACGGAGGGAAAGTCGGGGGCGACGAGGACGGTGCGTCCGCCGGTGGCGTCGGTGGCGTGGCGCAGCCGGGACTGCTGTCCGTCCGTCAGCAGGTCGGGGACGGCGACCAGCAGGGTGGTGTCGGGTCCGGCGGCGGCGCGTGCCTGGCCGAGGGTGGTGACCACGCGTGTGGACACGCCGTGGTCGGCGAGGAGCGCGGCGACGGCGCGGCTGCCGTAGGGGTCGGCGGAGCGCGGGTCCAGGCGGCCGTGCTGGGCGCCCGACTGAACCGCGGCGATCGCCACGGCGGCGGCGAGGAGGAGGACGAGGGCGAGCAGGATCCCGCGCGTGCGGATCCACACCTGGCGGCCGGTGCGCGGGACCGAGGTGGAGGGGAGCGTGGCCTCGGTGGTCATCCGGCGGCTCCCTGGTGGCCGGTGGGGGCCGTGCCGTGGCCGGTGCCGGCGAGTTGGGGCCTGGTGCGTTCGAGGTCGCGGTCGAGTTCGGCGATGCCGTGGTACGCCGCTTCGGTCGCCTGGCGGCCGCCGTATGTGACGTCGTCGAAGTCCCGGGCGGCGGCGCGCAGCCGGTCGGTGTGCGCGGGGAGGGCGCGGCCCGCCTCGGCGGCGGCCTCGTCGGCGGTGCGGCCGGGGCGGACGTCGAGCAGGGCTCGTTCCTCCAGGGAGCGGACGATGGCGCGCATGCGTTCCTGGACGGCCTGGTTCCAGTGGCCCTGGACGGCGTGCGCCTCGGCGGCGGCGCGGTGTTCGGCGGCGCTGCGGGGGCGGTCGTCGAACAGGGCGGCGGAGGAAGTGGGTTCGCGGCGCGGTGTGCCGAGGCGCCACCACAGGGCACCGAGCACGGCGAGGACGGCCACGATGACGACGATCAGTCCGACGCTCCCGCCCGGGGTGGCGACCGAGGCGGAGTCGAACAGTTTGCCGACCCAGTTCCAGAAGGCGTTCAGGGCGCGTTGGACCAGGCCCGGGTCGTGCTCGTGGTACATCGGCTTGGACAGTTCGCGCCGGGCCGCCTCGCGTGCCGGGTCACGCGGGACGGTCACCGGTGGCTCGGCCCCGGAGCGTGACTGCGCCAAGGCCGTGCCGCGGGTGTGCAGCGCGATCCGCAGTGCTTTGTCCACGGCGTGTGGGAACGCCGGCAGTGCTGTGAGAACTCCCCCCGCCAGGCTCACGGCATCAGCTCCCGGAGGCTGGTGCGTCGGATCCGTAGCCCTGGACGCCCGCGGCACGGGCCAGGTCGAGGTCGAGGGCCTCGCGGCGGATGCGCTGGTCGATGTAGAGCAGCACGGTGACACCGGCCGTGATCGGGAAGGTGACCGTGGAGCCGAGCACGGCCCCGATCCCGGTGATGATCAGGTAGGCCCAGCCGACGTTCGGGGTGCCGCTGAGGAAGGCGGACATGCCGTCTCCGCCGAAGACCAGGGCGAGGGCGAAGAAGGGGATGGCGATGACCGCGGAAACGAGGCCCGCGATGAGTCCCGCCAGCAGCTGGATGCCGAAGACGCGCCACCAGGAGCCGCGGATCAGCTTGGCGGAGCGGCTCATCGACTTGACGATGCCCTGCTTCTCCAGCATCAGGGCGGGCGAGGCGAGCGAGAAGCGGACCGCCAGCCACAGGGCGGGCACGCAGGCGGCCAGGCCGCCCAGGAAGGCCAGTGCTATGCCACCCAGGGGCGAGGAGGTGGTGGCGACGAGTATGCCGGGCAGCGCGCCGACGGCGATGATGCCGAGGCAGATGATGAGCAGCAGGGTGACCAGCCCGAACAGCTTGAGCACCTGGGGGCGGGCGTCCCGCCAGGCCTCCGCGGTCGTGACCGGCTTGCCGAGGACCGCGCGGCTGGTGACCGTCGTGAGCAGTGCGGTGGCCATGACGGTGGCGACCAAGGAGACGATGAGGACGGCGCCGGAGCCGAGCATGGCGTCGCCCATGGCGCGGCCGACTTCGCCGGGGGTGGCGTTCGGGTCGCTGAGGACCTGGTTGCTCGTGCTGTCGAGGATCAGGCGTTGCACCAGGATGGCGATGATCTGGGAGAAGACCGCGACGACCAGGGTGATGCCCAGGACGGTGCGCCAGTGGGCGCGCATGGTGGACACCGTGCCGTCGAGGATCTCGCCCACGCCCAGCGGGCGCAGCGGGATCACGCCGGGCTTGGCAGCGGGGGGCGGGCCGCCCCAGCCGGCGCCGCCCCAGGCGCCGTAGCCGGCGGGACCGCCGTAACCGGGAGCGCCATAACCGGGGCCGCCATGACCAGGAGCGCCGTAACCACCCGGGCCGCCGTAACCACCCGGGCCGCCGTAACCACCAGGGTTTTGACCGCCGGGGCCGTAGCCGGCCGGGGGCTGTCCGCCCCAGGCGGGGCCGGCGGGTTGCGGTGGTGCCTGGCCGGGGGCCGGGGCTCCCGTGGGCGCGGACCACTGGCCCGGCGGCGGCTGCTCCTTGGACCACTTCACGCCGGGGCCCTGCGGCTGCTCGCCCGAGTGGTCCGCGGGTGGTGCGGCGTCGGGCCGGCCGGCGGCGTCGGCAGGTCCGGACGCGCCGGTCTCCTGTCCGTCGGACGGGGCGGATCCGGGCGAGGCCCAGCCCGGAGTGTCAGTCATCGTCGCTCCTTCACGGTGCCCGTCCGCCGTCGCGGCGGCAGGTTGGCAGCCATCGTGCCATGGGGTGGTCTTCGGGCGACCGGCGGTGCTGGCGGCTGCGTACCTTCAATTGTCCGCCGGATAGGGGGCACACTGACGGCATGGCTGATCAGTACGCGCAGACCCGCGAGGACGACCGGGCGGCCGGTACCTCGGCGATCCGCTGGGAAGAGCCGCCCGAGGGCCCGGTGCTGGTCCTCCTCGACCAGACCAGGCTTCCCGCCGAGGAGGTCGAGTTGGTGTGCACGGACGCGCCCGCGCTGGTGGAGGCGATCCGGTCGCTTGCCGTACGCGGGGCGCCGGTGCTCGGCATCGCCGGGGCGTACGGCGTCGCGCTCGCCGCCGCGCGCGGCTTCGACGTGGACGAGGCCGCGACCGCGCTGGCGGCTGCCCGGCCCACGGCCGTGAACCTCGCCGTCGGTGTGCGCCGGGCGCGGTCCGCCCATCAGGCGGCGCTCGCCAGGACCGGCGACCCCGGGCAGGCCGCCTCGGCGGCGCTGGCCGCGGCGCGGCAGCTGCACCAGGAGGACGCCCGGGCCAGCGCGCGGATGGCCGAGCACGGACTGGCGCTGCTGGACGAGCTGCTGCCCGGCGGCGGGCACCGCGTCCTCACCCACTGCAACACCGGGTCGCTGATCTCGGGTGGGGAGGGCACGGCGTTCGCGGTGGCGCTCGCGGCGCATCGAGCCGGACGGCTGCGGAGGCTGTGGGTGGACGAGACCCGGCCATTGCTCCAGGGCGCCCGTCTGACGGCGTACGAGGCGGCCCGCAACGACATGTCGTACACCCTGCTCACCGACAACGCGGCGGGCTCCCTGTTCGCGGCCGGTGAGGTGGACGCCGTGCTGGTCGGCGCGGACCGTATCGCCGCCGACGGCTCGGTGGCGAACAAGGTGGGCAGCTATCCGCTCGCGGTGCTCGCGCGTTACCACCACGTGCCGTTCATCGTGGTGGCGCCGGTGACGACCGTGGACCCGGCGACCCCGGACGGCGCGGCGATCGAGGTCGAGCAGCGACCGGGCTACGAGGTGACCGAGTTCATCGCGCCCCAGGTCCCGGTCACGGGAGCCGGCAGCGGTCTCCCGGTCGCGCCGCTGGGCACGCAGGCGTACAACCCGGCGTTCGACGTGACCCCGCCGGAGCTGGTGACGGCGATCGTCACCGAGGAGGGCGCCGTCTCGCCGGTGACCGCCAAGGGACTGGCCGAATTGTGCGCCAGGTCGAGGGGGACCACGGCAGACTGAGCACCGGCACCCCCGTTCTCGGGCCGCAGGCAGACAGTGACGGCTCAATACGACTATCGTCACAGGCCAGTGAGCTGTCTCACCTGGATCTTCACCACCGTTACGAGAATGGGATGATGTCGGTTATGAAGGGACGAGTCCTTGTCGTCGACGACGACACCGCACTGGCCGAGATGCTCGGGATCGTGCTGCGTGGTGAAGGTTTCGAGCCGTCTTTCGTGGCCGACGGCGACAAGGCGCTGGCCGCCTTTCGTGAGACGAAACCCGATCTGGTCCTGCTCGACCTGATGCTGCCCGGCCGCGACGGCATCGAGGTGTGCCGCCTGATCAGGGCGGAGTCCGGGGTGCCGATCGTGATGCTGACGGCCAAGAGCGACACCGTGGACGTCGTCGTGGGCCTGGAGTCCGGCGCCGACGACTACATCGTGAAGCCGTTCAAGCCGAAGGAACTGGTGGCCCGTATCCGGGCGCGGCTGCGCAGGTCGGAGGAGCCCGCACCGGAGCAGCTCGCCATCGGCGACCTCGTCATCGATGTCGCGGGGCACTCCGTGAAGCGGGACGGGCAGTCGATCGCGCTGACGCCGCTGGAGTTCGACCTGCTGGTCGCGCTGGCCCGCAAGCCGTGGCAGGTGTTCACCCGCGAGGTGCTCCTGGAGCAGGTCTGGGGCTACCGGCACGCGGCCGACACCCGCCTGGTGAACGTGCACGTGCAGCGGCTGCGCTCCAAGGTCGAGAAGGACCCGGAGAAGCCGGAGATCGTGGTGACCGTCCGCGGTGTCGGTTACAAGGCCGGACCGAGCTGACGTGTCGGGGGACAGCGCCGCTTCGGCGCCCGGGGGTTCCGGGGCCGGCGCGGGGCGGCCTGTCGGCCGGACGACCGCCGGCTCCCGCTGGGGACGCCTCCTGGAGGGCGGGCTGCTGCACGGCGGTGTCCAGGGCAGCCCGGTCCTGCGTCTGTTTCTGCGCTGGGTGCGCCGGCCGCTGCTGCCCGTGATGCGGTTGTGGCGGCGCAACATCCAGCTCAGGGTCGTCGCCACCACCCTGCTGATGTCGCTGGGCGTCGTACTGCTGCTGGGTTTCGTCGTCATCGGCCAGGTGCGCAACGGACTGCTCGACGCCAAGGTGAAGGCCTCGCAGAGCCAGGCCACCGGTGGTTTCGCGGTGGCCAAGCAGCGGGCCGACGAGGCGGCGACCGGCCCCGGCGACGACGTCTCCGCCGCTGACGGCCACTCCTCGCAGAACGTCATCCAGTGGATGAGCGACCTGGTGTCGTCGCTGTCCAGCGGCGGTCAGGGCGCCTTCGACGTGGTCACGCTGCCCGCCGGCGACGACAGTGGTGGCGGGCGCGGTCCGCGCGCCTCCGGCGGCGTGGATCCCACGGCGAGCGTTCCGGAGGAGCTGCGCGCCCGCGTCAACAACGGCGTGGTGGCCGCACAGAGTTACGCCCGCATCGCCTACCAGGGCGGCGACAAGGGCTCCCAGCCCGCGCTGGTCATCGGCAAGCAGGTCAACGACCCCAACGGCGATCCGTACCAGCTGTACTACCTCTTCCCGCTCACCCAGGAGGAGAAGTCGCTCAGCCTGGTCAAGGGCACGCTGGCGACGGCCGGTCTGTTCGTCGTCGTACTCCTCGGAGCCGTCGCCTGGCTGGTGGTGCGGCAGGTCGTCACGCCGGTGCGGATGGCGGCCGGGATCGCCGAGCGGCTGTCGGCCGGGCGGCTCCAGGAGCGGATGAAGGTCACCGGTGAGGATGACATCGCGCGACTCGGTGAGGCCTTCAACAAGATGGCGCAGAACCTTCAGCTGAAGATCCAGCAGTTGGAGGAGCTGTCGCGGATGCAGCGCCGGTTCGTCTCCGACGTCTCGCACGAGCTGCGTACGCCGTTGACGACCGTGCGGATGGCCGCCGACGTCATCCATGAGGCGCGCGAGGACTTCGACCCGGTCACCGCCCGCTCGGCGGAACTGCTCGCCGACCAGCTCGACCGGTTCGAGTCGCTGCTCGCGGACCTGCTGGAGATCAGCCGTTTCGACGCGGGCGCGGCGGCGCTGGAGGCCGAGCCGATCGACCTCAGGGAGGTCGTGCACCGGGTCGTCAGCGGCGCCGCGCCGCTCGCCGAACGCAAAGCGACGCGGATACGGGTCGTCGGTGACCAGCAGCCGGTCGTCGCGGAGGCCGACACCCGGCGTGTGGAGCGCATCCTGCGCAATCTGGTCGTCAACGCTGTTGAGCACGGCGACGGCAAGGACGTCGTCGTCAAACTCGCCGCGGCGGGCGGCGCGGTCGCCGTCGCGGTGCGCGACTACGGCGTCGGGCTCAAGCCGGGTGAGGCGACTCGTGTGTTCAGCCGCTTCTGGCGGGCGGATCCGGCGCGCGCCCGCACCACGGGCGGTACCGGTCTGGGGCTGTCGATCGCCCTGGAGGACGCCCGGCTGCACGGCGGCTGGCTTCAGGCGTGGGGCGAGCCGGGCGGCGGCTCGCAGTTCCGCCTGACGCTGCCGAGGACCGCGGACGAGCCGCTGCGGGGCTCGCCCGTCCCGCTGGAGCCGAAGGACTCGCGCCGCAACCGCGGGCTCGACGACGCCGGTCTGCCTGGCGGGAAGCGTGCCACCGTGCCGGTCCAGGCGACGGGTGAGCGGATGGCGTCCTCACGGGACCCGATCGCGTCCCGGTCGGCGGCGGTGGCCCCGACGGCCGATCCGACGGCGCTGCCAGGCAACGGCGCGCGTGTGGTGCCCCGACCGGCCGCGGGCGGGCGGCGGCAGGAGGCGGCGTCCGCCGTGGACGCCGCGGGGAAGGGGCCTGCGGACTCCGCTGCCGCCGAGGAAACCGGGCCGCGGGACGACGTGACACAGCAAGGGGAGGCATTTCGTGGGCGCTGACCGCGTGGGGGGCGTGCGGCGGCCGGCGCGCGCGGTGGCGTACGCCGCTTGCGGGGCCGTACTGCTGGCGGGGTGCGCCTCGATGCCGGACAGTGGGGATCTGCGGGACGTGGAGTCCACCCCGCGCCAGGACAGCCAACTGCGGGTGTTCGCCATGCCGCCCCGGGAGGATGCCCCGCCCTCGGAGATCGTGCAGGGCTTTCTGGAGGCCCTGACCAGTGACGATCCGCAGTATGCGACGGCGCGTCAGTATCTGGCGGGGACGGCGTCGGGGCACTGGCGGCCGGAGCAGTCCACGACCGTGCTCGCGGGCAGTCCGAACATCCAGGCCGACCGCACCACGGGGCACGACACCAGCCACGACAACAGCGACGACTACGCGTTCACGCTGACCGGCGACAAGGTGGCCCGGGTTGACGTGCAGCAGTCGTACACGCCGATGCGCGGCGAGTACAGCCAGCCGGTTCATCTGACGCGGGACAAGAAAAGCGGGCAGTGGCGCATCGACGTGCTGCCGCAGGGCGTCGTCATGGGACAGTCGGACTTCCAGCGCAACTACATGTCCGTCAACAAGTACTACTTCGCCTCCAACACCTGGGCGGATTCGGCCACATCGGCGACCGCCGTCGCCGATCCCGTCTTCGTGCGCCGGCGCGTGGACGCGATGACACAGGTGGTGCGCTCCGTGCTGAGCGGGCCCACGGACTGGCTCGAGCCGGCGGTCAGTTCGAGCTTCCCGGCCGGGACGGAGCTGCGTCGCGGGGTCACCTCGCTGGCGCCCGACGACCAGAACCGGCTGACGGTGCCGCTGAACGAGAAGGCCTCCGGGGTCGGGCGCGAGAAGTGCCGGGAGATGGCGACCCAACTGCTGTTCACGCTGCAGAACCTGACACCCACCGTGGACACCGTCACGCTCCAGCGCGCCGACGGCGGCACACTGTGCTCGCTCGAGGAGGAACAGGCCGAGGCCGTTGCCACGCGCGGGTCGGTGAAGCGGCCCGACTACCTGTACTACGTCGACGACAAGCAACGGCTGGTGCGGATCGCCGGCGGCGGCACCGCCATGGTCGCCGACCCCGTGCCCGGGGGGCTGGGTGAGGGCGTCCAGAAGCTCCAGGCGGCGGCGGTGTCGTGGGACGAGCGCACCGCGGCCGGGGTCGGCGACAACGGCAAGTCGCTGTTCGTGGGCTCCCTCGTGGAGGGCGGAGCCCTCGACGCACCGGTCCTGCAGAGCCAGGTCCGGCTGACGGTACCGAGCTGGGACGCGCGCGGTGACCTGTGGGTGGCCGACCGCGATCCCGCCCGGCCGCGACTGGTGGTGTTGGAGCAGGGCGGGGGCCAGCCGCTCGACGTGCGCGTGCCCGGGCTGAAGGGGCGTGTCGACGCGGTGCGGGTGGCCGCCGACGGGGTGCGGATAGCCCTGGTCGTGCGGGCGGAGAACGACAGTAAATCCCTGCTCATCGGGCGGATCGAACGCGACGACAAGGCCGGGGACCGACCGGTGGTGTCGGTGCTCGAACTGCGTTCGGCGGCTCCGGAGCTGGAGGACGTCACCGCCATGTCGTGGGCCGGCGAAAGCCGCCTCGTGGTGGCCGGGCGGGAGAAAGGGGGCGTGCAGACGATGCGGTACGTCCAGGTCGACGGTTCCACGCCGGAGGGCCCGCCGCCGGCGGCGCTCACGGGGGTGCAGTCGCTCGCCGCGGCCGAGGACGACCGGTCGCCGCTGGTGGCGTACTCCTCGGAGGACGGGATCGTCCGGCTGCCGTCAGGGACGCAGTGGCAGAAGGTGGTCAAGGACGGGTTGGCGCCGGTCTACCCGGGGTGAGCGGCCTTCCGTCCAGAGCGGGCTGAGCGCTTCCCTCCCTCCCAAACGGGCTGAGAGAGCCTTCTTTCCTCCCTCCCGAGCGGGCCGGGACATCTCTTGGTCGCCCGTGTGAGGGAAGCCCTGGTGACGGTTGGGGAAGTTGTCCACAGGGGGTTGTCCACAGGGCTGGCCGGGACGGTGCGCCGTAGGCACAGTGGAAGACATGCACGGGTGGTGGCAGGACCTCACCGACCTGGTGCTGCCGACCGAGTGCGGCGGCTGCGGCAGGCCTCGCACGGTGCTCTGTCCTCGGTGCCGTGCCGCCCTGAGCCGGGGCGCACCGCGCCGGGTGCGACCGGTGCCGGAGCCGTCCGGACTGCCTGCGGTGTACGCCGCGGCGCCGTACGCGGACGCGGTGCGGGCGGCCCTGCTCGCCCACAAGGAGCGGGGCGCACTGGCTCTCGCGCGCCCGCTGGGTACGGCGCTGGCGGATGCGGTACGGGCCGGGCTGCGGGCGGCGGCGACGGGAGCGGGGAGAACGGGAGCGGGAGCCGGGGCGGCCGGCGGGGTGGCAGGTGGTGCCGTGCTGCTCGTCCCCGTGCCGTCCGCGCGGCAGGCGGTGCGGGCCCGGGGACACGATCCCGCGCGGCGGATCGCGCTCGCGGCGGCCGGTGGGCTGCGGCGGTCCGGGACGCCGGCCCGGGCCCTGGCGGTGCTGCGCCAGCGGCGCGTCGTGGCGGACCAGTCGGGGCTGACCTCCCGGCAGCGGCTCGAGAACCTCGCGGGCGCGCTGGAGGTGCCCGCGGGCGGTGCGCGGCTGCTGCTGAGCGGTCCGGTGGTGCTGGTCGACGACGTCGTGACGACGGGAGCCTCGTTGGCGGAGGCGGCGCGGGCGGTCACGGCGGCCGTGTACACGGCGCGGGGCCGGGAAGGGATGAGGAAACAGAAGTCGAGATCAAGGCAGAAGGAGCAGCAGGAGGGGAACTCGATGTATGGCGCACCCGAAATGGCGTGGGTGTACGGCGCCGGTGATGTGGTCTGCGCGGCGGTCGTCGCGGCCTCTCCGGATTCCTTCGGAATAGACCGGAACTGATCGAGAACTTGCATCGTTGCAGGTAATGAGTGGGTCAATTCACCTGAACGGAGGTACGCCGCAGTAGAGGGTGACGTCATCCGTCCGGGCGAGATATGTTCGGGTTGTGAGGGAAAGGCGCAGGCCATCCCCGTCATATCCGAATGCCGTGCTGCGGGTTTCCGCTATCACCCGTACCGGCCGGGTGGAGATCTCGCCCGCGGGGGAGGAGGAGGTGGACGTCACCGAGTCCGAGGTTCCGGAGCTCACCGGAACCGGGTGCACAAGGGAGATGCTCCGCCGTCGGAGCGGAGCGATCCGGGAACGGAGTTCTGCGTGGACATCGTCGTCAAGGGCCGCAAGACCGAGGTGCCCGAGCGGTTCCGCAAGCACGTGGCCGAGAAGCTGAACCTGGAGAAGATCCAGAAGCTCGATGGCAAGGTGATCAGCCTCGACGTCGAGGTGTCCAAGGAGCCCAACCCCCGACAAGCCGACCGCTGCGACCGGGTGGAGATCACGCTCCGCTCCCGCGGTCCGGTGATCCGGGCGGAGGCAGCGGCCAGCGATCCGTACGCCGCGCTCGACCTGGCGGCGGAGAAGCTCGGTGCCCGGCTGCGCAAGCAGCACGACAAGCGTTTCTCGCGGCGTGGCGCACGACGGATCTCGGCCGCCGAGGTCCCCGACCACGTTCCCGGTGCGGCGACCCTGAACGGCAGCGGTCAGACCGTCACGGAAGCGGAAGCGGGCCAGGTGCCCACCAAGAAGGTCGGCTCGCTGGAGGTGCAGGGGGACGGACCCCTCGTCGTCCGCGAGAAGACCCACGTCGCCTCCCCGATGACCCTCGACCAGGCCCTCTACGAGATGGAGCTGGTCGGGCACGACTTCTATCTCTTCGTCGACTCCGAGACCAAGGAACCCAGCGTCGTATACCGGCGGCATGCCTATGACTACGGGGTGATCCACCTCCGGACGGACACGATGGTCACTCAGGCGCCCGAGGCGGGCGGCACACTGGGCGGTTGAGCCACCCCGGCGACAACAACAGCTGCGACGGTGCCCCTGGAGCGCGGTGTGCGCCCCCAGGGGCACCGGTGTGCGCCCCCTTCACACGCCGCTTGGTCACCGCAGTGTCGGCGGGGCATGGAATCATGGCGGCAACGGCCCAACCGATGGGCCGTTGCCTTGGGTTGGCCACCGCATCACAGACCGGGCCACAGCCTCAGGGGGAGGAACAACGATGGCGGACAGCTTCGGACCGATGAGGGACGAGGGTGCCGACGGCGGCGTCGTCGGCGTGGCACCGGAGGCGGGCACCGCGCGCAAGGAGCCGATCAGAGTCCTTGTCGTGGACGATCACGCACTCTTCCGTCGCGGCTTGGAGATCGTGCTCGCCGCCGAGGAGGACATCCAGGTGGTCGGCGAGGCGGGTGACGGGGCCGAAGCCGTCGACAAGGCCGCCGACCTGCTGCCCGACATCGTGCTGATGGACGTACGCATGCCCAAGCGCGGCGGGATCGAGGCGTGCACGTCCATCAAGGAGGTCGCACCCAGCGCCAAGATCATCATGCTGACGATCAGCGACGAGGAGGCCGACCTCTACGAGGCGATCAAGGCCGGCGCCACCGGCTACCTCCTCAAGGAGATCTCCACGGACGAGGTGTCCACCGCCATTCGCGCCGTGGCCGACGGGCAGTCGCAGATCAGCCCCTCGATGGCGTCGAAGCTGCTCACCGAGTTCAAGTCGATGATCCAGCGGACCGATGAACGTCGCCTCGTCCCCGCCCCCCGGCTGACCGACCGTGAGCTGGAGGTCCTCAAGCTCGTCGCCACGGGGATGAACAACAGGGACATCGCCAAGGAGCTGTTCATCTCCGAGAACACGGTGAAGAACCACGTCCGCAACATCCTGGAGAAGCTCCAGCTGCACTCCAGGATGGAGGCGGTGGTCTACGCGATGCGGGAGAAGATCCTCGAGATCCGGTAGGGCCCGGTAAGGCCCTGCGGGGCCGCCCGGAAGGTCAGCCGACGGCGCGGGAGAGTTCCCGCACGAGGGGCTCGCGCAGCTCGGGCGGTTCCACCCGTTCCACGCGTACGTCCGTGCAGTCGACCCAGCTCGCCGCCTCGACGAGCGCCTGGGCGACGGCGGGTACGGACCGTACGCCGTCCAGGGTGACCTGCTTGGCCACGAGGGTGCGGCCCTCCCGGGCGGGGTCCACGCGGCCGACGAGGCGGCCGCCGGCGAGCACGGGCATCGCGAAGTAGCCGTGGACCCGCTTGGGCTTGGGGACGTAGGCCTCCAGGCGGTGGGTGAAGCCGAAGATCCGCTCGGTGCGCGCCCGCTCCCAGACCAGCGAGTCGAAGGGCGACAGCAGAGTGGTGCGGTGGCGGCCGCGCGGGGGTGTGGCCAGCGCCTCCGGGTCCGCCCAGGCCGGCTTGCCCCAGCCCTCGACCGTGACCGGGACCAGCCCGGAGTCCCCGATCACCGCGTCGACCTGCTCGCCCTTGAGGCGGTGGTAGTCCGCGATGTCCGCGCGGGTGCCCACGCCCAGGGACTGGCCGGCCAGGCGGACCAGCCGGCGCAGGCACTCGGTGTCGTCCAGTTCGTCGTGCAGCAGTTCCTCGGGGACGGCGCGCTCGGCGAGGTCGTACACCCGCTTCCAGCCCCGGCGCTCCACGCAGACCACCTCGCCGTACATCAGGGCGCGCTCGACGGCGACCTTGGCGCCCGACCAGTCCCACCACTCGCTGGTCTTCTTGGCCCCGCCCAGCTCCGTCGCCGTCAGTGGGCCCTCGGCGTGCAGCTGCTTGACGACCTGGTCGTACGCCCCGTCGGGCAGTTCGTGGTTCCAGTGCGGGCGGTTGCGGTAGGCGCGGCGGCGGAAGGCGAAGTGGGGCCACTCCTCGATGGGCAGGATGCAGGCGGCGTGCGACCAGTACTCGAAGGCGTGCGGGCGCGCCGACGGCGTGCCGGTGGACGCGGCCGCCCAGTAGGCCCGCTCGACGGTCGTGCGGCCGACCGCGCCGAGGCGGGCGTAGGGCACCAGCTCGTGGGAGCGGGCGAGTACCGAGATGGTGTCGAGCTGGACCGCGCCGAGGTGCCGGAGGACACCGCGCACACCGGACCGCCGGTCGGGTGCGCCGAGGAAACCCTGGGCACGCAGGGCGATGCGGCGGGCTTCGTCCGCCGAGAGATCGGTGCTGGGACGCGGGAGCGAGGTCATGGCATCGCACGATAAGGGGCGGCACCGACAACGCGCGCCGAGCTGCGCTTTCGCCGACGACCCTAGGCGGGAGCGGGCAGGTAGGGCGCCGCCGAGGGCAGGCTCAGGTCCGACGGCAGCAGGGAACCCACCCAGCAGTCCCGTCGCACCCCCTTGTTGTTGAGCCCCGAGCGCAGGGTGCCCTCCACGGTGAAGCCGACCCGTTCGGCGACCGCGCGGGAGGCGTGGTTCCCGACCTCGGCACGCCACTCCAGGCGGTCGACGGCGAGGTGGGTGAAGGCCCAGCGGGCGACGGTGAGGGAGGCCTCGGTCACATAGCCGTTGCCGCGGTGCTCCTTCGTGGCCCAGTAGCCGATCTCGGCCTCGCCCAGCGAACGCATCGTTATGCCGAGCGTGCCCACGAGGTCTCCGCCGGAGCCGGGGAGGAAGAGCCCGAAGGTGAACATCGAACCGTTCGCCCAGCCCAGGGGGACCATGTCCCCCGTGAAGCTCTGCGCGTGCTCGGGCAGGTAGGGCGAAGGAAGCTGGGAGAGCCAGCGCTGGATTTCGGGGTCCTGCACGGCCGCGTACACCGCGTCGGAGTCCTGGGGGCCGAGCGTGCGCAGGAGCAGATGGTCGGTGGTGAGCGTGACGGGTTCCATCGCCCGATTCTGCTCGGGGGCCGCGGGAGGCGCCATCCCTTTTCCTGGTGTGTGGGGGGTTGATCGCATTTTCTCGATACGTGAGGAAGTGATCACAATTCGCGCAGAACGTCGCCGGAACACGGCACCATCCGCGACCCCCGGACGTTGTTCACGTTGAGGTCCCCGTGAAGCTGCGGACGGGTGGCCTTGCGGCAGGCCCTCCCGGCTTGGCTGTGTCCTCGCATACGATGGCCGTTGCTCAGTACGTCAATGGAAACCGACCGTCCCAGGCCCGACCGGCAAGGAGACCAACCCCCGTGTCCGTCCTCTCGAAGATCATGCGTGCAGGCGAAGGCAAGATCCTGCGCAAGCTGCACCGCATCGCGGGCCAGGTCAACTCCATCGAAGAGGACTTCGTCGCCCTCTCCGACGCCGATCTGCGTGCCCTCACCGATGAGTACAAGCAGCGGTACGCGGACGGCGAGAGCCTGGACGACCTGCTCCCCGAGGCGTTCGCCACGGTGCGCGAGGCGGCCAAGCGTGTCCTCGGCCAGCGGCACTACGACGTCCAGCTGATGGGCGGCGCCGCCCTGCACCTGGGTTATGTCGCCGAGATGAAGACCGGCGAGGGCAAGACCCTGGTCGGCACCCTGCCCGCCTATCTGAACGCGATCTCGGGCGACGGCGTGCACATCATCACGGTCAACGACTACCTGGCCGAGCGCGACTCGGAGATGATGGGCCGCGTCCACAGGTTCCTGGGCCTGTCCGTCGGCTGCATCCTCGCGAACATGACGCCGGCCCAGCGCCGCGAGCAGTACGGCTGCGACATCACCTACGGCACGAACAACGAGTTCGGCTTCGACTACCTCCGCGACAACATGGCGTGGTCCCAGGACGAACTCGTCCAGCGCGGCCACAACTTCGCGATCGTCGACGAGGTCGACTCCATCCTCGTCGACGAGGCCCGTACGCCGCTGATCATCTCCGGCCCGGCCGACCAGGCCACCAAGTGGTACGGCGACTTCGCCAAGCTGGTCACCCGCCTGAAGAGGGGCGAGGCGGGTAACCCGCTCAAGGGCGTCGAGGAGACCGGCGACTACGACGTCGACGAGAAGAAGCGCACGGTCGCCATCCACGAGGCCGGTGTCTCCAAGGTCGAGGACTGGCTGGGCATCGACAACCTCTACGAGTCGGTGAACACCCCGCTCGTGGGCTACCTGAACAACGCCATCAAGGCCAAGGAGCTCTTCAAGCGCGACAAGGACTACGTCGTCATCGACGGCGAGGTCATGATCGTCGACGAGCACACCGGCCGTATCCTCGCCGGCCGCCGCTACAACGAGGGCATGCACCAGGCGATCGAGGCGAAGGAAGGGGTGGACATCAAGGACGAGAACCAGACGCTCGCCACGATCACCCTGCAGAACTTCTTCCGCCTCTACTCCAAGCTCTCCGGCATGACCGGTACGGCGATGACCGAGGCCGCCGAGTTCCACCAGATCTACAAGCTCGGCGTGGTCCCGATCCCGACGAACAAGCCGATGGTCCGCAAGGACCAGGCGGACCTGATCTACCGCACCGAGGTCGCCAAGTTCGAGGCGGTCGTCGACGACATCGCCGAGAAGCACGAGAAGGGCCAGCCGATCCTGGTCGGCACCACTTCGGTGGAGAAGTCGGAGTACCTCTCGCAGCAGCTCAGCAAGCGCGGCGTCCAGCACGAGGTGCTCAACGCCAAGCACCACGAGCGCGAGGCGTCGATCGTCGCCCAGGCCGGCCGCAAGGGCGCGGTGACCGTGGCGACGAACATGGCCGGCCGCGGTACGGACATCAAGCTCGGCGGCAACCCCGAGGACCTCGCCGAGGCGGAGCTGCGCCAGCGCGGCCTCGACCCCGAGGAGCACATCGAGGAGTGGGCGGGGGCCCTGCCGGAAGCGCTGCAGCGCGCCGAGGAGGCGGTCAAGGCCGAGAAGGACGAGGTCGAGAGGCTCGGCGGCCTGTACGTGCTCGGCACCGAGCGGCACGAGTCGCGTCGTATCGACAACCAGCTGCGCGGTCGTAGCGGCCGTCAGGGCGACCCGGGCGAGTCCCGCTTCTACCTCTCCCTGGGCGACGACCTGATGCGTCTGTTCAAGGCGCAGATGGTCGAGCGCGTGATGTCGATGGCGAACGTGCCGGACGACGTGCCGATCGAGAACAAGATGGTCACGCGCGCGATCGCGTCGGCCCAGTCCCAGGTCGAGCAGCAGAACTTCGAGACGCGCAAGAACGTTCTGAAGTACGACGAGGTGCTCAACCGGCAGCGCGAGGTCATCTACGGCGAGCGGCGCCGCGTCCTGGAGGGCGAGGACCTGCAGGAGCAGGTGCAGCACTTCATGAACGACACCATCGACGCCTACGTCGGGGCGGAGACTGCCGAGGGCTTCCCGGAGGACTGGGACCTCGACCGGCTGTGGGGCGCCTTCAAGCAGCTCTACCCGGTGAAGATCACCATCGAGGAGCTGGAGGAGGCGGCCGGGGACCGTGCGGGTCTGACGGCGGAGTTCATCAGCGAGTCCATCGAGAACGACATCCGCGAGCAGTACGAGGCCCGCGAGACGCAGCTCGGCTCCGAGATCATGCGTGAGCTGGAGCGCCGCGTGGTGCTGTCGGTGCTGGACCGCAAGTGGCGCGAGCACCTCTACGAGATGGACTACCTCCAGGAGGGCATCGGTCTGCGCGCGATGGCGCAGAAGGACCCGCTGGTCGAGTACCAGCGCGAGGGCTTCGACATGTTCACCGCGATGATGGAGGGCATCAAGGAGGAGTCCGTCGGCTACCTGTTCAACCTGGAGGTCCAGGTCGAGCAGCAGGTCGAGGAGGTGCCGGTCGAGGACACGAAGCCGGTGGCCGACCTGGAGAAGCACGACGCGGTTCCGGCGCAGGCCGGCGCGCGTCCGGAGATCCGGGCCAAGGGGCTGGACGCGCCGCAGCGGCGTGACCTGCACTTCTCGGCGCCGACTGTGGACGGCGAGGGCGGCATCGTCGAGGGTGAGTTCGCCGCGGACGGCGAGCCCGTGCGTTCGGAGGCCGACGGCCTCACGCGTGCGGAGCGGCGCAAGCAGGCCAAGGCCGGGCGCCGCCGCAAGAAGTGACCGGCGCTCTCTGAGAGAGCCGCCGGCGTACAGGGAAGGGCCGGGCACCCTCGGGTGCCCGGCCCTTCGGCTTGGGCCGCGGTCCGCCGTCAGGGCAGGTCGTCCTTCGTGCGGGGCATACGGGGGCCGCCCAGTTCCACCGCCGTGCAGCGCCAGCGCCGGTCCCGGCCCTGCTCCAGGCGGAACGCCATCGCGCGCAACTGGTCACCCGCGCCGATGCGGGCGAAGGCCTCCACGGCACCCGGGCGGGGCTCGTAGTAGCCGATGTCGCGCACGACGGGGCGGACGCCGCGGGTGCGCAGCGCGCCACGCTCCGCGAGCCAGGCGAGCTCGTCGTAGGCCCGGCCCGCGGTGTGCCGGAGCATCCAGTGCACGGGCCGCTGCCCGCTGAGAACGGCGAGCAGCCGATCGGCGAACAGATCGGTGGCGACGGGCAGCGAAACCGCCCGCACGGCGTTTTGAGCACCGGGCCCGATCCCCGCCGCGCCTGCCGTGCCCGCGGCGCGGGCTGCGCCCGCGTAGCCGCCCGGCTCGGACCTGTGGGCACCCACCAGACGGGTTCCAGCCGCGACCGCTGTGCGGGCTGGGGCAGTCCCGGCGGACGCGCCCGCCGCGAGGGCTGCCGCGTTGGCGGTGGGCACCGGGTGGGGGCCCGGGTGTGTCGTGTCCGACCTGCGGGCTGCGCCCGCCGGGAGCCCTGGGGCCGTTCTGGCGACTGTCCTTGCGGTGCCGGCTGCCGCGTTGGCGGCCGGGTGTGCCGTGCTCGTCCTGCGGGCTGCGCCCGTTGAGCGGGCTGGAGTCGTCCTGGCGCCTGCGCTCGCCGTTGGGCCTGGGGCCGTCCTGGTGGTAGTGCTCGCTGTGCCGGCTGCCGCGTTGGCCGTGCGTGCCGGGTTGCTGCCTGGGTGGCCCGTATCCGTCCTGCGGCACCGGCCCGCCGCGACGGCCGGGATCGCCGTCTCGGCGCCGTCGTTCGGCCGTGGGATGTGCCCTCCCGAGTCCCGCGTGCCGGTCCGCGCGGGTCGGGGGCGGAGTGGGGTGGCTGGAGGGCGGGTGTCGCGGGGGCCCGTGACAGGTGCGGAGCTGTTGCGGGGTGGGGGGTTGTCGTCGGCTGTGCGGGGGAGGGTTCCGCCTGGGGTGCGGGGCGGGTAGCCGCCGGGGCGGCGCGGGTCGCGGCGGCCCGGCGGGTGGGTGCCCGGGCGGCGCTGGGTCCTGGTCATGACCTTGTTCATGAGTCCCCGTTCGGTGTCGTTGTCCGGCGCCGGCGCCCAGGGCACCGGTTTGGTACCGGGCAGTAACTTCCTGCTGGGGCTCTTGTACGGGGCCGAGGGCGCCACGGCAAGGAAGGCGCGGCGCGCGTCGGGCCGTGGACGAGTTCACCTGTACGAGTGATCGCGAGGGCCGGGAGCCGTGTGGGGACTGGGGCGGACCGGGTGAGGTGAGGGGCTCGCGGTGGACGGTTCGGGCGGTGTGGCCGGGGACTCGAAAGGGGGCTCTCGCACGTATCCTGAAGGCCGTCCGGGCGGCGAGCCCTCCGACCACGAAAGCGGCCTGCCATGCGTGTCTACGTCCCCCTGACCCTCTCGGGCCTCGCCGAGGCGCACAAGGCGGGGGAGCTGGGGACGGGGGCGCTCACCGCGTACGCCGTGACGCCCGCCCTGCGCGAGTGGTACCTCTCCGACGACATCGAGGAGCTGGAGTACGCCGCGCTGAACCGGGCCGCCGTCGCCTCGCTGCGGCTGCTGGCGCTGGACCCGGGCGCACCGCGGCGCCGTGTGGTGGTCGCTGTGGACGTGCCCGACGGAGCGGCGACGGCCGACCCCGACCGCGGGCTCGACCCGGCCGCGCTCGGCGAGGTGCGGGTGGCCGGTCCGGTGCGGCTGGCCAAGGCGGCCGCCGTGCACGTCGACTCCGATGACGCGGAGGCGGACGTGACCGCTGCGGCCGAGGCCCTGGGAGCCGCGGACGCGGGGGACGACGACGCCCAGTTCGTGGTGGACGGGGCCGAGGACCACGAGCTGCTCTGGTACGCCACACAGGAGATCCCGAACCTCGTCGGGTTCGGCGGCTGAAGCCCCCGGATCGCGACCGCACCACAGGTCGCGACCTGCCGATCTCCTGATTGTCAGTGGCGGCGGGTACGTTTTCCGGTATGGGGAAACAGTCAGGGGCGCACATCGTCTGGGACTGGAACGGCACGCTGTTCCACGACAACGACGCGGTCATCGGCGCGACGAACGCGGCGTTCGCCGAGCTGGGCCTGGAGCCGATCACGCTGGAGCAGTACCGCGCGCTGTACTGCGTGCCGGTCCCGAAGTTCTACGAGCGGCTGCTGGGCCGGCTGCCCACCGAGGCCGAGTGGGACACGATGGACGGCGTCTTCCACCGGTACTACTCCGAGCACCGCACCAGATGCACCCTGACCGAGGGGGCCGTGGAGCTGCTCACCGGATGGACGTCGGCCGGGCACAGCCAGTCGATCCTCAGCATGTACGGGCACGAGGACCTCGTCCCGCTGGTCCGGGGCTTCGGGATCGAGACGCACTTCCTCCGGGTGGACGGGCGGACGGGCCGCTCCGGCGGCAGCAAGGCCGAGCACATGGTGCGGCACCTGGGCGCGCTGTCCGAGATGGTGAACCCCGCGCGCACGGTGGTGATCGGTGACGCGGCGGACGACGCGGTGGCCGCGCTGCACGTCGGGGCGCGGGCGGTGCTCTACACCGGCGGTTCGCACAGCCGGGCCAGCCTGGAGGAGGCCGGCGTGCCGGTGGTGGACACCCTGCGGGAGGCGGTCGAGGAGGCGCAGCGGCTGGCCGAGTGAGCGGCACGCGGCGAGAAGCGTGGGAAAAGAGCGGGGGAGACGCGCGGGAGACGCGGGGGAGAGAGAAACGGGGGTGACGAACGTGGAGTGGGAAGCGCGGAGCGGGAAACGCGGTACGGCGGGGCCCGGCGGAGCCATACGCCGCCTTCGCCGTCCCCACCCCTGTGCAGAACGTCAAACTTCCACCCCCGGTTTTGTACACATACGGCTCATGACGGGCCCCCCGTGAGGAGCGATAGCCTTGTGGCGTGATCAGCGCGATAGTTCGCGGGGGCGCCGTCGCCTCCGCTGTGCGCCCGGTGAGCACGGACCACATCCGTGTCCGGGCGGCGGTCGCTGGTCCTCGCGGGCGGGAAGGGGCCTCGACGGCCCCCAGGACGCCGCGTCATCCACGGGCACAGGCGCTGCCGAGAGCAGCGTCACACCCGTCGGACGCGTCGAAGAAGGCTGATATCCCCCCGCTCATCTCACTTTCCGGCATAGCGTCGAGGCACACCGGACATCCCGGGCCGCGGCGTCACGCCGGAGGGGAAGAGACCGTACTTCCTTCTACGTCACGCAACGGCGCGCGACAGGAGCCAGAGGACAATGCAGACCAAGCTGGACGAAGCCAAGGCCGAGCTGCTCGAGAGGGCCGCCCGGGTAGCTGAGAACAGTCCGCTCGGGGGACATATCCCGACCGGGTCGACGGGCGAGGGCACGCCGGACCGGGAGTCCGTGCTCGCGTTCCTCCAGCGTTTCTACCTGCACACCGCCCCCGAGGACCTCGCAGGCCGTGACCCGGTCGACGTTTTCGGCACCGCCTACTCCCACTACCGCCTGGCCGAGAACCGCCCCCAGGGCACGGCCAACGTCCGGGTCCACACCCCGACCGTCGAGGAGAACGGCTGGACGTGCAGCCACTCCGTCGTCGAGGTCGTCACCGACGACATGCCCTTCCTCGTGGACTCCGTGACGAACGAGCTGACCCGCCAGGGCCGCGGCATCCACGTGGTGATCCACCCGCAGTTCGTGGTGCGCCGTGACGTCACCGGCAAGCTCATCGAGGTGCTGCCCGCCGCGGCGCCCGGCGAGGAGCTGCCGCACGACGCGCACACCGAGTCCTGGATCCACGTCGAGACCGACCGCGAGACCGACCGCGCCGACCTGAAGCAGATCACCGCCGATCTGCTGCGTGTGCTGTCCGACGTCCGCGAGGCCGTCGAGGACTGGGAGAAGATGCGCCAGGCGGCGACCAGCCTCGCCGAGGACCTGCCCGGTGAGCCGGCGCCCGGCGACCTGCGCGCGCAGGAGGTCGAGGAGGCCCGCGAGCTGCTGCGCTGGCTGTCCGAAGACCACTTCACCTTCCTCGGCTACCGCGAGTACCGACTGCGCGACGACGACTCCCTGGCCGCCGTGCCCGGCACCGGGCTGGGCATACTGCGCGCGGACCCGCCGCACGCCGGCGACGACAGCCACCCGGTCAGCCCGTCCTTCGAGCGGCTGCCCGCCGACGCCCGCGCCAAGGCACGCGAGCACAAGCTGCTGGTGCTGACCAAGGCCAACAGCCGGGCCACCGTCCACCGGCCCTCCTACCTGGACTACGTGGGCGTCAAGAAGTTCAACGACAAGGGCGAGGTCGTCGGCGAGCGCCGCTTCCTCGGCCTGTTCTCGTCCGCCGCCTACACCGAGTCCGTGCGCCGGGTCCCCGTCATCCGCCGCAAGGTCGACGAGGTCCTCGAGCGCGCCGGCTTCTCGCCCAACAGCCACGACGGGCGCGATCTGCTCCAGATCCTGGAGACCTACCCGCGCGACGAGCTCTTCCAGACCCCGGTCGGTGAGCTTCAGGCGATCGCCACCTCCGTGCTGTACCTCCAGGAGCGCCGCCGGCTGCGCCTGTACCTGCGCCAGGACGAGTACGGCCGCTACTACTCGGCCCTCGTGTACCTCCCGCGCGACCGCTACACCACCGGCGTGCGCCTGCGGATCATCGACATCCTGAAGGAGGAGCTGGGCGGCACCAGCGTCGACTTCACCGCCTGGAACACCGAGTCGGTGCTCTCCCGGCTGCACTTCGTCGTCCGTGTGCCGCAGGGCACCGAGCTGCCGGAGCTCTCCGACGGCGACAAGGAGCGCATCGAGGCCCGCCTGGTCGAGGCCGCCCGCTCCTGGACGGACGCCTTCTCCGAGGCGCTGACCGCCGAACTCGGCGAGGAGCGCGCCGCGGAGCTGCTGCGCCGTTACTCGGGCGCCTTCCCCGAGGGCTACAAGGCCGACCACACCCCGCGCGCGGCGGTCGCCGACCTGTGCAACCTCGAGCAGCTGAACGAGGACAAGACCTTCGCGCTGAGCCTGTACGAGCCGGTGGGCGCCGCCCCCGACGAGCGCCGGTTCAAGATCTACCAGAAGGGCGGCTCGGTCTCCCTGTCCGCCGTGCTGCCGGTGCTCAGCCGGCTCGGCGTCGAGGTCACCGACGAGCGGCCGTACGAACTGCGCTGCGCGGACCGTACGACGGCCTGGGTCTACGACTTCGGCCTGCGGATGCCGAAGGAGTCCGGCGGTACCGGCGACCACCTCGGCGACGACGCCCGTGAGCGCTTCCAGGACGCCTTCGCCGCCACCTGGACGGGCAAGGCGGAGAACGACGGGTTCAACGCCCTGGTGCTGGGCGCCGGGCTGACCTGGCGCCAGGCGATGGTGCTGCGCGCCTACGCCAAGTACCTCCGCCAGGCCGGCTCGACCTTCAGCCAGGACTACATGGAGGACACCCTCCGCAACAACGTCCACACCACCCGGCTGCTGGTCTCCCTGTTCGAGGCGCGGATGTCGCCGGAGCGCCAGCGCGCCGGACACGAGCTCGTGGACGCGCTGCTGGAAGAGGTCGACGCGGCCCTGGACCAGGTGGCCTCCCTCGACGAGGACCGGATCCTGCGGTCCTTCCTCACCGTGATCAAGGCGACCCTGCGCACCAACTTCTTCCAGGAGGCGCGGGAGGGCGGCCGGCCGCACGACTACGTCTCCATGAAGTTCGACCCGCAGGCCATCCCGGACCTGCCGGCGCCGCGCCCGGCGTACGAGATCTGGGTGTACTCGCCGCGTGTGGAGGGCGTGCACCTGCGCTTCGGCAAGGTCGCCCGAGGCGGTCTGCGCTGGTCCGACCGGCGTGAGGACTTCCGCACCGAGATCCTCGGCCTGGTCAAGGCGCAGATGGTGAAGAACACCGTCATCGTGCCGGTCGGCGCCAAGGGCGGGTTCGTCGCCAAGCAGCTGCCCGACCCGAGCGTGGACCGGGACGCGTGGATGGCGGAGGGCATCGCCAGCTACAAGACCTTCATCTCGGCGTTGCTCGACATCACCGACAACATGGTCGCCGGCGAGGTCGTGCCCCCGCAGGACGTCGTGCGGCACGACGGCGAAGACACCTACCTGGTGGTCGCCGCAGACAAGGGCACGGCGCGGTTCTCGGACATCGCCAACGAGGTCGCCCAGTCGTACGACTTCTGGCTCGGCGACGCCTTCGCCTCCGGCGGCTCGGCGGGCTACGACCACAAGGGCATGGGCATCACCGCCCGCGGCGCCTGGGAGTCCGTCAAGCGGCACTTCCGGGAGCTGGGCGTGGACACCCAGACCCAGGACTTCACGGTCGTCGGCATCGGCGACATGTCCGGTGACGTGTTCGGCAACGGCATGCTGCTCAGTGAGCACATCCGCCTCGTCGCCGCCTTCGACCACCGGCACATCTTCATCGACCCCGAGCCGGACGCGGCCGTCTCCTACGCCGAGCGCCGCCGCCTGTTCGAGCTGCCGCGCTCCTCGTGGGCGGACTACAACGCCGAGCTGATCTCGGCCGGCGGCGGGGTGTTCCCCCGTACGGCCAAGTCGATCCCGGTCAACGCGCACATCCGCGAGGCCCTCGGCATCGAGGCCGGCGTCACCAAGCTGACCCCGGCCGACCTGATGCGGGCGATCCTCAAGGCCCCGGTGGACCTGCTGTGGAACGGCGGCATCGGCACGTACGTCAAGGCGTCCACCGAGTCCCACACCGACGTCGGCGACAAGGCCAACGACGCCATCCGCGTCGACGGCCGCGACCTGCGGGTCCAGGTCGTCGGCGAAGGCGGCAACCTGGGCTTCACCCAGCTCGGCCGGATCGAGTGCGCGATGCAGGGTGCCCGGATCAACACCGACGCCATCGACAACAGTGCCGGCGTGGACACCTCCGACCACGAGGTGAACATCAAGGTCCTGCTCAACGGGCTGGTCGCGGAAGGCGACATGACGGTCAAGCAGCGCAACAAGCTGCTCGCCGAGATGACCGACGAGGTCGGCGCCCTGGTGCTGCGCACCAACTACGCGCAGAACACGGCGATCGCCAACGCGCTCGCCCAGTCCAAGGACATGCTCCACGCCCAGCAGCGCTTCATGAAGCACCTGGTGCGCGAGGGTCACCTGGACCGGGCGCTGGAGTTCCTGCCCACCGACCGGCAGATCCGTGAGCGGCTGGCCGCCGGGCACGGCCTGACGGGTCCGGAGACGGCCGTCCTGCTGGCGTACACGAAGATCACGGTCGCCGAGGAGCTGCTGCACACCTCGCTGCCGGACGACCCGTACCTGCACACCCTGCTGCACGCGTACTTCCCGACCGCGCTGCGCGAGCAGTTCGCCGAGCGGATCGACAACCACCCGCTGCGCCGCGAGATCACGACGACTGTCCTGGTCAACGACACGGTCAACACGGGCGGTACGACCTATCTGCACCGCCTGCGGGAGGAGACCGGGGCGTCGCTGGAGGAGATCGTCAGGGCGCAGACGGTGGCCCGCACGATCTTCCGCTCGGCTCCGGTGTGGGACGCGGTCGAGGCGCTGGACAACAAGGTCGAGGCCGACGTCCAGACCCGGATCCGCCTGCACTCGCGCCGCCTGGTCGAGCGCGGCACGCGCTGGCTGCTGAACAACCGGCCGCAGCCGCTGGAGCTCTCCGAGACCATCGCGTTCTTCTCCGAGCGGGTCGGTCAGGTGTGGGCGGAGCTGCCCAAGCTGCTCAAGGGCGCGGACCTGGAGTGGTACCAGGAGGTCTACGACGAGCTGTCCGGCGTCGGCGTCCCGGACGAGCTGGCCACGCGCGTGGCCGGGTTCTCCTCCGCCTTCCCGGCGCTCGACATCGTCTCGGTGGCCGACCGTATGGGCAAGGACCCGATGGACGTCGCCGAGGTGTACTACGACCTCGCCGACCGCCTCCACATCACCCAGCTGATGGACCGCATCATCGAGCTGCCGCGCGCCGACCGGTGGCAGTCCATGGCCCGTGCGGCGATCCGCGAGGACCTGTACGCGGCGCACTCGGCGCTGACCGCGGACGTGCTGGCCGCGGGCAACGGCACCGCCACGCCGGAGCAGCGCTTCAAGGTGTGGGAGCAGAAGAACGGGGCGATCCTGTCCCGGGCGCGTGCCACCCTCGAGGAGATCCGCGGCTCGGACGCGTTCGACCTGGCCAACCTGTCGGTGGCGATGCGGACGATGCGCACGCTGCTGCGCACGCACTCGTAACGCGCGGGAGGCCGACCCGTACCCGAGGGCGCCCCGGACCGTTCCGGTCCGGGGCGCCCTCATGCCGTTCACGCCGTCTTCTTGCCGTCGTCCAGGAAACGCCGGACGCCGAATTTACCGTTTCCTGCTAAACGGGATCATTCCTATAAAGTTGCCGCGTGAACACCCTCGGTAGTCGCACTTGGCACTTCCGGCGCGATGCGCACCGCGCCGGCTGAGGCACCCTCAGCGGGCACGGCCGTCGGCCGGCCGCCGACCTCCCCGGGAGGGGCCTACGCGCCCCGCGCGGCCGCCGTGCTCCTCGCCGCCCTGCTGCTTCTGGTGATCGTCCGGCTGCCCTGGGCCGGTGACCTGGGCATGCACGCGGCTACCATCCAGCGGCTGCGCCACAGCCTGCTCCACCCCGGCAACCCGCTCGTCGACGCCGACACCCCGAGCCCGTACTACTCGCCGTGGATACTGCTCCTCGGCTCCGTCGCCCGGGCCGGCGACCTGTCGGTGTTCGTCGTGCTGCGGCTCGCCGCGCTCACCGGGCTGACGTTGCTGGCGACGGGCGTCTGGCGGTACGTCAGAACGCTGAGCGCGCACCGGGCCGCGCCCGCCCTGGCCGCCCTGAGCCTGGTGCTGCTGTGGGGTACGGAACTCATCAACTGGAGCGGCTTCCTCTCCCTCAACTCCCTCGCGCTGACGGTGTCGTATCCCAGCGTGCTGGCCCTCGGCCTCGCCTTCCACTACTGGGCCTGGCTCACCCGGGCGCTGCGCGCGGCGGCCGGGTGGGAGGTGTGGCTGGGGCTCGGGACGCTGTGGGCGCTGATCCTGCTGTGTCATCAGTTCACCGGGTTCGTCGCCACGCTCGGCGGTCTCGCCGCGGTGCTCGCGGCCCGGCCTCCGCGTGCCCTGTGGCCGCGGCTCGGCGCCGGGGCGGCCCTGGGACTGCTGGTGCTGTGGCTGTGGCCGTACTACGACTTCTTCGCCCTGTTCTCGGCCGGAAGCGATCTGGAGGAGGTGCACCGGGCGCTCTACACGAACTTCCTCGGCCGCTACTGGCTGGCACTGCTCGGAGTGGCCGCGCTGGTCGTGCGGTGGCGGCGCGACCGGTGGGACCCGCTGGTGACCTTCTTCCTGCTGGGCGCGCTGGTGTGTGCGATGGGGTTCGCCACGGGTCACTACGCCTGGGGCCGGACGCTGCCCGCCGCCCTCGTCCCGGCCCAGATCGCCGCCGCGCTGGAGGTGGTGCAGGGCGGCCGGCGGGCCGTGCGGACGCGCTGGGCGTGGGCGCTGGGCGGCGCGCTGGCCCTGGGCGCGTGGACCCAGGCCGGCGTGCTCGGGTACGCCGTCGGGCGCGCGGCGCTGCCGGACGTGCTCGCGGCCGACTACACCCCGACCTGGAACGGGTACTACTGGATCACGCCGTACGTGAAGTACGGGGACGTGGTCATGGCCCGGGACCTGCCCTCCCGGCTGATCCCGGCCTACGGCCCCTACACGGTCGCCCCCGGCTACCCGGACTTCTTCCTGCCGGACGAGTCCCGGCGCGAGTGGGCGGTGCGGCGCTACTACACGCTCCGCACGCCGGAGGGCGTGCGGAGGGACATCCTGCGCACCTATGACGTGCGCTGGGTCGTGGACGGAAGCAGACCGCGCCACGACCCCGAACTGCGCGTGGTGACCCACGGCCCGGGCGGCCAGGTCCTTTACGCGGTCACTCCCTGACCGGCCCCCCGGTGCGCCGGGCGGTGTGGGGCTATCCCTTGGCCTTCTTCTTGTCAGGACCGCCCGTGAAGGCCTCGTAGGCCTCGAGGACCTCCTCGGTGGGGCCGTCCATGCGCAGTTCGCCGCGTTCCAGCCACAGGACGCGCTCGCAGGTGTCGCGGATGGAGGCGTTGCTGTGGCTGACCAGGAAAACCGTGCCGGCCTGTGCGCGCAGTTCGCGGATCCGCTTCTCCGAGCGCCGCTGGAAGGAGCGGTCGCCCGTGGCCAGCGCCTCGTCGATCAGCAGGACGTCGTGGTCCTTGGCGGCGGCGATGGAGAAGCGCAGCCGGGCGGCCATGCCGGAGGAGTAGGTGCGCATCGGGAGCGTGATGAAGTCGCCCTTCTCGTTGATGCCGGAGAAGTCGACGATGTCCTGGTAGCGCTCCTTGACCTCCTCGCGGGACATGCCCATGGCCAGTCCGCCGAGGAGGACGTTGCGCTCGCCGGTCAGGTCGTTCATCAGCGCCGCGTTCACGCCGAGGAGTGAGGGCTGGCCGTCGGTGTAGATCTTGCCGTTCTCCACGGGCAGGAGTCCGGCGACCGCCTTGAGCAGCGTGGACTTGCCGGAGCCGTTGGTGCCGATCAGGCCGATCGCCTCGCCCTTGTAGGCGACGAACGAGACCTTCTTGACCGCGTGCACCCGGCGTACGCCGGCCGCCCTCTCGGCCTTCTCGCGGCGCAGGATCCGGTTGAGGGCGGCGGTCGCCGAACCGCGGCCGGAACCGGTG
The DNA here is from genome assembly GCF_053598035.1 of Streptomyces sp. NPDC001204. NCBI lineage: Bacteria > Bacillati > Actinomycetota > Actinomycetes > Kitasatosporales > Streptomycetaceae > Streptomyces > Streptomyces sp. NPDC001204. The sequence continues at coordinate 12,574 of NZ_JBSFJL010000053.1, read as the reverse complement.
CCGTTGACCCGGTAGACGATGTCGACCCCGTCGACCACGACGGTGGGGATCCTGTCGGTTTTCAGCTCAGCCACGGCCGTACGTCTCCTCAGCCTTCCAGAAGTAGATGAAGCCGCCGACCCCGGCGAGCAGGGCCCAGCCCAGCGCGAACGCCCACACATGGTGGGGGAGCTGGTGCGCCTTGAAGCTGTCGATCAGCGCGAAGCGCATCAGGTCGATGTAGACGGCGGCGGGATTGGACTGCAGCAGCACCTTCAGCACGTGTGGCATGTGGCTGTGGTTCAGCGTCTTGTCGATGCTCCACATCACGCCGGAGACGTACATCCAGGTGCGCAGGAGGAACGGCATCAGCTGGGCGATGTCCGGCGTCTTGGCGCCCATCCGAGCCATGATCATGGAGACGCCGGCGTTGAACACGAACTGGAGCAGCAGCACCGGGACGGCCAGCGCCCACGACATGGTGGGCGTCATGCCGAAGCAGAGCAGGATCGCCAGGAGGGCGACCATCGAGAACAGCAGCTGCTGGAGCTGCTGAAGCGCGAAGGAGACCGGCAGCGCGGCCCGCGGGAAGTGCAGGGCCCGCACCAGACCGAGGTTGCCGGAGATCGCCCGGGTGCCCGCCATGATCGAGTTCTGGGTGAACGTCCAGATGAACACGCCCGTCACCAGGAACGGGATGTAGTCCGCAACGCCGCGGCTGGTGCCCATCAGGATGCCGAAGATGAAGTAGTAGACCGCCGCGTTCAGCAGCGGGGTGGCGACCTGCCAGACCTGGCCGAGCTTCGCCTCGCTGTACTGGGCGGTGAGCTTGGCGGTGGCGAAGGCGCTGATGAAGTGGCGCCGCGCCCACAGCTGCCGGACGTACTCGGACAGGGAGGGTCGGGCGCCGCTGACCGACAGGCCGTGGCGAATGGCGACCGTCGCGAGGTCGTCCTCGGCCGGGGCCGTAATGTGGGGCGGTGTGTGGAGGACCTGGCTCACATCCGCTGCTTTCGCTCGGGGGGAGGTGGTGCCGGCGTCCGGCTCCGTGCCGCCGTCGGTTTCCTTACGGTTCTCTTCACGTTTTCTTACGTCGGAACGGCACCGTATCGTCGCAACGTGAGCGTACGGCGAAGTGACGCCGCAACGCAACCGTTTCGTCGTAACGCCCTATGCTTGGCCGCATGACGACGAACGCCGACCAGCCCCAGACGCGCCCCCGCCGCCGGGTCCCCGCCGGGGCGGCCGTGCTCCGCGAGGACGTGACGGAGGCGATCCGGGCTGCGGTCTTCGAGGAGCTGGCGTCCGTCGGCTACGCGCGGATGTCCATCGAGGGGATCGCGCGGCGCGCGGGTGTCGGCAAGACGGCCGTCTACCGCCGGTGGCGCTCCAAGCTGCACCTGGTGCTGGACGTCGTCTCGGCGCTCGCCGTGCAGGGCCTGCCCGCGCCGGACACCGGCTCCCTGGAGAGCGACCTGCGGCTGTTGTACGAGGTGACCTCCCGGGCCCTGCGCCACCCCATCGCCTCGCAGGTCATCCCCGACCTCCAGGCGGAGGCGGCCCGCAACCCGGACATCGCCGAGGCCATGCAGAAGGCCCTGCGCGACGGTCAGGAGAGCGTGGCCAGCAGCATCCTGGCCGCGGCCGAGCGCCGCGACGAGATCCGCCCCGGTCTGGACCGGGACCTGGCCCTCGACCTGATCTCGGGCCCGCTGTACTGGCGCGCGGTCGTCATCCGCACACCGAAACTCCCCAAGGGCTACCTGGACGCCCTCGCCCGGGGCACGGCCGGGGCGATCAAGGCGCTCTGACCGAGGGGGCCCTCCTGCGGGTCCGGATGGGTCGTTGCAGCACCCTCACGGGCCGGGCGGGAACGGGAGCCGCAGCGGCCGGACGGGACACCCCGCCCAGCCCGAATCAACCAGCCTCTCCGGGCCGGGCGGGACGGGGCCTGCGGCGGTCGGGCCGGACAGCCCGCACACCGGTGGTGGGCGTGTGGCGGCCCGCGCCCGCGTGTGACGGCGCCACCGGGGTCGCGGGAGCGGCCCCGGCGACGGCGGGTGGTGGGGTCAGGTGCGGGCTGCTTCCGGGTGATGGAGGAGCCAGCCCTGCCAGGCCGAGGTGATCATGTCGTGGAGGTCGCGTCGGGCCTTCCAGCCGAGTTCCGTGGCGATGCGGTCGGCCGAGGCGACGACGCGGGCGGGGTCGCCGGGGCGGCGCGGGGTGACCGTCGGGGGGCTGTTGTGGCCGGTGACGGCGTTGATCGTGTCGATCATCTCGCGCACCGAGACCCCCTCCCCGCGGCCGATGTTCAGTGTGAGGTCGAGGCCGGGGGAGGAGCGCAGGGCGCGAGCCGCGGCCACGTGGGCCTCCGCGAGGTCGACCACGTGGATGTAGTCACGGATGCAGGTGCCGTCCGGCGTGGGGTAGTCGTCCCCGAAGATGCGCGGGGGCATGTTCTCGGTCAGTCGTTCGAAGACCATCGGGACCAGGTTGAAGACGCCGACGTCCGCGAGGCGCGGACTCGCCGCGCCCGCCACGTTGAAGTACCGCAGGGACGCCGTGGACAGCCCCGTCGCCCGGCCGGTGGCGCGCACCAGCCACTCGCCGGCCAGCTTCGTCTCGCCGTACGGAGACATCGGCGCGCACGGCGTCTCCTCCGTGACCAGGGCGTCGTCCCGCGCGGCGTACGGCATGCCGTACACGGCCGCCGAGGAGGAGAACACGAACGAACCGACCCCGGCCGCCGTCACCGCCTCCAGCAGGACCCGCAGGCCCTCGACGTTCTCCCGGTAGTAGTGCAGGGGCCGCTCCACCGACTCGCCCACCTGCTTCTTCGCCGCCAGGTGGACGACACCGGTCACCTCGTGCTCGGTGAGGGCACGCGCCAGCCGCTCGCCGTCCAGCGTGGAGCCCTCCACCAGCGGGACGTCCCGCGGGACACGCTCGGCGATGCCGGTGGACAGGTCGTCGTACACCACCGCACGCTCGCCCGCCTCGGTCATCGCGTGGACGACGTGCGCTCCGATGTAGCCGGCGCCGCCGGTGATCAGCCAGGTCATGCGGGCGTCTCCTCGTCAGTTGGCCCAGGTCGTCGTATGGATGCGGGGCGTGGCGCGCTCACTGGGGCGCGGCCCGGTTGAGCAGACGGCGCAGTCTGCCCTGCAGTACGGACGTCACCCCGCGCAGTCCCGCCGCCAGCCGCACGGCCAGCGCGCCGGAGTGCGTGGCGTACGGCTGGACCAGCAGAACGCCGTAGCGCACGCTCGGTACCACGCGGCGGCGCAGCAGACCGGCGCCCGCGCGCGCGTGCGCCGTCACCTTACGGCTCGTGCCGTCGGCGAAGCACACCCGCAGCCGCAGGTCCCAGGTGCCGGCCCCCAGCCCCGCGAGGTTCACGCCCGTCTCGGCCGACCAGGTGCCGTCCGCGGCCGGCGTGAGCGGGACGGTGGCGCCCCGGACCGTGCGCCCCGCCTCACGGTGCAGCCACTCCACCTCCAGGGCTTCGGGCCCGGCGGACATCACCCTGCCGTACAGGTCGTGCAGGCGCAGCCGCAGCAGGCTCGTCCCCGCGAGGGGACGCACTTCCGCGTCCACGGCCAGGGGCAGGACGTGGACCGGCCGGACCAGGTAGGGCTCCAGGCCGATCTGCGGAAGGTCGTCCGCCCAGACGGGACTGCCGTCCTTGTCACGGGCGTAGGGCGGGCACAGACGGGCCGGGCGCGCGGCGAGCTCCTTCAGGCGCGGCAGGTCGCGCGGCCCGGGCGACGCGAGGATCACCCGTCCGAGGAGGTGCCCGGCGGTCGTCGGGTTGACGGCCCAGTCGGCCGCGTCGTACTCGCCGAGGTACTCCCGCGTGTGCTCCCACCAGGCGTACCGGTACCCGGCGTCGCGCAGGCCCAGCTCACGCGCGTACATGCGCAGCTCGTGGTCGAGGAACTTGGCGCGCGCCGCCCGCGCGAGCTCCTTCTGCCCGGCGCTGAGCAGGATGTCGTACGCCGACCGGCTCGCCTCGGTGCGCGCCCGCCAGTTCTCGATGTCCGCGCGGTCCAGGGAGATCGACAGCTGCCCGGCGGACCGGCGCACGTTCCACACGTACACCTGGTCCGGGATGAGGGCCACGCGCGGGTCGGCGGCCAGCACGCGCGCGGTGAACACGAAGTCCTCGTACGGGAAGTGGCCTTCCGGGAAGCGGATCGCGTGCTCGCGCAGGAAGTCGGTGCGGTACAGCTTGTTGACGCACAGGGTGTCGTGCACGAGCCGCGGGAGCTTCGCGGGGTGCGTGAGGACGGCGCCCGTGCTGTAGAGCTTCCGCTGCCACGGCACTTCCCGCCCGGAGGGCAGCTCACGGCGCACGCACAGGCCGCTCACGACCTCGGCCCGCTCCTCCCGGGCGGCGGCGAGCAGCGCGTCCACCGCGCCCGGCGGCAGCACGTCGTCGCTGTCGAGGAACATCACGTACGGCGTGGTGACCGCGTCCATACCGGTGTTGCGCGGGCTGCCGCAGCCGCCGCTGTTCTCCTCGCGCCGGATCACCCGCACTCTCGGTTCGGCCGCGGCCAGGCGGTCGAGCAGCTCGAAGGTGCCGTCGGTCGAGCAGTCGTCGACGGCGACGACCTCGCTGACGGAGGGACCCTGCGCGAGAGCCGAGCGCACGGCGTCGGCCATGTGGGCGATGTCGTTGTAACCGATCACGACGACGCTGACGTCGGTGGCCTGGTCGGGGTGCAGATGCATGGAATCCACGGGCCGGAATAGTAGGGGTGGTCGGTAATCTCCCGTTAAGAGGGGCTTAGCGTCCCGTGCGGAAGACGGTGAATGTCCGACCCGGGTTCCCCGTCGGGGGTCACCGATTTCGTCGATCGCCACAACCGGGCAAATGAGAATAGCGCGGCGGCGGCCAGCAGACCGTTGCGCGTGAGCATGAGTGCACAACCTGTCCACGAGCAGGCCACCACCTGGTGGTAGAGGGTGGGATATGCGATCACGCTGACCAGGCTCGCCGGCGCGATCAGCGCGGCGACCGGACGCTGTGTGGTCAGCGGTGACGTCAGGCACACCGCCGCGAGGCCGAGCAGCCAGACCATGTACTGCGGGCTGATCACCCGGCTGGTGACGGTGAACAGCAGGACGGCGCTCAGCGCGGCGTCGTACGGTGTCGCCACCGTCCAGTGCCGGGCCCGGATCCGCCAGAGCAGCAGCAGCCCGAACGCGCTCGCCGACAGGAACAGCGAGAGGTGCGCGACGGTGGAGACGTACGGTCCGGTGAACTCCAGGGCCCCGTACCGGTAGCGCACCCGGCCCGGCCAGCCGGCGTGTGTGGCCAGCGCGAGCGCGGTGCCGCCGAACGACTCGATCTGCACGCCCCGGCCGCCCTGCTGGCGCGCGAAGGCGAGCGGGTTCCTGAACAAGCAGGCGAGGACGGACAGCGCCACGGCGCCGGTGACGGCCGCCCATGTCCACGCCGACCGGGTTGCACGGCCCCGGGGCAGGCCGACCAGCGCCAGCGCCGGCCACACCTTCACCAGGGCGCCCAGCGCGGCGAGCGCGCCGCACGCGCGCGTGGAGCGCGACATCGTCAGCAGGGAGAGCACGGCCAGGGCGGTGGCCTGGACGTCGTAGCGGGCCAGCGGGATGTGCAGCAGCAGGGGCAGGCCCAGCGTCCAGTAGCCGGCCCCGCGCAGGCTGCGGCCGGGGCGGGTGCCCGCGTGCGTCAGTGCCAGCGTGACCAGTGCGTCGACGGCGACCGTGAGCACCACGAAGGCCTGGAAGTACGTCAGGCCCGGCAGCAGCGCGGGCGACAGCAGCACCGGTCCGGCGCCCGGCGGGTACTGCCACAGTGTGTCGTGCGCCGGGAACGCGCCGTGGGACAGCAGCACGTACCAGTGCTGGTACAGCTTCCACACCTCGCGCGCCACCGAGCCCCGGCCCAGCCTGGGCAGTCCGTTGTGGGCGAGCAGCCACAGCATCAGGGCGCGCGTGAGGAGCCAGGCGGCCGTCAGGGCGAGGAGGCGGTGTCTCGTCGACGGACGCGTGAGAAGACGCGTCACGCTCTGGAAGGCGCTCATCACGGCGGATCGTAATCCGAGTGAAAGCCGCATATGTGCTGATACGCGTCCAGTCATTGGTAAGAGCCTGCCAAGTGGACCAAAACAGTCGTGGCACCCGGGCCGCGTGCCCGCGCGTGCCCGCGCTCTCCCCGGTCAGCCGCATCACGTCGTCGCCCTTCATCGAGGTACCGGGCTCCACTCGTCCGGCCGGCTGCCGCTACGCGGACCCGGGATGTCCGCCGCCGGCCGGGGCATCACACGCTCCAGCAGCAGCGGCACGCCCACCACCGGCAGCAGCCAGGCCAGCACGATCAGCCGTTCGCCCCACACGGTGATGTCGGGATGCGCCGCCTGCGTGAGGAATCCGGTGAACGCCGTCGCCACCACGAAGAGGCCGAATGCCCCCCGCCGCCGCAGCGCGCCCCACGCGCCGGCGGCGAGCAGGGCGGCGAAGACCGGCTGCCACAGCTGCCGGCGCAGCCACTCCAGCCAGAACCCGCCCTCCAGCCGCAGCAGCTCCGGCCATGGACGCTCGCGGTCGGGCAGGGCGTAGTGGCCCGTGAGCAGGTCCTGAAGGCTGTCGCTCTCGGTCGGGTAGCGCAGCGCCCGCGCCAGGAGCACCGTGCCGACGGCGGCGCCGCAGGCCACCGCCGTGACCGCCAGGACACCCCGCCCCGCCGGGCGCCGCCGCGTCCACCGCCGTACGGCGACGGCCGCGCCGGCGGCGGCCAGGCTCAGCCCGAGGAACAGCGCCTGGGAGTGCTTGGCCGTGAACAGCGCGAACAGCGCACCCGCGACCAGGACTGTGCCGGCCCGCACGCGCCCGTCCAGTGCCAGCGAGCAGCCCCACAGCGCCGCCAGGGTCAGCGTCAGCATCAGGCCCTCGGCCATCGGCCGCATGGCCGTCGTGCCGCACGGCAGCACGTAGTAGAGGACCTGGCCGGTCAGCGCCAGGGGCACGGGCACCCGGCGGCCGCGCAGCACCAGGAAGACGAGGACGCCGCCCGCCGCCGTCACGACGACGCCCGCCGCCCACACCCCCCAGGTCACGCCGAACACCGTGATGAAGGGGATCAGGAACACCGGGTAGCCCGGCCGCACCTCGAAGATCCGCATGAAGCGCTCCGGCATGAACGGCAGGGTGTGCCCGCCGGTCTGCCCGGCCCGCAGCCGTGCCTCCACCTCGCGCCACAGCTTGGCCCGGCACGTGCCCGCCACCCGGGCCGCCGTGCTCGGCTCGCGGAAGCGCAGCACGTCCACGCTCTGCGTGCGGCTCGCCCGGGCCGCCTTCCCGGCGCACACGTAGTCGATCGTGACGGCCGCCGCCTCCCGTTTGTCCGCACCGCGCAGACTCAGCGCGTACGACAGGTAGTTCTTGGTGTCGGGGGTGTCCCGGCCGGTGACGGTGCCGAGCTGGAGCAGCGCGAAGAGGGCGGCCACGGCCAGCGCCCACGTGCTCGGCCGCCGTGCGCGCGACGTCCAGCGGGGCCGCCTCACGAGGGCGCCAGCAGATCGCGGCCGGAGGCCTGGGCGGGCAGGTGGGCGACCGCTCCGGAGGACGCGGGCGCCGCCGTCGGATCCGGTGTCCACTCCTCGTCGCCGAGGATCAGGGTCCGTACCACCCGCTCGGCCGCCCAGCCGTCGTCGAACTCGCAGAAGCGCTCCCGGAAAACGGTCCGCAGCCGCGCCGACTCGACGTCCCGCCAGGCGCCGGAGGTGAACAGTCGTGCCAACTCCTCGTAGGACCGGGAGACATGGCCCGGCGGCTCGGCGGTGATGTCGAAGTAGGCGCCCCGGCTCGCGGTGTACGCGCCCCAGTCGTCGGCGTGCACCACGATCGGGCGGTCCAGGTTGGCGTAGTCGAACATGAGGGCCGAGTAGTCGGTGACCAGCACGTCGGAGGCGAGCATGAGCTCCTCCACGTGCGGCTCGTCGGTCGCGTCGACGAGGACTCCGCGCCGGTGCAGTTCGGCCAGTCCCATGCCGCGCGCCGGTCCGGTGGCCAGCGAGGGGTGCAGGCGTACGACGAGGGTGTGGCCCTCGCCGAGGTCCGCGGCGAACCGGGCCGGGTCGAAGCGCTCGACGTGGCCGCCACGCCGGTAGTCCCGGCGGGTGGGCGCGTACAGCACCATCGTGTGCTCCGGCGGGATGCCGAGCCGCTCGCGGAGGGCGGCGCCGTCGCCCGCCCGCGCGGTGACGAGCACGTCGTTGCGCGGGCTGCCGGTGCGCGCGGAGGTGAACCGGCAGGGGTAGGCGCGCTCCCACATCAGCTCGGAGTGGCGGTTGGCGACCAGGCTGTAGTCCCAGCGGTCGGCGCGCGACAGCAGGCCCGGCACGTCGACGCCGTGCCGGGCGCCGGGCTTGCCCAGCAGATCCGCCGCCATGAACTTCAGGGGGGTGCCCTGATGGGTGTGGATGTGCGTGCTGCCGGGCCGTTTTGCCAGGGCCGCGGGCCAGTTGGCGTTGTTGACGAAGAACGCGGCGCGGGCGGTGAGCTGCCGGTGGCGCAGGGTGCCGGGCAGGACGTACTCCACGTCCGGCGGCAGCAGCGCGGCCTGCTCCCGGTCCCGGACCACCCACACCCCACGCAGATGCGGCGCGATCTCCCGCGCCTTGCGGTGGACGGCCGCCGGGTCGCCGAGCACGCCCCGGTGCGAGAACGCCGAGTACAGGACGAGGTCCTGGTCCAGCGTCCGGCGGGTGTGCAGCGCGGCCCAGCCGCCCTTCACCCGTCCGGCCGCCGCCCTGCGGACCCGCAGCGTCCGGCGCCCGAGCTCCCGGCGGACCCGCCCGGTCTGCCGCGCCATCCGGTAGGCGGCCCAACCGCCCTCCAGCAACCGGACCACACCGGTCGTGTCCGCGTCCGGGGGCCGGTGGGCGCGGAACATCCGCGCCGTACGGCGGAAGAACTCGGCCTTGTCCGACGGCGGCAGCCGGTCCGGCTTGGCGAGGATGTCCAGGCAGTGCTCGCCCATCTTCCGGTGCAGAAAGGGTCGCCAACTCGCCAGCTCCGGACGGGAGTCGAGGTAGGCGAAGACCCGCTCGTACTGGTCGTGGATGTCGAAGTGCTTGCGGCTGGTGGTGGACAGGATGTTGCCCTGCCGGCGCTGGCGGTAGTACAGGCAGATCCGGTCGAGCACGGCGATCCGCCGGGCGGTGAGCAGGACCGGGAACGTCCAGGGCGTGTCCTCGTAGTAGCCGGGCGGGAAGACGAAGCCGTGCTCCTCGACGAAACCGCGCCGGTAGACCTTGTTCCACACCACCATCAACAGGTCCAGGACCCGCGGCTGTTCGGCGGCCGTGAAGGTGCCGGGACCGGCCTCGGCCAGCACCGCGGCGAGCACGTTGCGCCGGGTCCCGCCCCACCAGTAGGTGCGGGCGTAGTCGAAGACCAGCACGTCCGGGTCGCCGGTCTCCTCCAGCCGGTCGGCGACGGCCCGCAGCGCACCCGGGGTGAGGGTGTCGTCGCTGTCGAGGAAGAACAGGAAGTCGCCGGTGGCGAGCGGCATTCCGGCGTTGCGGGCGCGGCCGAGCCCGACGTTCTCCGGCAGGTGCAGCACCCGTACACGCGGGTCGCGGGCGGCGTACTCGTCGAGGATGGCGCCGCTGCCGTCCGGGGAGCAGTCGTCGACGGCGATCAACTCGATGTCGCCGAAGGACTGCGTCAGAACCGAGTCCAGGCATTCGCGCAGGAACCCCTGCACCTTGAAACAGGGGACGATGATGCTGAAGCGGGGCACTGCTGCGTCAGCTCCTTAGAGGGTGGCGGCGGGGGCCGGGACGCGCTCGGCGAGCGGGATCACGGGCGGTAGCGCTTCGGGCGGCTGGCCGAGGAACACCCGGCGGACGACTCGCTCGGCGGCCCGCCCGTCGTCGAACTGGCAGAACCGCTCCCGGAACCGGGCCCGCAGCGCCGCCGACTCCGGGCCCGCGTACGAGCCGTCGCGGAAGACCGCCGCCAGTTCACCCGGTGTGCGGACGACCGGGCCGGGCGGCGTGTCCATGAGGTCGAAGCAGACGCCGCGGGTCTCCCGGTAGACCTCCCAGTCGTCGGCGTACACGACGACCGGACGGTCCAGATTGGCGTAGTCGAACATGATCGACGAGTAGTCGGTGATCAGCGCGTCGGCGGCCAGGCACACCTCCTCCGAGGAGCGGTGCGCGGTGACGTCGATGATCCGGCCGCCGCTCCGCGGTCCGCCCCGGTCGTAGAAGTAGTGGGCGCGCAGCAGGACGACGACGTCCTCGCCGGCCGCCGCGCAGAAGGCCTCCAGGTCCAGGCCGGGCTCGAAGCCGGTGTGGTGGTCGCGGTGGGTGGGCGCGTACAGGACGGCCGTCTTCCCCTCCGGGACGCCCAGCTCGCGGCGGACGCGGGCCACGTCCTCGGCGCGGGCCGCGCAGTAGACGTCGTTGCGCGGATAGCCGTACTCCAGGGGCTCGTAGGAGCCGGGGAAGGCCCGTTCCCACATCTCGGTGGAGTGGCGGTTGGAGGAGAGGTTGTAGTCCCAGCGGTCCACGCGGCGCAGCAGTTTGGTGAAGCTGCCGGACTGCGCCGCGACCACCGGGTACGTCGACTGGTCGCAGCCCATCGTCTTCAGCGGGGTGCCGTGCTGGGTCTGGAGGTGCACGCTGCCGGGGCGTTTGACGACGGCGTCGGCGAAGTTGGCGTTGTTCACCAGGTACTTGGCGCGGGCGAGCACCTTCCAGTACCGGCGGCTGCCGATCACCGCGTGGTCGACGCCCTCCGGAACGGTGTGTGCCTGGCCGGGCTCCACCAGGAACACACCGCGCAGGTGCGGCGCGAGTTCGCGGGCCTTGGCGTGCAGGGCGGCCGGGCTGCACGCGTAACCCCGGCCCCAGTAGGCGCAGTACACGACGAGGTTCTCGTCGAGCGGGCGGCGCAGGTGCCCGCGGTAGGCGAGGCGGGTGCGCAGCCTGCCGGCGCGCGGCAGGCGACGGCCGGCCGCCAGGGCCGCCCGGCCGGTGGCGCAGCGCGCGCGGAACGCCGTGTACGCACCGGCCGCCAGCAGCCGGTGCGGCACGCCGGACCGGCCGCGTGGGGCCCGGTGGTCGGCCGGGCGGTGGCGGCGGTACAGGCGGTGGGCGCGGCGGAAGAACGCGCGGCGCCGGTGAGCGGGCACCTGTTCCGGATGCGCGGCCACCGTCAGCACCGCGTCGAAGAGCTGCTCGAACAGCGGCGCGAACCGTTCCTCGGGCAGTCCCTCGGAGACGGCCCGGACGAGCACCCGCTCGGTCTGGTCGAGGAGGTCGAACTGGTGCTCGCCCGGGAGATCCAGCCGGCTGCCCTGCCGGCGCAGCAGATGCCGTACGACGACCCGCCGCAGCACCGCGACGCGCCCGGCCGCGACGGCGACCAGGCCGCCCCAGCCGACGTCGGTGCGGTGCCCGTCGGGGAAGGCCAGGCCGTGCCCGGTCACGAAGGAGCGGCGGTAGACCGCGCTCCACGCGGGCAGCGGAACGCCGGTCAGGTGCGGGGCCTCGGCGGGGGAGAAGGCGGGCGCGCGGACGGTGACCGGCGGCGGCCCGGACGTGGTGGCCGGCTCGCCGTCCCACCAGGGAGTCCGCTCGTGCTCGCAGTAGAGCACGTCGACGTCGCCCGTCTCCTCCAGGCGGGCGGCCAGCGCGGACAGCGCGCCCGGCACCAGGGTGTCGTCGCCGTCGAGGAACAGCAGATACGCGCCGCTCGCCGCCCGCGTCCCGGCGTTGCGCGCCGCGCCGAGGCCCGCGGACGGGGGCGAGTGCACCAGGACCACCCGGGAATCCCGCCCCGCGTAGTCGGCGGCGACGCCGGCGGCCGGGGCGGCCGGGCCGTCGCACACCGCGATCAGCTCGAAGTCTCCGAAGGACTGGGCGAGGACCGAGTCCAGCGCCAGGGACAGCCGACCCGCGACGCCATGCGACGGGACGACGATGCTGAATCGGGGCATTCTGCTCTTTCTTCTGTTGATTCGGTCCGATGTGTGCATACGGACTCCCAAAAGAGCAAACGGTGTTCAAAGGCTCCGGGTGACGGTCTGTGGGCCGGCGGGTTGCGGCAGGGTTGCGAGCGGGCTTCGGTCCGGGGTCGCGACCTGCGACGACACCGGACGGCACGGGGAGAGGGCGACCGGCTCGGCCACGGCGTGCGCGACCGGGCGCGCAGCACGGCGGCCCGCAGCACGCGCAGCGGCTTGACGGCCCGCTCGACCGCCCGGCGGCACAGGGCCGTCACCAGCCGCAGCACCCGGATCGCGCGGTGCGGGGCCAGCCGGACCAGGGCGTACCGCAGCCCGGTGCGCAGCGCCGGCCGGAGGCCGAGGGCGCGGCAACGGCGGTGGCACGCCTCCAGGAGCGCGCGCGTATACGCCGGGATCCGGTGCGCGGGGACGGTGACACTGAACCTGGGCAAGGGGGCATCCAAGGGCCGACGTGGGCGTTCTGCCCGGGAACGGCCGGTGGAGCGAGTCGGTCACGGCCCGCTGAGGCATGTGGGGGACGGCGGGCCGAGCGGTTCGGTACGGTCCGGCACCGGACCGTACGAACGG
>NZ_JBSFJL010000052.1:0-46607 GCF_053598035.1 Streptomyces sp. NPDC001204 | reverse complement strand
CTGCCAGTTCTACCGGGGCTCCGCTCCTCATGTCCGGCGAAACCGCCTACGGCCTCCTGGACAACCCCGCCAGGCCCATAACTTCACGGCCTTGGGACTAGAGCCCCGCGGTACGGAACAGAGGGAAAAGGCGGCGGCCCCCACTCGTCAGGCAGTGGGGGCCGCCGCCGGTCACGGGGAGGGCGGGGAGTCACCAGGTGACGGGGAGTTCGGTGAGCCCGCCGTTGAGCTGGCCGGACGTCACCTGGAGCTCCTCCACCGGGCGGGCCAGCTTCAGGCCGGGCAGCCGGGTGAACAGCTGCGTGTAGGCGGTCCTCAGCATCATCCGGGCCAGCGGGGCCCCGATGCAGTGCCACATGCCGTGCCCGAACGTCAGGTGCTCGTTGGGCGAGCGGCGGATGTCGAAGAGGTCCGCGTCGTCGAAGACCGCCTCGTCGAAGTTGACCAGCGTGAAGTCGAGCAGTACCAGATCGCCGGTGCGGATGGTGACGTCGGCGATCTCGATGTCGTCGGTGGCGTAGCGCGGCAGCGCGGCGCCCGAGCCGCCCGCCTTCGCGGCCCGCAGGATCTCCTCGACGCCGCTCCTCATCAGCTTCTCGTCGGCGAGTGCCTCCTTCAGCTGGTCCGGGTACTGCGTGAACAGCACGACGCCCAGGTCGACATGGGTGGCGACGCTGTCGAGGCCGGCGAAGAGCAGGCTCGCGGCGATGGGGCCGATGCGCTCGTCCTCCGGGACCGTCTCGCACAGCCGGGAGATCACGTCGTCGCCGGGTTCGGCCCGCTTGCGGCCGGCCAGGTCGGTCAGCAGCCCGAACAGCTTCGCCTGGCTCGTGGCGACGCTCTCCGCGTCGTTCAGCGTGGCCATCTCGCCCAGCACCGCCAGCAGTTGTCCCTGCTCCTGCAGCGGGATGCCGATCAGGGCGCACAGCACGGTCAGCGAGTACGGCAGCGAGAAGTTGCCCCGCAGGTCGGCGGGGCGCTCCTGGGCCGCGAAGCCGTTCAGGATGTGCTCCGCGATCCCCTCCACCATGGGCATCATGTTGAGCACCCGGCGGGCGGAGAACTGCGGGGTGAGCAGGGTGCGCAGCTCGGCGTGCGCGGCGCGGGCCGCCTCGATGTCGTCCATGATGAGCAGGTCCATCAAGGGGCTCTTGACGTAGCGGGGCGCGTTGGCCGGGTCGGCGTGCGCACGGGCCAGGCGCTCGTCGTGCAGCAGCTGCTTCAGCTCGGCGTGCCGGGTCACCAGCCAGCCCTCGTCGCCGGCCGGGGTGCGGATCTTGGTGACGGGAGCACGCATCTGGAGCTCGCGCAGCAGCGGGCTGAGGCGGAGCACCGAGGGGGCGGCGTCCTCGAGGGAGGGCGGCGGGGTGGGGTTGAGCATGGGACTGCTACTCCTTGGGGCAGTGGTGGTGTGCGCGGGTCCCCGGCTGGGGTCTTTCGTTCGGATCAGGCCGGATCAGGGAGCCCGGCATGATCCGAACGAGAGGCCCTGGGGGCCGCTGTCGCACCCGGGGCGGCGCCGTGGGAGAGGGCGGCGCCCCGGATGCGGTGGAGGGACAGGGAGGACCCGGCCGGGGCGGCGTGCACCGACCGGACCCGGCTCAGTCCTCGCCGGCCGGAAGTGCGGCGAGCCAGTTCTCGATGGCCTCGGCGGTCAGTGCCGAGTGCTCCATGGCCAGGGACAGATGGTCGGCCTCGATGTCCTGTACCGCGTCGGCCGGCACCGCCGAGGTGTCGAGCTTGAAGCCGTTGTTGGCCTGCGTGGCGCGCAGGAGCAGGGTGGGGGCGGTCGTGGCGGGTGCGTCGATGTCCGTCATCAGCATGAACCAGTGCGCCATCGCGGACATCCGGGCGCTGTTGAGCGTCACGGACGGCGAGTCGATGTCCGCCAGGTAGAAGCGGGTCGTCTGGTCGAGGTTGTTTCCTTCCGAGGGGTCGTACCGGATGGACGCCGTGTCGAGCAGGACGACCGCCTCCGGCTTCACGCCCCAGGTGTCCTCAAGGACACCGGCCGCGAGGTAGGCGAGGGAACCACCGGTGGAGTGGCCCACCATCACGAACGGTTCGCCGTCGCTCGCCATCAGGACGCTCTCGGCGACGATCCGGGCCGCCGCCTCGCTGGTGGCGGGCAGCAGCTCGCCGGGGGCGAACCCCATCAGCGGCAGCGCCGACACATGGCGCCTGCCGCGGAAGTGGGCGGCGATGCGGGCGTACTGGTGGACACCGCCGGTGGCGCCGGGCGCGCTGACGAAGATCAGCCGCGGGGTGCCGGGGCCGGTGGCCAGGGTGACGGCCTCGGACAGCTCCTCCAGGTCCGCGGGCGTCTCGAAGGCGGGCCGGGTGTTGGCGACGGCCTTCAGCATCCGCATCGCCTCGACGAGCTTGCCGCCGCGCACCGCGTTGTGGAACAGGCCGACCAGCGTGTCGTCGGGGTGCACCGTGGTGCCGGCGACGGCGGCGCCGGACGCCGGGCCGGAGGCGGACAGGTCGCCCAGTTCCTCGTTGAGGTGGCGGGCCAGCTTCACCGGCGTCTTGCTGTCGAAGACCACCGACGTCGGCAGGCGCAGCCCGAGGAGTTCGCCGAGCTGGTTGCGCAGGCTGACCGACACCAGCGAGTCGAAGCCCAGCTCCAGGAAGCCGCGCTCGGGGTCGACGGCGGCGGGGTCGGCGTGGCCGAGCAGGCCCGCGGTGAAGCCGACGACCAGCTCGGTGAGCAGCCTCTCCCGGCCCGCGGTGTCGAGCGTGCGCAGCCCGTCGAGCACGGTCTTGGGCGAGCGGTCCGCGGCGGCGGTGCGCCGGGTGCGCGGCACCAGGTCGCGCCAGAGTGCGGGCAGCGACTGCTGGACCTGGAGTCCGGCGACGTTGATCCGGGTGGGCACGACCACCGGCTCGGGGCGGGCGAGGGCGGCGTCGAACAGGGCGAGGCCGTCCTCGATGCTCATCGGCGGGGTGCCGCCGCGGTCCATCCGCCCGAGGTCGGTGTCGCTGATCTGACTGGTCATGCCGCTGCCGCGGCCCCAGGGGCCCCAGGCGAGGGACACGGCGGGCAGACCGGCCGCCACGCGCCGCTGGGCGAGTGCGTCGAGGCACGCGTTGGCTGCGGCGTAGTTGGCCTGGCCGGGGCCGCCGATGACGCCGGAGATCGAGGAGTACAGCACGAACGCGGCGAGGTCCCGGCCGAGGGTCGCCTCGTGCAGGTGCAGGGCCGCGTCGGCCTTGGGGCGCAGCACACCGGCCAGTTGTTCCGGGGTGAGCGAGCCGATCAGGGCGTCGTCCAGGACACCCGCGGTGTGCACGACGGCGGTCAGCGGGTGTTCGGCGGGCACCGACGCGACGAGCGCGTCGACCGCGTCGCGGTCGCCGACGTCGCAGGTGGAGACGGTCACCCGGGCCCCCAGTCCGGTCAGCTCGGCGACCAGTTCGGCCGCGCCGGGCGCCTGCGGGCCGCGGCGGCTCGCCAGCAGCAGGTGCCGGGCGCCCCGGGCGGTGACCAGGTGCCGGGCGAGCACTGCTCCGAGGCCGCCGGTGCCGCCGGTGATCAGGACGGTGCCGTCGGGGTTCCAGCCGGGGGCGGCGGGGGCGGCGTCGGCCGTGCGCGGCAGCCGGGCGAGCCGGGCGGCGCGCACCTGGTAGTCGCGGACCGCGAGTTGCTGCTCGTCGAGCGTCAGCACGTCGGGCAGTACGCCGGCGGACAGGAACGTGTCGTCGAGGTCGACGAGCAGCAGGCTCCCGGGGTTCTCGGTCTGCGCGGAGCGCACCAGGCCCCAGACGGCCGCGCCGGCCGGGTCGAGCACGTCCTCGTCGTCGAGGGCGACGGCGTGGCGGGTGACGAAGACGAGGCGGGTGCCCGCGAGCCGAGGCTCGGACAGCCACTCCTGGAGGTGTCCGAGGACCCGGGTGGTGAGGGCGCGCACCCCGTCCGCTCCGGAGTCCTTCTCCCCCACGAGCGGGATCAGGAACACGTCGGGCGCGACACCGCTGTCGCCGATGGCGCCGCCCAGCGACTCCGCGTAGGCGGTGACGGTCTCGTCGGCGCGGTGCATGGCGTAGCCGAGGTCGAGTTCGTCGGAGCCGACGACGGCCCAGCGGGTGCCGGTGGCGCGGGCGGGGGCCTTGACGGGTACCCACTTCAGCGCGAACAGGTCGCCCCGGCCGGTGGCGGCCGGGTTCCCGGCGGCGCCGTCCGGGGTGCCCAGGCGCACGGTCTCGGCGGTCAGGACGGGGTTGCCCGCGGGGTCGACGGCGGTGAGGGCGACCGTGTCGGGCCCGGTGGTGCTCAGCCGTACGCGCAGCGCGGTGGCGCCGGTGGCGTGCAGCGTGAGCCCGTCGAAGCCGGCCGGCTCGCCCGCCGTGGCGCCGTCGAGGGCGGCGGCGCGCAGGGCGGTGGACAGCAGCGCGGGGTGCAGTCCGAAGCCGCTGTCGGGGCCTGCGGGCAGCTCGGCCTCGGCGAACACCTCGCCCTCGTGCCGCCACACCCCGGTCAGGCCGCTGAAGAGCGGGCCGAGGGTAAGCCCGTCGGACTCCAGCTCCGTGAGCGGGACTTGGCGGGCGTCGGCGGGCGGCCACTGGACGAGCTCCGCGGCGATGTCCTCGGCGCGCTCGTCGGGGGCGAGAACACCACGGGCGTACGTGGTCCAGGGAGCGTCGTCCGAGGTCGCCGGGCGGGCATGCACGGAGAGCGGCCGGTGTCCTGAGGAGTCCGCGGGACCGACCCGCACCTGGAGCAGGACCGCGTCGCGGTCGCCTAGGGTCAGCGGTGCGAGCAGGTCGAGCCGGTCCAGGCGCGGGGTGCCGTTCTCGTCGCCCGCGCGGACCGCGATCTCCACGAAGGCCGCGCCGGGGACGGTGATCCGGCCGTCGACGCGGTGCTCGGCGAGCCAGGGGTGAGTCAGCGGCGAGAGGCGTCCGGTGAGGACGGACTCGTCGGCGTCGGCCAGCGCGACGGTGGCGGCGAGCAGCGGATGCGCGGCGGCGCCGAGGCCCAGTCCGGCGGGGTCGCCGGAGCGGGCGCGCACGGTCGGCCAGTACCGGCCGCGCTGGAAGGCGTACGTCGGCAGGTCCACGGGGGCCGGACGCGCGGGGAGGGTGCCCTCGAACACGGCGTCCCAGTCGGCCCCGTTGCCCCGGGTCCACAGGGTGCCGAGCGCGCCGAGCGCGGCGGCCTCCTCCGGCTGGTCCTTGCGCAGCGCGGGCACAGCGGTGACGTCGGTGGCCCGTGTGTTCTCGCCGACGAGCGCGGACAGCACGCCGTCCGGGCCGAGTTCGAGGAAGGTCCGTACGCCCTCGTCGACGAGGGTGCGCACGGCGTCGGCGAAGCGGACGGCCTGGCGGGCGTGGCACACCCAGTAGTGCGGCGTGGCCAGTTCCTCGGCGGTGACGACGTCGCCGGTGAGGGTGGAGACGACGGGGACCGACGGCTCGCCGAAGGTGAGCTTCGCGACGACGTCCCGGAACGCGTCGAGCATCGGGTCGACGAGCGGCGAGTGGAAGGCGTGGCTCACGGAGAGCCGCGCGGTGCGCCGGCCCTGCTCCCGGAAGTGGTCGGCGATGGCGAGGACGGCGTCCTCGGCGCCGGAGACCACCACGGACTCGGGGCCGTTGACCGCGGCGAGCGAGACCCGCTCGTCAAGGAGCGACCGCACCTCTGCCTCGGTGGCGCGCAGCGCGACCATGGCGCCGCCGGCCGGCAGGTCCCGCATCAGGCCGGCGCGGGCGGCGACCAGCGTGCAGGCGTCCTCCAGGGACAGCGCGCCGGCCGCGTGCACGGCGGCGATCTCTCCGACGGAGTGTCCGGCGAGGTGGTCGGGGCGCAGACCCCAGGAGGCGAACAGCCGGTAGAGGGCGACCTCCACGGCGAACAGCGCGGGCTGGGTGTGGCCGGTGTCGTCGAGGGCCGCGGGGTCCTCGCCCCACATGACGTCGCGCAGCGAGTGGCCGAGGCGCTCGTCGAGCAGGGCGAGGGTCTCGTCCAGGGCTGCGGCGAACACCGGGAAGCGGGCGTGGAGTTCACGGCCCATACCGAGGCGCTGGGCGCCCTGCCCGGAGAACAGGACGGCGAGGCCGGGGCGGTCGCCGGACGGGACGGTGCCGCGTGCGGCCTCGGTGAGCCCGCCGTCCGCGGCGACGAGCAGCGCCCGGTGTTCGAAGGGGGTGCGGGTGACGGCCAGCGCGTGGCCGACGGCGACGGGGTCGGCGCCGGACGCGGCGAGCGGCCGTACCCGCTCCAGCTGGGCGCCGAGGGCGGCGGCGGTACGGGCCGACACGGGCCACGGGACGGCGCGCGGGACGACCGGCACGGGCCGCGGCCCGGCGTCGGTGTCCTCCTCCTCGGCCGCGGGGGCCTCTTCGAGGATGACGTGGGCGTTGGTGCCGCTGATGCCGAAGGACGACACACCGGCCCGGCGCACCTGCTCGCCCTCGGGCCAGGGGGTGGCCTCGGTGAGCAGGCTGACGTGACCGGCGTCCCAGTCGACGTGCGTGGAGGGCGCGTCGACGTGCAGGGTGCGGGGCAGCAGCCCGTGCCGCAGGGCCAGCACCATCTTGATGACGCCCGCGGCGCCGGCGGCGGCCTGGGTGTGGCCGATGTTGGACTTCACGGTGCCGAGGCGCAGCGGGCGGCTCACGTCGCGGTCCTGGCCGTAGGTGGCGAGCAGGGCCTGTGCCTCGATGGGGTCGCCGAGGGTGGTGCCGGTGCCGTGCGCCTCGACGGCGTCGACGTCGGCGGGCGAGAGCCCGGCGGAGGCCAGCGCGTCGCGGATGACGCGCTGCTGGGCGGGCCCGTTGGGGGCGCTGAGGCCGTTGGAGGCGCCGTCCTGGTTCACGGCGGAGCCGCGCAGCACGGCGAGCACCGGGTGGCCCTTGCGCCGGGCCTCGGAGAGCCGCTCGACGAGGATCATGCCGACGCCCTCGGACCAGCCGGTGCCGTCGGCGGAGTCGGCGAACGCCTTGCAGCGGCCGTCCGCGGCGAGGCCGCCCTGGAGGCTGAAGCCGACGAAGCTGGAGGAGGTGGTCATGACGGTGACACCGCCGGCCAGCGCGAGGTCGGCCTCGCCGGAGCGTACGGACTGGGCGGCCAGGTGCAGGGCGACCAGGGCCGAGGAGCACGCGGTGTCGAGCGTGACGGCGGGTCCCTCGAAGCCGAGCGCGAAGGACAGCCGGCCGGACATCACGCTGGCGGCCAGGCCGTTGCCCGCGTAGCCGCCCATGTCGTCGTCGGAGGCGAGGACGAGATGGGCGTAGTCCTGCGAGTTGGTGCCGACGAACACACCGGTGCGGCTGCCGCGCAGGCTGCCGGGGGCGATCCCGGCACGCTCCACGGCCTCCCAGGCGGTTTCGAGGAGCAGCCGCTGCTGCGGGTCCATGGCCAGCGCCTCGCGGGGCGAGATGTCGAAGAAGCCCGGGTCGAAGTCGGCCACGTCGTGCAGGAATCCTCCCTTCTGCGTGCTGCTGCGGCCCTCTCCGTCACCGGCCAGCGTCTCCAGGTCCCAGCCGCGGTCGGCCGGGAACCCGCCGATGGCGTCACGGCCGTCGGCCAGCATCTCCCAGAGGTCCTCCGGGGATCGCACACCGCCCGGGAAGCGGCAGGCCATGCCGACGATCGCCACGGGCTCGTGGCGGCCCGCCTCGGCTTCCTGGAGGCGTCTGCGGGTCTGGTGGAGATCCGCCGTGACCCACTTCAGGTAATCGACGAGCTTTCTTTCGTCCGGCATCGTCCGTGAACCTTCCTCAAAATGTTTCGCGCGTAGTCTGGGTGGGCCCGGGTCAGGAGTTCGACGACCGGCCGAGTTCGTTGTCGATGAAGGCGAAGATCTCCTCGGCGCTCGCCGCCTCGATCCGTTCGCCGACGGCCGGTCCGTCCCCGTCCGGGCCGGTGCCGTCCCAGGCGGCCAGCAGACGCTGGAGCCGGCCCGCGACCCCGCGGCGGGTGGCCTCGTCCATGCCGTCGGCGGACAGTTCCGCCTCCAGCCGGTCGAGCGTCGCCAGCGGAGAAGCGGCGGTGCCGCTCCGGTCTCCGCCCGCCAGGGAGCCGGCCAGGTGCCGGGCGACGGCGGTCGGCGTCGGGTGGTCGAAGACGAGCGTGGACGGCAGCCGAACGCCGGTGGCCGCGGAGAGCCGGGTGCGCAGCTCGACCGCCATCAGCGAGTCGAAGCCCAGCCGGCTGAAGTCCCGGTCGGCGGGGACCGCTTCGGCACCGGAGTGACCGAGCACCCCGGCCGTCTCCTGGCGGACCAGGCCGACGAAGGTCTCGTGCCGCTGCTCGGCGCCGAGGCCGGCCAGCCGGCGCGCGAGCCCGTCGGCACCGGCCGTGGCCGCCGCGCGGCGCCGGGCGCGGACCAGGGAGCGCAGCACCGCGGGGACGTCGCCAGCCTCGGGAGCGGCGGCGGACCGGGAGACCCGGATCGCCACGGCGAGTGCCTCGTCCTGGCCGTTCGCCGCGTCGAACAGGGCGAGACCCTGGCGTTCGGTGAGCGGCGGCAT
Organism: Streptomyces sp. NPDC001204; assembly: GCF_053598035.1. NCBI lineage: Bacteria > Bacillati > Actinomycetota > Actinomycetes > Kitasatosporales > Streptomycetaceae > Streptomyces > Streptomyces sp. NPDC001204. Next base: position 38,129 of record NZ_JBSFJL010000052.1, on the reverse strand, counting down.
CCCGGAGCGCTCCATGCGCTCGATGTCGGCGTCGGTGAGCGTGCCGGTCATGCCGGCGCCCTGGCCCCACGGTCCCCAGGCCAGCGACAGGGCGGGCAGGCCCTGGGCAGCGCGGTGCGCGGCGAGCGCGTCGAGGAACGTGTTGGCGGCGGCGTAGTTGCCCTGTCCGGGGCCACCGGTGACGCCGGCCACGGAGGAGTACAGGACGAATCCGGCGAGCGGCAGGGCCCGGGTCGCCTCGTGCAGGTGCCAGGCGGCGTCCGCCTTGGGCCGCAGCACGGTGTCGAGCCGGTCGGCGGTGAGCGTGCCGATCGTGGCGTCGTCGAGGACGCCCGCCGTGTGCACGACCGCGGTCAGCGGGTGCTCGGGCGGCAGCCCGGCGAGCAGCGCGTCGACGGCGGACCGGTCGGAGACGTCGCAGGCCCGTACGGTGACCTCGGCGCCCAGCGCGGAGAGTTCCTCGCTCAGGGCGGTGGCCCCGGGCGCGTCGGGTCCGCGACGGCCGGCCAGCAGCAGGTGCTTGATGCCGTGGCCGGTGACGAGGTGGCGGGCCAGTACGGCGCCGAGGCCGCCGGTGCCGCCGGTGATCAGCACGGTGCCGTCGCGGTCCCAGGCACGGACCTGGTCGGCGGCCGGGGCGGGCGTGGACTCGGCGCGGGTGAGACGGGCGACGGTGATCGCGCCGCCCCGGACGGCGGCCTGGGTCTCGCCCGCGTCGAACAGGGCGGGCAGCGAGGCCAGCACGGCGGCGTCGGTCGTGTCGGCGCCGTCGGCCGGGTCGAGGTCCAGGAGCAGGAAGCTGCCCGGGTTCTCGGACTGGGCGGAGCGGACCAGGCCCCAGACGGCTGCCGCCGCCAGGTCGGTCACGTCCTCCCGGCCGGCCGCGACGGCGCCACGGGTGACGATCGCGAGGCGGGAGTCCGCGGTGCGGGGGTCGGAGGTCCAGCGGCGCAGCAGGTCGAGCACCGGCACGGTGGCGGAGCGGACCGCGGCGGGCAGGTCGTACCCGGCGGCGGGGCCGCCCTCGACCGGCAGGAGCGTCAGCGACGGCAGGGGTGCCCCGCTGTCCAGCAGTTCGGTGAGCGAGTGCGCGCGGCCGGCGAGGACGCCGTCCGCCGCGGCGAGCGCGGTGTCCAGGCCGGGCAGCCCGTCGCCGAGCACGGTCCACGGTCCGCGGTCGCCGGGGCGCGGGGCCGGGGCGGGCGCGACCCAGTCCAGGGTGAGCAGCGCGGCGTCGTCCGCGGCGGTGGCGTCCGTGCGGGGTTCGGCGGTGGTGGCGCCCAGGGTGAGCGAGGCCACCGACAGCACGGGGCCGCCCTGCGGGTCGGTCGCCTCCAGCACCCGGGTGTCGTCGCCGGTGGCGGTGAGCCGTACCCGCAGGACGACGGGGTGCGCGGCGTGCAGGACGAGCCCGTCCCAGGCGACGGCGTCGAGGGTGTCGTCGCCGTCTCCGTCTCCGTCGAGGAGGACGGCGGCGCGGACCGCGGTGTCCAGGAGCGCCGGGTGCAGCGCGAACGCCTGCTCGGCCGGGCTCTGTTCGGTGATCTCGACCTCGGCGAAGAGGTCCCCGCCGCGCCTCCAGGCGGCGCGCAGCACGGCCGCGCCGGTGGGTTCGGGCAGGTCGTCGACCGGGGTGGCGTCCGCGGGCGGCCATACGGTGTCGGTCGCGGCAGGGGCGGCGGGCGCGTCGGTGAGCGTCGCGGTGGCCCGTTCGATCCACGGGGCGCCGTCGCCGTCGGCGCGGGTGTGCACGGCGAGGGTGCGCCGGCCGGTCCCGTCGGGGGCGCCCACCAGGACCTGGAGGCGCTGGGGGCGGTTCCCGGTGAGCGTCAGGGGCGCGCCGACGGTGAGGTTCTCGACGGTCGTGCGGTCGCAGGCCTCGGCGGCGTGCAGCGCGAGTTCGGCGAGGACCGCGGTGGGCAGGGTGGTGGCGCCGTCGCTTGCGCGGCCGGTGAGCCAGGGCTGTGCGACGGCGGACAGGCGTCCGCTGAGCAGCGTCTCGTCCGAGCCGGCGACCGCCGTGGCGGCGGTGAGCAGCGGGTGCCCTCCGGCGTCCAGGCCCAGTCCGCCCGCGTCGCCGGGAGCGGCGGTGGTGTCGGGCCAGAAGCGGGTGCCCTGGAAGGCGTACGTGGGCAGTTCGATGATGCGTGCGCCGGTGCCGGCGAAGAAGGCGCTCCAGTCGGTGTCCAGGCCGGCGGTGTGCAGCCGGGCCAGGGCGGTGAGGACGGACACGGTCTCGTCGCGGTCGTTGCGCAGCGCCGGCACGACGACGGTGCCGGTGTCGGGCAGGGAGGCGGCGGCGAGCGCCGAGAGCACTCCGTCGGGACCGACCTCCAGGAAGGCGGTGACACCCCGGTCGGCGAGCGCGCGGACACCGTCGGCGAACCGCACGGCCTCACGGACATGACGCACCCAGTAGCCGGCCTGGGTGTGCGTGCCCGTGGAGGCGACCTCGCCCGTCAGGTTGGACACGACCGGGATCCGCGGCTCGTCGTACGAGAGCGTCTCCGCGACCGCACGGAACTCCTCCAGCATCGGGTCCATCAGCGACGAGTGGAACGCGTGGCTGACGCGCAGGCGGGTGGTGCGGCGGCCGTCCGACTCCAGGAGGGCGACGAGCTGGTCGACGCCGTCCTCGGGGCCGGAGACGACGACGGAGGTGGGGCCGTTGACGGCGGCGACGGCGACGCCCTCGGCGAGCAGCGGCAGGACCTCGTCCTCGGTGGCCTCGACGGCGGCCATGGCGCCGCCCTCGGGCAGCGCGTCCATGAGCCGGGCACGCGCGGCGACCAGTCGGCAGGCGTCCTCCAGCGAGAACACCCCCGCGACATGCGCGGCCGCGATCTCACCGACCGAGTGACCGGCCACGAAGTCAGGGGTGACACCCCAGGACGCCACCAGGCGGAACAGGGCGACCTCGACCGCGAACAGCGCGGGCTGGGTGCAGCGGGTGCGGTTGAGCTGTTCCGGGTCGTCGCCCCACATGATCTCCCTCAGGGAGAAGCCGAGTTCGGCCTGGAGCAGGTCCAGCACGGTGTCCAGGGCCCCGGCGAACACCGGGAACCGGGCGTGCAGTTCACGGCCCATGCCGAGGCGCTGGGCGCCCTGCCCGGAGAACAGGAACGCAGGTGTACGTGCGGCGCCGGCCTCGGCGCGCGCGGCTTCGGTGACGCCGTCGGGGCCCGCCAGCAGGACGGCCCGGTGCTCGAAGGAGGACCGGCTCGTCACGAGGGACAGGCCGATGTCGGCGCGGGACGCCTCCGGATGTGCGGCGGCATGGGCGCGCAGCCGCTCCAGTTGGGCGTCGAGCGCCTGCTCGGAGCGGGCCGAGACGACCCACGGGGTGACGGCGGGGGTCGCGGTGTCCTCGGCGGGGCGCTCGTCCGCGGCGGGCTCGGGAGCGTCTTCCAGGATGACGTGGGCGTTGGTGCCGCTGATGCCGAACGACGACACACCGGCCCGGCGGACCCGACCCGTCTCCGGCCAGTCGGTCTCCTCGGTGAGCAGCCGGACGGCGCCCAGGGACCAGTCGACATGGGTGGACGGCTCGGTGACATGCAGGGTGCGCGGGAGCGTGCCCTGGTGCATCGCCATGACCATCTTGACGAGTCCGGCGGCGCCGGCCGCGGACTGGGTGTGGCCGATGTTGGACTTCACCGAGCCGAGCAGCAGCGGCTGCTGCGGGTCGCGGTCGGAGCCGTAGGTGGCGATCAGGGCCTGGGCCTCGATCGGGTCGCCGAGCGGGGTGCCGGTGCCGTGCGCCTCGACGGCGTCGACATCGCCGGGCCGCAGGCCCGCGTTGGCCAGCGCCTGCCGGATCACCCGCTGCTGGGAGGGGCCGTTGGGGGCGGTCAGGCCGTTGGAGGCACCGTCCTGGTTGACGGCGGAGCCTCGGACCACGGCGAGCACCCGGTGTCCGGCGCGGCGGGCGGCGGAGAGGCGTTCCAGGACGAGCACCGCCGCGCCCTCGGACCAGCCGGTGCCGTCGGCGGAGTCGGAGAACGCCTTGCAGCGGCCGTCCTGGGCCAGTCCGCCCATCTTGGTGAACCCGGCGAAGTTGGCGGGGGTGGTCATGACGGTGACACCGCCGGCCAGCGCCATGACGCACTCCCCCGCCCGCAGTGCCTGGGCGGCGAGGTGCAGGGACACCAGCGAGGAGGAGCAGGCGGTGTCGACCGAGAGGGCGGGGCCCTCCAGGCCGAGCGTGTAGGAGAGTCGGCCGGAGACGACGCTGACGGCGAGACCGGTGGTGGCGTGGCTCGCGATGTCGTCGCGGGAGCGCATGACCAGACCGGAGTAGTCCTGGCCGCTGACGCCCATGAAGACACCGGTACGGGATCCGCGCAGGGCGGTCGGGTCCAGTCCGGCGCGCTCCACGGCCTCCCAGGTGACTTCGAGCAGGATGCGCTGTTGCGGGTCCATGGCCAGGGCCTCGCGCGGCGCGATGCCGAAGAAGTCGGCGTCGAAGCCGGCGATGTCGCTCAGGAAGCCGCCCTGCCCGGACAGGTCGCCCAGCTCGCCGCCGATCGTCGACGACTCCCACTGACGGTCTGCGGGGAAGCCGGTGATGGCGTCGGTTCCGGACGCCACGAGGTCCCACAGTTCCTCGGGCGATCCGACACCGCCCGGGAAGCGGCAGCCCATGCCGACGATGACCACGGGGTCGTCGTCGGACGCGGCGGCAGCCATCTGATGGGCGGTGAAGGCCTCCGCGGCGTCGGCGCCGAGCAGTTCGTCGTGGAGGTACTCGGCGAGCTGCTGGGGTGTCGGGTAGTCGAAGACGAGCGTGGCGGTCAGGGTGAGGCCGGAGGCCTTGCCGAGCCGGTTGCGCAGCTCGATCGCGGTGAGCGAGTCGAAGCCGAGACCGCGGAACTCGCGGCGGGCGTCCACCGCGTCGGCGGAACCGTGGCCCAGAACCGCGGCTGCCTCGGCACGCACCAGGTCGACCAGGAACGGCAGGCGCTGCTCCTCGGGCAGAACGGCGAGACGCTCGGCGAGTCCGGCGCGGGCGACCGCGGCGGTGCCGGCCCGTGCCCGGCGTCCGCCGGTGCGGACCAGTCCGCGCAGGATCGCGGGGACGCTCATGCCGGGGGGCAGCGAGCCGCCACCGCCCAGGCCCAGCGGCACGACGAGCGGTTCGTCGGCGAGCGTGGCGGCGTCGTACAGGGCCAGGCCCCGCTCGACGGACAGCAGCGGCATGCCGCTGTTGTCGTTGATGCGGCGCATGTCCTCGTCGCTCAGTCCGCTCGTCATGCCGCTGCCTTGCTCCCAGGCGTTCCAGGCGAGCGAGGTGGCGGGCAGGCCGTGGGCCTGACGGTGGGCGGCGAGGGCGTCCAGGAAGGTGTTGCCCGCGGCGTAGTTGGCCTGCCCGGGGCTGCCGAAGACGCCGGAGGTCGAGGAGTACAGGACGAAGGCGGCCAGGTCGAGGTCGCGGGTGAGGTCGTGCAGGTGCCAGGCGGCGTCGACCTTCGGCCGCAGCACGGTGTCGAGGCGGTCGGGGGTGAGGGAGGCGAGGATGCCGTCGTCGAGGACACCCGCCGTGTGCACCACCGCGGTCAGCGGGTGCTCGGCCGGAACGGAGGCGAGCAGCGCGGCGAGGGCGTCGCGGTCGGCGACGTCACAGGCGGCGACCCTGGCCTCGGCACCCAGGTCGGCCAGCGCCTGGACGAGGTCTGAGGCACCGGGGGCGTCAAGTCCACGGCGGCTGGTCAGCAGCAGGTGCTTGACGCCGCGCTCGGCGGCCAGGTGGCGGGCCAGCTCGGAGGCGAGACCGCCGGTGCCACCGGTGACCAGGACGGTGCCCTCGGGATCCAGCGGCCGGGGCATGGTCAGCACGATCTTGCCGATGTGCTTGGCCATGCTCATGAAGCGGAAGGCCTCACGGGAGCGGCGGACGTCCCAGGCGCGGACCGGCAGCGGGGACAGTACGTCCTGCTCGAAGAGGCCGACCAGGTCGAGCAGCATCTGCTGGATGTGGTCGGAGTCGACCATGCCCAGGTCGAAGAACCGGTAGGTGATGCCGTCCGAGGCGGAGTCGGCGTCCCGGATGTCGGTCTTGCCCATCTCCAGGAACCGGCCGCCCGTGCCGAGCAGCCGCATCGACGCGTCGACGAACTCGCCGGCCAGGGCGTTCAGGACGACATCGAGACCCTTGTCCCCCGCGACCTCGGCGAACGCCGCCTCGAAGTCGAGGGTGCGCGAGGAGGCGATGTGGTCGTCGGCGACCCCCAGGGAGCGCAGCACATCCCACTTGCCCTCGCCGGCCGTCGCGAAGACCTCCGCACCGAGGTGACGGGCGATCTGGATCGCCGCCATACCGACACCACCGGCACCGGCATGGATCAGGACCTTCTCGCCCGCCTTCAGACCGGCGAGGTCCTTCAGCGCGTAGTAGGCGGTGAGGAACACCAGTGGCACGGACGACGCGGTCTCCCAGGACCAGTCGTCGGGGACGCGGGTCAGCAGTCGCTCATCGGCAGCGCCCGACGGACCGAACCCGCCGAACACCATGCCCATGACCCGGTCGCCGGGGGCCAGTTCGGTGACGTCCGGACCGACCTCGGTCACGACACCGGCGGCTTCGGAGCCGAACAGTCCCGCCTCACCGGGGTACATGCCGAGAGCGTTGAGCACGTCGCGGAAGTTGAGGCCCGCGGCACGGATCCCGATGCGCACCTGCCGGCCGACGAGCGGTTCCAGGGCCTCCGGATGCGGCAGCAGGGCGAGACCGTCGAGGCTGCCCTTGACGCGGCTGCCCAACCGCCACGGCGTCCCGGGCGGCGGAACGAGAGAGGAACCGGACTCCAGCCGGGCGAGCCGACCGACACGAACGGTGCCCTCACGGACCTGCGCCTGCGGTTCCTCCGCGTCGAACAGCCCTGCCAGCAGCGGAAGTCGGGCCATGGACTCGGCCGTGTCATCGACATCGGCCAGCAGCAGCCGGCCCGGGTTCTCGGACTGGGCGGAACGCACCAGACCCCACACGGGGGCAGCGGCCAGATCGAGCGGACCGCGCTCGCCGTCAGCGACGGCGTTCCGGGTGACCACGACGAGCCGGGAGGAGGCGAAAGCGGACTCGGCCAGCCACTCCTGCACCAGAGCCAGCACGTGAAGAGCCAACGCGTGGGCGTCTTCAGGTCGTTGGTCGAGGCCGCCACGGACCGTCACCGCGACCATGTCGGGTACGGCCCCGCTCCGGGCGGCCAGTTCCTCAAGCGTGGCAGCCGGGGCATGCACGCCCGCGACCGCCTCGGAGTCCGCGGCGAGCACGGCGGCCAGACCGAAGGGGTCGTCACCGAGCACCGCCCAGGTGGCGGGAGCGGCCGGGGCGGCGACCGTACGGGGAGTCCACTCGATTCGGAGCAGAGAGTTGGCGTCGTCACGGCGCGGCTCGGCACCGGCTTCCGGACCTGCGGCACGCAGCGTCAACGACTCCACGGAGACTACGGGTTGGCCCCCCGGGTCGACCGCCGCGATCCGCACCGCGTCCTCACCGCACGAGGCGATCCGCACCCGCAAGGTGCTCGCCCCGTCCGCGTGCAGGGACACGCCCTCCCAGGCGAACGGGAGCAGGCTGCGGTCGTCGCCCTCGGCGGACAGGAAGACCGTGCTGTGCAGGGCGGCGTCGAAGAGCGCCGGGTGCAGACCGAAAGCGTCGGCGTCCTCGACCGAGTCGGGCAGTGCGACCTCGGCGTAGACCGTGTCGTCCTGGCGCCACACGGCACGCAGTCCACGGAAGACCGGACCGTACTCCAAACCGTCGGCGGCGTAGCGCTCGAACATGCCCTCGATGTCGACGGCCTCCGCGTCACGCGGCGGCCACACGGCGGTGTCGAAGCCGATGACCTGCTCACCGGACCCGATGCGGCCGGTGGCGTGCTGGGTCCACTCGGCGTCGAAGTCCTCGCCGGGCCGGGTGAAGAACCGCAGTTCGCGCGAGCCGTCCTCGTCGGCGGCGCCGACGGAGATCTGCACCTGCACGGCACCCGTGGCGGGGAGTACCAGCGGCGCGGCGATCATCAGCTCCTCGACCCGGTCGCAGCCGGCCTGGTCGGCGGCGCGGACGGCCAGCTCCAGGAAGCCGGTACCGGGGAAGAAGATCATGCCGCCGACGACGTGGTCGGCGAGCCACGGATGGGTGGCGGCCGACAGGGAGCCGGTCAGCAGGAGTTCGCCGGAACCGGCCACCGACATGGCGGCACCGAGCAGCGGGTGGTCGGCCGAGGCCAGACCGAGGCCGGAGGCGTCCAGGGCGGCAGGGGCCGCCTTGGGCCAGTAACGCTCGTGCTGGAAGGCGTAGGTGGGCAGTTCGGCGATGCGGGCGCCGGTGCCGGACAGCGGGGCCGACCAGTCGACGTCGACACCGGTGACATGCAGTCGGGCGACGCCGCTGAGGACGGACACGGTCTCGTCGCGGTCCTTGCGCAGCGCCGGCACGACGACCGTGCCGGTGTCGGGCAGGGAGGCGGCGGCGAGCGCCGAGAGCACTCCGTCGGGACCGACCTCCAGGAAGGCGGTGACACCCCGGCCGGCGAGCGCGCGGACACCGTCGGCGAACCGCACGGCCTCACGGACATGACGCACCCAGTAGCCGGCCTGGGTGTGCGTGCCCGTGGAGGCGACCTCGCCCGTCAGGTTGGACACGACCGGGATCCGCGGCTCGTCGTACGAGAGCGTCTCCGCGACCGCACGGAACTCCTCCAGCATCGGGTCCATCAGCGACGAGTGGAACGCGTGGCTCACCCGAAGGCGGCTGGTACGGCGACCCCGCGCGGCAAGCTGCTCCGCGACCGCGAGAGTGGCCTGCTCCTCGCCGGAGACGACGACGGAGGTCGGACCGTTGACCGCCGCCACGGCGACACCCTCGGTGAGCAGCGGCAGCACCTCGTCCTCGGTCGCCTCCACTGCCACCATGGCACCGCCACGCGGCAGCGCCTGCATCAGACCGGCACGCGCCGCGACCAGCCGGCAGGCGTCCTCCAGCGAGAACACCCCGGCGACGTGGGCGGCGGCGATCTCACCGACCGAGTGACCGGCCACGAAGTCAGGGGTGACACCCCAGGACTCCAGCAGACGGTAGAGGGCGACCTCGACCGCGAAGAGCGCGGGCTGGGTGAACGCGGTGGCGTTCAGGGCGGTTTCGTCGGTGCCCCACATCACGTCGCGGACGGATGCGCCCTTCCCGGTCTCCAGGAGAGCGGCGACGGAGTCGAACGCTTCGGTGAACACCGGGAAGCGGGCGTGGAGTTCACGGCCCATGCCGAGGCGCTGGGCACCCTGCCCGGAGAACAGGAAGGCGGTACGGCGCGGTTCGGCGACGCCACGGGCGACCTCGGTGAGGGCGCCGTCGGCGGCGAGCAGGACCGCCCGGTGCTCGAAGTGGGAGCGGCCGGTGGCCAGGGTGTACGCGGTGTCGAGCGCGGGCAGCGCGTCGGCGGACTCCCGCAGCCGCTCCACCTGGGCGTCGAGCGCGGCCCCGGACTTCGCCGAGATGGGCCAGGCGAGCGCGCCGGGCACCGGACGGTCGGCAGCCGGCACGGGCACCGGCTCATCGGGGGCGCCCTCGAGAATGACGTGGGCGTTGGTGCCGCTGATGCCGAACGACGACACACCGGCCCGACGCGCCCGTCCCGTCTCCGGCCAGTCGGTCTCCTCGGTGAGCAGCCGCACCGCACCCAGAGACCAGTCGACGTGCGAGGACGGCTCGGTGACGTGCAGCGTGCGCGGGAGCCTGCCGTTGCGCATCGCCATGACCATCTTGACGAGCCCGGCGGCACCGGCCGCGGCCTGGGTGTGGCCGATGTTGGACTTCACCGAGCCGAGCAGCAGCGGCTGCTGCGGGTCCCGGTCGCTGCCGTAGGTGGCGAGCAGGGCCTGCGCCTCGATCGGGTCGCCGAGCGGGGTGCCGGTGCCGTGCGCCTCGACGGCGTCGACGTCGCCGGGCCGCAGGCCCGCGTTGGCCAGCGCCTGCCGGATCACCCGCTGCTGGGAGGGGCCGTTGGGGGCCGTGAGGCCGTTGGAGGCGCCGTCCTGGTTGACTGCGGAGCCACGCACCACGGCAAGCACGCGGTGTCCGGCGCGACGGGCGTCGGAGAGACGCTCGACGACGAAGACCGCCGCGCCCTCGGCCCAGCCGGTGCCGTCGGCGGAGTCGGAGAACGCCTTGCAGCGGCCGTCCTGGGCCAGTCCGCCCATCCGGGAGAACCCGGCGAAGTTGGCCGGGGTGGTCATCACGGTGACACCACCCACCAGCGCCATGCTGCACTCACCCGACCGCAGCGCCTGCGCGGCGAGATGCAGGGACACCAGCGACGAGGAGCAGGCCGTGTCGACGGACAGGGCGGGGCCCTCCAGGCCGAGTGCGTAGGAGAGGCGGCCGGAGACCACGCTGACGGCCAGACCGGCGGTGGCGTGGCCGGCGACGTCGTCGCGGGACCCCATGACCAGACCGGAGTAGTCCTGGCCGTTGACTCCCATGAAGACACCCGTGCGGCTTCCGCGCAGGGTGGCCGGGTCGACACCGGCGCGCTCGACGGCCTCCCAGGTGACTTCGAGCAGGATGCGCTGCTGCGGGTCCATGGCCAGGGCCTCGCGCGGCGAGATACCGAAGAACCCGGCGTCGAAGCCGGCGATGTCGCTCAGGAATCCGCCCTGTCCGGACACCGCACCGGCCTCACCGCCGACGAGCCTCGACGACTCCCACTCACGGTCGGCGGGGAAGCCGGTGATGGCGTCGGTTCCGGACGCCAGGAGGTCCCACAGTTCCTCGGGCGTCCCGACACCGCCCGGGAAGCGGCAGCCCATCCCGACGATGACGACAGGATCGTCCGTCACGTCGGCGGCGCTTTCCGGGGCGGCGAAGACCTCGACGGCGTCGGCGCCCAGCAGTTCGTCCAGGAGATGGTCGGCGAGCTGCTCGGGCGTCGGGTAGTCGAAGACGAGCGTGGCGGGCAGAGTGAGACCCGTTGCCTTGCCGAGCCGGTTGCGCAGCTCGATCGCGGTGAGCGAGTCGAAGCCGAGACCGCGGAACTCGCGGCGGGCGTCGACGGCGTCGGCGGAACCGTGGCCCAGAACCGCGGCTGCCTCGGCACGCACCAGGTCGACGACGAACGGCCGCCGCTGCTCCTCGGGCAGAGCGGCGAGACGCTCGGCGAGTCCGGCTCGGGCGACCGCGGCGGTGGCCGCCCGGGCCCGGCGCCCACCGGTGCGGACGAGTCCGCGCAGGATCGCGGGGACGCCGACACCGGCGGGCAACGGGCCACCGCCGCCCAGACCGAGCGGCACCACGAGCGGTTCGCCGGCGAGCATGGCGGCGTCATACAGGGCCAGGCCCCGCTCGACGGACAGCAGCGGCATCCCACCGGCGTCACTGATCCGGCGGGCGTCCTGGCCACTCAACCGGCCGGTCATGCCGACGCCTTGTTCCCAGGCGCCCCAGGCGAGCGAGGTGGCGGGCAGGCCGAGGGCCTGACGGTGGGCGGCGAGGGCGTCCAGGAAGGCGTTGCCCGCCGCGTAGTTGGCCTGCCCGGGGCTGCCCATGACACCGGCCGTCGAGGAGTACAGGACGAAGGCGGCCAGGTCGAGGTCACGGGTGAGGTCGTGCAGGTGCCAGGTGGCGTCGACCTTCGGCCGCAATACGGTGTCGAGGCGGTCGGGGGTGAGGGAGGCGAGGATGCCGTCGTCGAGGACACCCGCCGTGTGCACCACCGCGGTCAGCGGGTGCTCGGCCGGGACGGAGGCGAGCAGCGCGGCGAGGGCGTCGCGGTCGGCGACGTCACAGGCGGCGACCCTGGCCTCGGCACCCAGGTCGGCCAGCGCCTGGACGAGGTCTGGGGCACCGGGGGCGTCAAGTCCACGGCGGCTGGTCAGCAGCAGGTGCTTGACGCCGTGCTCGGCGGCCAGGTGGCGGGCCAGCTCGGAGGCGAGACCGCCGGTGCCACCGGTGACCAGGACGGTGCCCTCGGGATCCAGCGGCCGAACGGCAGAGTCACCGGTCTCCAGCCGGGCGAGCCGACCGACACGGACCGTGCCCTCACGGACGACGGCCTGCGGCTCCTCCGCGTCGAACAGCCCTGCCAGCAGCGGCAGTCGGGCCAGCGAGTCAGCCGTGTCATCGACATCGGCCAGCAGCAGCCGGCCCGGGTTCTCGGACTGGGCGGAACGCACCAGACCCCACACGGGGGCAGCGGCCAGATCGAGCGGACCGCGCTCGCCGTCGGCGACAGCGCCGCGGGTCACCAGAACCAGTCGGGAGGAGGCAAAGGCAGGCTCGGCCTGCCACCCCTGCACCAGAGCCAGCACCTCACGTACCAACTCATGAGCAGCTTGCGGCCGTTGATCGACGTCGCTACGAACCGTCACCGCGACCATGTCGGGTACGGCCCCGCTCCGGGCGGCCAACTCCCCAAGCGTCGCAGCCGGGGCATGCACGCCCGCGACCGCCTCGGAGTCCGCGGCGAGCACGGCGGCCAGACCGAAGGGGTCGTCACCGAGCACGGCCCAGGTGACGGGAGCGGCCGGGGCGGCGACCGTACGAGGGGTCCAGTCGATGCGGAACAGCGAGTTGGCGTCATCGCGGCGCGGCTGGGCACCGGCTCCCGCGTCCGCGGCACGCAGCGTCAACGACTCCACGGAGACGACCGGCTGACCTGCCGGGTCGACCGCCGCGATCCGCACCGCGTCCTCACCGCACGAGGCGATCCGCACCCGCAAGGTGCTCGCCCCGTCCGCGTGCAGGGACACGCCCTCCCAGGCGAACGGCAGCGGACTGCTGTCGTCGGACAGGAGGACGGTGCCGTGCAGGGCAGCGTGCAGAAGCGCCGGGTGCAGACCGAAGGCACCGGCGTCCTCGACCGAGTCGGGCAGCTCGACCTCGGCGTAGACCGTGTCGTCCTGGCGCCAGGCACCGCGCAGCCCACGGAAGACCGGGCCGTACTCCAAACCGTCGGAGGCATAGCGCTCGAACAGGCCGTCGATGTCGACGGCCTCCGCGTCGCGCGGCGGCCACACGGTGGTGTCGAAGCCGATGACGTGCTCGCCGGAGCCGATGCGGCCGGTGGCGTGCTGGGTCCACTCGGCGTCGAAGTCCTCGCCTGGCCGGGTGAAGAAGCGCAGCTCACGGTGGCTGTTCTCGTCGGCGGCGCCGACGGAGATCTGCATCTGCACCGCGCCCGTGGAAGGCAGTGCGAGCGGCGTGGCGATCGTCAGTTCCTCGACCCGGTCGCAGCCGGCCTGGTCGGCGGCGCGGACGGCCAGCTCCAGGAAGCCGGTGCCGGGGAAGAGGACCGTGCCGCCGACGCTGTGGTCGGCGAGCCACGGGTGGGTGGCGAGCGACAGGGTGCCCGTCAGCAGGAGTTCGTCCGAACCGGCCACCGACATCGCGGCGCCGAGCAGCGGGTGGTCGGCCGAGGCGAGGCCGAGACCGGTGGCGTCGACGGCGGTCGCGGTCGCCTTGGGCCAGTAGCGCTCGTGCTGGAAGGCGTAGGTGGGCAGTTCGGCGGTGCGGGCGCCGGTGCCGTCGTGGAACGCCGTCCAGTCGACGGTGACGCCGGCCGTGTGCAGCCGGGCGAGCGCGGTGACGGCACTGTGCTCCTCGGGGCGGCTCTTGCGCAGGAACGGGACGGTGACGGCGGTGGTGGACTGCTGGGCCAGGGCGGCGAGCACACCGTCGGGGCCGAGTTCGAGCAGGACGTCGGCGCCGGCCTCGGCGAGCGCGCGGACGCCGTCGGCGAACCGCACGGCCTCGCGGACATGACGCACCCAGTACTCCGGGTCGGTCAACTGCCCGTCGACGGCGACCGTGCCGGTCAGGTTGGAGACGACCGGGATCCGCGGCTCGTCGTACGAGAGCGTCTCCGCGACCGCCCGGAACTCCTCCAGCATCGGGTCCATCAGTGGCGAATGGAAGGCGTGGCTCACCCGTAGGCGGCTGGTACGGCGACCCTGCGCGGCGAGCTGCTCGGCGACCGCGAGAGTGGCCTGCTTCTCGCCGGAGACCACGACGGACGTGGGGCCGTTGACCGCGGCGACGGCGACACCCTCGCCGAGCAACGGCAACACCTCGTCCTCGGTCGCCTCCACGGCGACCATGGCACCGCCACGCGGCAGCGCCTGCATCAGACCGGCACGCGCCGCGACCAGCCGGCAGGCGTCCTCCAGCGAGAACACCCCCGCGACGTGCGCGGCGGCGATCTCGCCGATGGAGTGGCCGGCGACGAAGTCGGGGGTGACGCCCCAGGACTCCACCAGGCGGTAGAGGGCGACCTCGATGGCGAACAGGGCGGGCTGTGTGAAGCCCGTCTCGTTCAGCGGGGCTTCCTCGTCACCCCAGATGATGTCGGCCAGTCCGGCGCCGAGTTCCTCGTCGAGCAGGTCCAGGACGCGGTCCAGTGCTTCGGCGAACACCGGGAAGCGGGCGTGGAGTTCACGGCCCATGCCGAGGCGCTGGGCACCCTGCCCGGAGAACAGGAAGGCGCTGCGGGTACGGCCGAGGGCCTGCCCCTCGTGGGCGTCCGGGGCGGGGTCCCCCGCCAGCCAGGAGGTGAGCGCGTCGCGGCCGGCGGTGCCGTCCGCGTCGGTGACGACGGCGAGCCGGTGTTCCAGGGCCGCGCGGGTGGTGGCCAGCGAGTACGCGGTGTCCAGTGCGCCGGGGGCGCCGGGGGTGTCCAGGTGGGCGAGGAGGGCGGCGGCCTGCTCGCGCAGGGCGGCGGCGGAGCGCGCCGAGAGCATCCAAGGCAGGACGCCGGCGGTGCGGGGCTCGGCCCGTGCCTCTTCCGGCTGGGCGGCGGGGGTGTCGGGCGCCTGCTCGACGATGACGTGCGCGTTGGTGCCGCTGACGCCGAAGGAGGAGACGCCGGAGCGGCGGGGGCGGTCGGGCGCGGTGGGCCAGGGGCGGTTCTCGGTGAGCAGCTCGACCTTGCCCGCCGTCCAGTCGACGTGGGTGGAGGGCCGGTCGACGTGCAGGGTCTTCGGCAGCACCCCGTTGCGCATCGCCATGACCATCTTCATGATCCCGGCGACGCCGGACGCGGCCTGGGTGTGGCCCATGTTCGACTTGATCGAGCCGAGCAGCAGGGGCTGTTCACGGTTCTGGCCGTAGGTGGCGAGGATGCTCTGGGCCTCGATGGGGTCGCCGAGCGGGGTGCCGGTGCCGTGCGCCTCGACCACGTCGACGTCGCCGGTGTTCAGGCCCGCGTTGGAGAGGGCCTGCGTGATGACGCGCTGCTGGGAGGGGCCGTTGGGGGCCGTGAAGCCGTTGGAGGCGCCGTCCTGGTTGACGGCGGAGCCGCGGATGACGGCGAGCACGGGGTGGCCGTTGCGCTGGGCGTCGGAGAGACGCTCCAGGACGAGCACGGCCGCGCCCTCCGACCAGCCGGTGCCGTCGGCGGAGTCGGCGAACGCCTTGCACCGGCCGTCGCGGGCGAGACCGCCCTGCCGGCTGAACTCGACCAGGGAGCCCGGCGTCGACATCACGTTGACGCCGCCGGCCAGCGCCAGGGCGCACTCGCCGTTGCGCAGGGACTGCACGGCGAGGTGCAGCGCGACCAGCGAGGAGGAGCAGGCGGTGTCGACGGTGATCGCCGGCCCCTCCAGGCCGAAGGTGTACGACAGCCGGCCGGAGACGGCGCTGGCGGCTATGCCGGTGCCGACGTCGCCGGTGGCGTCGTCGAGGGACCGCACCAGCAGGTAGGCGTAGTCCTGCCCGTTGGTGCCGATGAACGTGCCGGTGCGGGTGCCGCGCAGCCGGGTGGCGTCGATGCGGGCGCGCTCGATCGCCTCCCAGGACGTCTCCAGGAGCAGCCGCTGCTGCGGGTCCATGGTGACGGCCTCGCGCGGCGAGATCCCGAAGAAGCCGGGGTCGAAGCCGGCGATGGAGTCGAGGAACCCGCCGCGCTGGCTGACGGAGGTGTCCCGGTCGTCGGTGCCGCTGGTGCGCAGCGCCTCCAGGTCCCAGCCGCGGTCGTCCGGGAATCCGGAGATCACGTCGGTGCCGTCGGCGACCATCTCCCACAGGGCCTGCGGGTTGTCGACGCCGCCGGGGAAGCGGCAGCCCATGCCGACCACGGCGATCGGTTCCCGGGCCGCGGCCACGATCGTGCGGTTGCGGCGTCGCAGCCGCTCGGTCTCCTTGACCGCGGCGCGCAGTGCCTCGACTACGTTCTCAGCGGGGGCGTTCATCTCTGCTCCATCACTTCGCGCTACAGGTCGGACTGGCCGCCGAGCGCGGCCCGCACCAGGTCTGCCACTGTCATCGAGTCGACGGACTCGCCGTCTTCGTCGTCGCCGGCTCCACCAGCGCGCCCGGCGAGCTGGAGCAGGGGCTCCAGGACACCGATCTCACGCAGCTGGTCGAGCGGGACGGAGGCCAGTACGGCCCTGATCTCGGTCTCCTCGTCGGACACGGCCGGCTCGTCGGGGACGAGCCGGGCGAGGACGAACTCGCCCAGCGCCAGCGGCGTCGGGTGGTCGAAGACCAGCGTCGCGGGCAGGCTCAGGCCGGTCGCGGCGCCGAGCTGGTTGCGCAGCTCGACGGCGCCGAGTGAGTCCACCCCGAGGTCCCGGAAGGACCGTTCGGCGCCGACGGCGCCGGTGTCCGGGTAGCCGAGGACCTGCGCGGCACGGGTGCGCACCAGGTCCACGACGGTGTCGAGGCGGCGGGCCGGCGGCATGCCCGCCAGCCGGTCGGCGAGGGTGCCCTCCGGGGACTCGGACGCCGCGGCGGCGACGGTCTCCCGGTAGCCGGGGAACTCCCGCAGCAGGGCGCTCGGCCGGGTGCCGCCGAAGGCGGAGGCGAACCGGTCGAGGGCGACCTCTGCGACCACCGCGGTCGGCTCCTTGCCGGTGACCAGCCGCAGCAGCGACTCCACGGCGAGGTCCGGGTCCATGGCGACGACACCGGCCCGGCGGGCCGCGTCGTCCGCGCCGTGGCCGCCGGCCATGCCGCCGCCGCCCCAGGCGCCCCAGGACACGGAGGTCGCGGGCAGGTTCCGCACCCGGCGGGCCTCGGCGAGGGCGTCCAGGACCGCGTTGGCGGCCGCGTAGTTGGCCTGGCCGGGGTTGCCGACCGCGGAGGAGGCGGACGAGAACAGGACGAACGCGGCCAGGTCGAGGTCGCGGGTCAGCTCGTCGAGCAGCAGCGCCGAGGTCACCTTCGCGCGGAACACCTGCTGGTAGCGCTCCGGGGTGAGCCGGTCGATGACGCCGTCGTCGAGCACGCCCGCCGCGTGGATCACCGCGGTCAGCGGCCGGTCGGCCGGGATCGCGTCGAGCACCGCGGCCAGCTGGTCCCGGTCGGAGGCGTCGCAGGCGGCGAGGGTGACGCCGGTGCCGAGCGCTTCGAGTTCGTCGCGCAGGGCGGTGGCGCCGGGCGCCTCGGGTCCGCGGCGGCCGAGCAGCACCAGGTGCTGTACGCCGTCCTTGGCCAGGCGGCGGGCCACATGGGCGCCGAGGGCGCCGGTGCCGCCGGTGATCAGCACGGTGCCGGTCGGGTCCCAGGCGCCGCTCTGCCCGCGGTCCGGGGCCGGTACGAGACGGCGGGCGAGGACGGCGGAGCCGCGCACGGCGACCTGGTCCTCCCCGTCGAGTCCGGCGAGGACGGCGGCGAGTCCGGCGGCGGCCCGCTCGTCGGCGCGCTCCGGCAGGTCCACCAGGCCGCCCCAGCGGTGCGGGTACTCCAGGGCTGCCACCCGGCCCAGGCCCCACACGGCGGCCTGGAGCGGCCGGCGCGGGCGGTCGGTGCGGTTCGCGGACACGGCGCTGCGGGTGACGCACCACAGCGGGGCCTCGATCCCGGCGTCGCCGAGGGCCTGGAGCAGCGTGCCGGTGAGCGCGACGCCCTCCGGCACGTCGCCGTGCACGGTCTCGCGCAGGGCGAGCAGGGAGACGACGCCGCCGAAGCGGGTGCCCTCCCCGGCGGACTCGCGCAGGGTGGCGGTCATGGCCTCCCGGTCGGCGCCGCCGACCTCGGCGCGCACCACCCGGGTGCCCAGGGCGTCCAGAGCGGTCGTCACCCACGGGTCCTCGCCGAGGCCCTCGGGGACGACGGCCAGCCAGGTGCCGGTGAGCGGCTTGCGGTGGGCCATCACCGCGCCGGTCAGACGCTTCCAGACGATGCGGTGGCGCCAGCTGTCGAGCCGCGTCTGCTCGGAATTGCGGCGGCGCCAGTCGAGCAGCGCCGGCAGCACCTTGGACAGGGCGTCGCCCTCGACGTCGAGGACGGACTCGAGCGAGCCGAAGTCCTCCTGCGCGACGGCGTCCCAGAAGGCGGTGTCGGTGCCGTCGGCCTCCCCGGCGGACACGCCGGCCTGCTGGGCGGCGGGCAGGGCGTCCGGCCAGAACCGGCCGCGCTGGAAGGCGTACGTCGGCAGGTCGAGCCAGGAGCCGGGGGCGGCGTCGAAGAAGGCGTCCCAGCGGGGTCCGGCGGCGTGTACGTGCAGCCGGCCGAGGGCGGCGACCAGGGTCTCCACCTCGTCGCGGTTGCGGCGCTGCGCGGGGATGCTGACGGTGTCCGGGGCGCTCTGCTCGGCGAGCGCGGACAGCACCGCGTCGGGGCCGAGTTCGAGGAAGACCCGGACGCCCCGGCCGGCCAGTGCGGTGACGCCGTCGGCGAACCGGACGGTGCCGCGCACATGGCGCACCCAGTAGTCGGCGCCGCACAGTTCCTCGGCGCCCGCCACGTCGCCGGTCAGGTTCGACACGACGGCGATGCGGGGCGCCTCGTAGCGCAGGCTCTCGGCGACCTTGCGGAACTCGGCGAGCATCGGGTCCATCAGCGCCGAGTGGAAGGCGTGGCTGACCTTGAGGCGGGTGGTGCGGCGGCCCCGCTCGGCGAGGACGGCGGCCACGGCGAGCACCGCGTCCTCCGCACCGGCGAGCACCACGGAGGTGGGGCCGTTGACCGCGGCGATCGACACCGCGTCGGTGAGTTCGGCGGCGACCTCCTTCTCGGTGGCCTCGACCGCGACCATGGCGCCGCCGCGCGGCAGTTCCTGCATCAGGCGGGCCCGTGCGGCGACCAGCCGGCAGGCGTCGTCCAGGGAGAGGACGCCCGCGACGTGGGCGGCGGCGATCTCGCCGACGGAGTGGCCGGCGACGAAGTCCGGGGTCACGCCCCAGGACTCCACCAGGCGGTACAGGGCGACCTCGAAGGCGAACAGCGCGGGCTGGGTGTGCCCGGTCTCGTTCAGGGTCTCCTGGTCGCCGTGCCAGACGATGTCCCGCAGCGAGGCGCCGAGGTGGCCGTCGAGCCGGGCGAGGACCGCGTCGAACGCCTCGGCGAACGCCGGGAACCGCTCGTACAGGTCCCGGCCCATGCCGAGTTGCTGGGAGCCCTGGCCGGAGAAGAGCACGGCGTGCTTGCCGGTGCGCTCCACGTGGTGCTCGACGACGTGCGCGGCGGTGGTGCCCTCCGCGACGGCGGTGAGTCCGGCGAGCAGCGCGTCCCGGTCGGCGGCGGTCACCGCGGCCCGGTGTTCGAAGACGGCGCGGGTGGTGGCCAGGGTGCGGGCCAGGTCGGTGACCGTCTCCTCGGGGTGGCCCGCCACGTGGGCCAGGAGTTTGCGGGCCTGGGCGCGCAGCGCGTTCTGCGAGCGGCCGGACAGCAGGACCGGGACGGGCGAGCCGTCGGGCGCGGGCCGCGCCGGCTGTTCGGCGGGCTCCGGCTGCTCCAGGATCAGATGGGCGTTGGTGCCGCTGGCCCCGAAGGATGAGACGGCGGCCCGGCGCACCCGCTCGGACTCGGGCCAGGGGGTGGGCTCGGCGAGCAGGCGGGCGTTGCCCGCGGTCCAGTCGACGTGCGAGGAGGGGTTCTCGGTGTACAGCGAGCGCGGCAGCAGACCGTGCCGCATGGCGAGCACCATCTTGATGACGCCGCCGACACCGGACGCGGCCTGCGTGTGGCCGATGTTGGCCTTGAGGGAGCCGACCAGCACGGGCCGCTCGCGGTCCTGGCCGTAGGTGGCGAGCAGGGCCTGCGCCTCGATCGGGTCGCCGAGCCTGGTGCCGGTGCCGTGCGCCTCGACGGCGTCGACGTCGGCGCTCTCGAGGCGGGCGTTGGCGAGGGCCTGGCGGATGACGCGCTGCTGGGCGGGGCCGCTGGGCGCGGTCAGGCCGTTGGAGGCGCCGTCCTGGTTGATGGCGGAGCCGCGCAGCACGGCGAGCACGCGGTGGCCGTTGCGCCGGGCGTCGGAGAGACGCTCGACGACGAGCATGCCGACACCCTCCGACCAGCCGGTGCCGTTCGCGTCCTCGGAGAAGGCGCGGCAGCGGCCGTCGGGCGACAGCGCGCCCTGGGCGCTGAACTCCACGAAGCCGACCGGGGTGGCCATCACGGTGACACCGCCGGCCAGGGCGATGGAGCACTCGCCCGAGCGCACCGCCTGGGCGGCCAGGTGCAGGGCGACCAGGGAGGACGAGCAGGCGGTGTCGACGGACACCGTGGGGCCCTGGATGCCGAAGGTGTAGGCGAGGCGGCCGGACAGCAGGCTGGCGGACTGGGCGGTCTGCCACTGGCCGTACTCGGCGGGCGGCCGGTAGTCGCCGGAGCCGCCGCCGACGAAGACGCCGGTGGTGCCGCTGCCCCGCAGGGCCGCCGGGTCGATGCCGGCCCGCTCCAGCGCCTCCCAGGACGCCTCGAGCAGGATCCGCTGCTGCGGGTCCATCACCATGGCCTCGCGCGGCGAGATGCCGAACAGGCCGGGGTCGAAGTCGGTGGCGTCGTAGAGGAATCCGCCCTGGTCGGTGGCGCTGCGGCCCGGGCCGTCGCCGGCGAGGGCGTCGAGGTCCCAGCCGCGGTCGGCCGGGAAGTCGCCGACGGCGTCGACCTCGTCGACGAGGAGCTGCCACAGGTCCTCGGGCGAGTTGACGCCGCCGGGGTAGCGGCAGGCCATGCCGACGATGACGACCGGGTCGTCGCCGGTGGCGACGGGCGCGGCCACCGGGGCGGCCGTGTCCGTGGCGCCGCCGAGGAGTTCGGTGCGCAGGTGCGCGGCGAGCGCCGCCGGGCTGGGGTGGTCGAAGACCAGGGTCGCGGGCAGGGTGACGCCGGTGGCCGCGGTGAGCTGGTTGCGCAGGTCGACGGCGGTCAGCGAGTCGAAGCCGAGGTCCCGGAAGGGCAGGTCGGGTTCGACGAGCGCGGTGTCCGCGTGGCCGAGGACCAGGGCGGCCTTCTCGCCGACGAGGGCGAGCAGGATGTCGTCCCGGTCGGCGGCGGGCTGCTCCAGGAGCCACTGGCCGTAGCCGCCGGAGGCGGCGGCCTCCTCGGTACGGGCGCGGGCCGCGCCGGCGAGGGCGGTCCTGGCCTCGGGCAGGCCGTCGAACAGCGCGGTGGGCCGGGCCTCGTGGTGCGCCGGGGCGAAGGTGTCCCAGCGGACGTCGGCGACGGTGACCGCGGCGGAGCCGTCGGCGACGGCACCGGCCAGCGCGGTCAGGGCGGCGTCGGCGTCCATCACCGGCAGGCCGTTGATCCGCAGGTGGGCGGTGGCCGACGGGTCGGCGAGCTCGGCCCAGGCGCCCCAGGAGACGGCCAGCGCGGGCGTCCCGTCGGCGCGCAGGGCGCGGGCGAGGGCGTCGACGTAGGCGCCGCACGCGGCCTCGTCGGCCCGGCCGCGCACGCCCCAGACCCCGGCTATGGAGCTGAAGAGCACGAACGCGTCCAGGGAGCGGCCGGTGACGGCCGCGGCGAGGGTGTCCACCGGGGCGAGGGCGGCGGCCGGGCCGTCCGCCGGGGCGTCGTCGGCGTGCACGACAGCGGTGAGGTCGGTCAGACCGTCCAGGAGGATGGTGGCCGCGTCCCGGTCGCCGCTGTCGTACGGCGCGACGGTGACCTCGGCGCCCAGTCGGGCGAGTTCGGCCCGCAGCTCCTCGGTGTCGGTGGCGCCGTCGGCGGGCGAGGTGGTCAGCACCAGGCGGGCGGCGCCCTCGCGGGCGAGCCAGCGGGCGGCGCGGGCGCCCATGGTGCGGGTGCCGCCGACGACGAGGACGGTGCCGTGCGGGCGCCATCCGGAGTCGCCGGGGGCGACCGCGGTACGCACCAGGCGGCGGCCGAACAGACCGGCGGCGCGGACGGCGATCTGGTCCTCGGCGCCGGGCTCGGCCAGGTGGGCGGCGAGCAGGCCCGCGGTGGTGGCGTCGGCGTCGGGCGCGAGGTCGGCGAGGCCGCCGAAGCGCTCGGGGTGCTCCAGCGCGGCGACCCGGCCCATGCCCCACAGGGCGGCCTGGCCGGCGGCGGGTGCCTCCCCGGCGACGGAGACGGCGCCGCGGGTGACGCACCACAGCGGGGCGTCGACGCCGGCGGCCCGCAGGGCCTCCAGGACGGCGGCCGGTGTGGCGTCGGGCGCCGGCAGGGTGCCGGTGCCCGCGGCGAGCAGCGAGACCACCAGGGTCCAGCCGGCCGCGTCGAGGTCCGCGAGTTCCCGGGCCAGCGAGCCGGGGGCCCCGTCGACGACGAGCGGGTCGGCGCCCAGGGCGGCGACGAGGGTCTCCGCCCAGTCGGCGCCGGCGTGTTCGGCGGGCACGAGGGCCAGGACACGGCCGGTGGGTGCGGCGTGCGCCGGGGTGCCGAGCGCGGTCCAGCTCTCGTGGTAGCGCCAGTCACGGGCGGTGGAGCGGGCGTCGGTGCGGCGGCGCCAGGCCGACAGCGCGGGCACCATCGTGGTGACGGTGTCGCCGTCCAGGCCCAGGGTGGCCGTGAGGCTCTCCAGGTCCTCCCGCTCGACGGCGGCCCAGAAGGCGGCGTCGACGGGGTCCGGCGTGCCGGTGGCGCCGGGCGCGGCGGGCTCGGGCCAGTAGCGCTCGCGCTGGAAGGCGTACGTCGGCAGCTCGACGCGGTGTCCGCCGGTGCCGGCGAACCAGGCGGTCCAGTCGGGTCCGTTGCCCCGCGCGTGCAGGGTGGCCAGGCCCTCCAGGAGGGTGGTCTCCTCGGCGCGGTCGCGGCGCTGGAGCGGGACGACGGTGGCGGGTGCCTCGTCGCCGGACGCGTCCAGGGTCTGCTGGGCGGCGGCGGTGAGCTGCCCGTCCGGGCCGATCTCGACGAAGGCGGTGACGCCGGCCTCGTGCAGGGCCCGGACGCCGTCGGCGAACCGGACGGTCTCGCGGACGTGCCGCACCCAGTAGCCGGGGGTGAGGAGTTCGGCTCCGGCGGGGGCGCCGGTCACGGTGGAGACCAGCGGGATGCGGGGCTCGTGGTAGGTGAGGGACTCCGCGACCCGGGCGAAGGCGGTGAGCATCGGGTCCATGAGCGGCGAGTGGAAGGCATGACTGACCCGCAGCCGGGTGGTCTTGCGGTCCTGAGCCTCGAAGTAGGCGGCGAGCGCGGCGACTTCGTCCTCGTCACCGGCGACGACCACCGACGACGGCCCGTTGACGGCGGCGATGGAGACCCGCTCCGTGAGGTGCGGAAGCACCTCCTCCTCGGTGGCCCGCACCGCGAGCATCGCACCGCCCCGCGGCAGCTCCTGCATCAGGGAGGCACGTGCCGCGACCAGCGTGCACGCGTCCTCCAGCGAGAACACCCCGGCGACATGCGCCGCGGCGATCTCACCGATGGAGTGACCGGCGACGTGGTCGGGGGTCAGGCCCCACGACTCCAGGAGGCGGTGGAGGGCGACCTCGACGGCGAACAGCGCGGGCTGGGTCCAGCCGGTCCGGTCCAGCAGCTCGGCGTCGGGCGTGCCCGGCGCGGCGAACAGGACCTGGCGCAGCGGGAAGTCCAGCGCGGTGTCGAACTGCGCGAGGACCGTGTCCAGCGCGTCGGCGAACGCCGGGTACCGCTCGTACAGTTCGCGGCCCATCCGGGCGCGCTGGGCGCCCTGGCCGGAGAACAGGAAGGCGGTACGGCCCCGGGTGCGGGACGCGACCGCGCGGGCCGTCTCGCGCACCCCGTCGGGGCCCGAGAGCAGCACGGCGCGGTACGGGAAGAGGGTGCGGTCGGTGGCCAGGGAGCGGCCGACGTCCAGCGGGGAGAGCTCCGGGTGGGCGGCTGCGTACGCGGTGAGCCGGTCGACCTGGTCCTGGAGGGCCTCGCGGCTGCGGCCGGAGACGATCCACGGGACGGTGGTGACGTCGGCGGCGGGGACGGGCTCGTCGGTGCGGGCGGGGGCGGGCTCGTCGGTGGGAGCCTGCTCCACGATGACGTGCGCGTTGGTGCCGCTGACGCCGAAGGCGGAGACACCGGCGCGCCTCGGCCGTCCGGTCCCGGGCCAGTCGCGTTCCTCGGTGAGCAGCGACACGGCGCCGCTGCTCCAGTCGACGTGGCTGGTGGGGCTGGTGACGTGCAGGGTGCGCGGCAGGGTCCCGTGCTGGATCGCCAGCAGCATCTTGATGACACCGGCGACGCCCGCGGCGGCCTGGGTGTGGCCGATGTTCGACTTGACGGTGCCGAGGAGCAACGGCTGGTCGGCGTCGCGGTCCCGGCCGTAGGTGTTCAGCAGGGCCTGCGCCTCGATCGGGTCGCCGAGGGTGGTGCCGGTGCCGTGCGCCTCGACCGCGTCGATGTCGGACGGCGCGAGGCGGGCGTCCGCCAGCGCCTGGCGGATGACGCGCTGCTGGGACGGGCCGTTGGGGGCGGTCAGGCCGTTGGAGGCGCCGTCCTGGTTGACGGCGGTGCCGCGGATGATGCCGCGGACCTCGTGGCCGTTGCGGATCGCGTCGGAGAGCCGTTCCAGGACCAGGATGCCGACGCCCTCGGACCAGGCGGTGCCGTCGGCGTCGTCGGAGAACGGCTTGCAGCGGCCGTCGGGGGCCAGGCCGCCCTGGGTGCTGAACTCGACGAAGGAGTCGGGGGTCGACATCACCGAGACGCCGCCCGTGACGACGAGGTCGCACTCGCCGGCGCTCAGCGCGCGGCCCGCCCAGTGCAGGGCGACCAGCGAGGAGGAGCAGGCGGTGTCGACGGTGACCGCGGGGCCCTCCAGGCCGAGGGCGTAGGAGAGGCGGCCGGACATCACGCTGGCGGTGTTGCCGGTGGCGACATAGCCGGAGACGTCCGAGGCCGAGCGGCGCAGCAGGTTCGGGTAGTCCTGGCCGTTGGTGCCGACGAAGACGCCGGTGGTGGAGCCGCGCAGCGCGGCCGGGTCGATGCCGGCCCGCTCCAGGGCCTCCCAGGTGGTTTCGAGCAGCAGGCGCTGCTGCGGGTCCATGGCGAGCGCCTCGCGGGGCGAGATGCCGAAGAAGCGGGCGTCGAAGTCGGCTACCCGGCTGAGGAATCCGCCGTGCAGTGTGTCGGAGGCGCCGGCGCCGAGCGCCGCCATGTCCCAGTCGCGGTCGTCGGGGAAGGGGGTGATGCCGTCGCGGCCCTCCGCCAGCAGCCGCCACAGCCCCTCGGGCGTGGTGACGCCGCCGGGGAAGCGGCAGGCGAGGCCGACGACCGCGATCGGGTCGTCGTCGACGGCCCGGGCGGCGACGGTGTGGGCGGTGGACTCCGGGAGCGTGCCGAGGAGTTCGGCGAGCAGGAAGTCCGCCATCTCGCGCGGAGTGGGCTGGTCGTAGACAAGGGAGGCGGGCAGGCTCAGGCCGGTGATGGCGTTGAGCGCGTTGCGCAGCTCCAGGACGGTGAGCGAGTCGAAGCCGAGGTCGCGGAAGGCCAGGTCGTCGTCGACGGTGCGGGCGTCGGCGTGGCCGAGGACGGCCGCCACCTGGGAGCGCAGCAGGTCGAGGACGTGTCCGGGGCGCTCCTCGGCGGGCAGGCCGGCGAGTCGCTCACGCAGTCCGGAGCCGGTGGCGGCGGCCGCCGCCGGGGCGGTGGCGCCGGCCGTCTCCGGGAGGTCGGCGACGAGCGGCAGCGGGCGGGCCGACGCGAAGGCGCGCAGGAAGCGTTCCCAGTCGATGTCGGCGATGGCGACGGTGGTGTCGCCGTTGTCGACGGCGCGCAGCAGCGCGGCGACGCCGGAGGCGGGGTCGAGCGGTTCGAATCCGCCGCGGCGCACACGGGCGGCGATCTCGGCGGCGTCGGCGACCATTCCGGAGCCGGCCCAGGGGCCCCAGGCCACGGACAGGGCGGGCAGGCCCTGGGCGCGGCGCTGCTCGGCGAGGGCGTCGAGCTGGGCGTTGGCGGCGGCGTAGTTGCCCTGTCCGGCGGCGCCGATGAGGCCGGCGGTCGAGGAGAACAGGACGAACGCGGCGAGGTCGTGGCCGGCCGTGAGGTCGTGCAGATGGCGGGCGGCGACCGTCTTGGCGTGCAGGACGGTGGCGAAGTTCGCCGGGGTCAGCTCGTCCACCACGTGGTCGTCGACGACGCCCGCGGTGTGGAAGACGGCGGTGAGCGGCGCGTCCTCGGGCACCGTGGCGAGGAGTGCGGCGAGCGCGTCGCGGTCGGCGGCGTCGCAGGCGGCGATCGTGACGCGGGCGCCCGACTCCTCCAGTTCGGCGCGGAGTCCGTCGGCGCCGGGGGCGTCGGGGCCGCGGCGGCTGGTGAGCAGCAGATGGGCGGCGCCGTCGCGGGCGAGGCGGCGGGCGAGGTGTCCGCCGATGCCGCCGGTGCCACCGGTGATCAGGACGGTGCCGGCCGCCGGGTCGAAGGCGGAGCCGACGGTGTCGGCGGCCGGGTTGTGGGCCAGCCGGCGCAGGAAGACACCGCCGGCGCGGACGGCGACGGCGTCCTCGCCGTCACCGGCGGCCAGGATCCCGCGCAGCCGGCGGGCGGCCTGGGTGTCGAGGTCCTCCGGGAGGTCGACGCTGCCGCCGACGCGGCCGGGCAGTTCGAGGGCGGCGGCCCGGAACAGGCCCCATACGGCGGCCTGTTCGGGTGCCGTGACCTGCTCGGAGCGGCCGACGGCGACGGCTCCGCGGGTGATGTTCCACAGCGGGGCGTCGATGCGGGCGTCGCCGAGCGCCTGGAGGGCGGTGGCGGTGAGGGTGAGCGCGGCCGGGGCGCCGGGGTGTCCGGCGTCGCCGGGCGCCAGCGGCAGCAGCGACAGCACGCCCTGGAAGGTGTCGCCGTCGGCGGCCTCGGTGAGCCGGGCGGCGAGGGCGGCGCGGTCGGTGCCGGTGACCTCCACGCGGACGGTGGCGGTGGCGAGGGCGGCCTCGACGTCGGCGGCCCAGGCGGCGATGGCCTCGTCGCGGTGCTCGGCCGGGACCAGGACGAGCCAGCGTCCGGTGGGTGCGGCGCCGGGGACGCCGCCGCGCGGCTTCCAGGTGACGCGGTAGCGCCAGGAGTCGAGCGCGGACTGCTCGCCGCGGCGCTGCCGCCAGGCGGTGAGCGCCGGGACCATCGCGGTGACGGTCGTGTCGTCCAGGCCGAGGGAGGCGGTGAGCGACGCGACGTCGGCGTGTTCCACCGCGGCCCAGAACTCGGCGTCGAGTGCGGAGCCGGGGACGGTGGCGGCGGTGCCGGCCGCGGTAGTGCCGGGCCAGTACCGCTCGCGCTGGAAGGCGTAGGTGGGCAGGGCCACGCGGCGGGCGCCTGCGCCCTCGAACCAGGCGGCCCAGTCGACGTCGAAGCCGTGGGCGTGGGCCGCGGCGACGGCGGTGACGAGGGCCTGCTCCTCCGGGCGGTCGCCGCGCAGCGTGGGCAGCAGCGCCGTGCGGGAGGCGTCGGTGAGGCTCTCGCGGGCCATGCCGGTGAGCACGCCGTCGGGGCCGAGCTCAAGGAAGGTCTGGACGCCGCCCTGGGTGGACAGCCAGCCGATGCCGTCGGCGAAGCGCACGGCGGAGCGGACGTGGGAGACCCAGTAGTCGGCGCCGCACACCTGCTCGGGGGTGGCGAGGGTGCCGGTCACGTTGGAGACGAACGGGATCGTCGGCGCGTGGTACGTCAGCGCGCGGGCCACGGCGGCGAAGTCGTCCAGCATGGCGTCCATGAGCGGCGAGTGGAAGGCATGGCTCACCCGCAGACGCTTGGTGCGGCGCCCCTGCTCGGCGAAGTGCGCGGCGACGGCGAGCACGGGCTCCTCCTCGCCGGCGACGACGACGGACCGGGGGCCGTTGACGGCGGCCACGGAGACCTGGTCGGCGAGGCCCTCCAAGTGCGGCAGCACCTCGTCCTCGGCGGCCTCCAGGGCGACCATCGCGCCGCCCTCGGGCAGCGCCTGCATGAGCCGGCCGCGGGCGGCCACCAGGACGCACGCGTCGTCGAGGTCGAGGACGCCGGCGACGTGCGCGGCGGCGATCTCGCCGACGGAGTGGCCGGCCAGGTAGTCGGGGGTGATGCCCCACGACTCCAGCAGCCGGAACAGCGCGACCTCGAGGGCGAACAGCGCGGGCTGCGCGTAGCCGGTGCGGTCGAGCAGGGCGGCGTCCTCGGAGGCCTCGGCGGCGAACAGCACGTCGCGCAGGGGGCGTTCGGTGGTGCCGTCGATCCGGGCGAGCACCGCGTCGAGGGCGTCGGCGAACACCGGGTGACGCTCGTACAGTTCGCGGCCCATGCCGAGGCGCTGGCTGCCCTGTCCGGTGAACAGGAAGGCGGTGCGTCCGCGGCCGGTGCGGCCCTGGACCAGTCCGGCGCCGGGCATTCCGTCGCGCAGCGCGGTCAGGCCGCGCACCAGTCCTTCGTGGTCGTCGGCGACGACGGCGGCGCGGTGCTCCAGCGCGGCGCGCGAGGTGGCGAGGGAGAACGCCAGATCGGTCGGGTGGACGCCGGGGCGCTCCGCCAGCAGGTCGAGCAGGGCTCCGGCCTGGGCGCGCAGAGCCGCCTCGCCGCGTCCGGAGACGAGGACGGGCACGAGGCCGTCCCGCGGCGCGGCAGTGTCCTCGGGGGCGGCCGGGGAGCTGTCGGCGGGGGCCTGTTCCAGGACGGTGTGGGCGTTGGTGCCGCTGAGGCCGAAGGACGACACGGCGGCGCGGCGCGGACGGCCGGTCTCGGGCCACTCGGTGCGCTCGGTGAGCAGCCGGATGGCGCCGGAGGACCAGTCGACGTGGGTGGACGGCTCGTCGATGTGCAGCGACTTGGGGACGACGCCCTCGTTGAGGGCGCGGACCAGCTTGATGACGCTGGCGACGCCGGACGCCATCTGGGTGTGTCCGATGTTGGACTTCACCGAGCCGAGCAGCACGGGCCGCTCGGGGTCGCGGTTCTTGCCGTAGGTGGCGAACAGGGCCTGCGCCTCGATCGGGTCGCCGAGGGAGGTGCCGGTGCCGTGGCCCTCCAGGACGTCGATGTCGTCCGCCTCGACGCCCGCGTTGGCGAGGGCCTGGCGGATGACGCGCTGCTGGGAGGGGCCGTTGGGGGCGGTCAGCCCGTTGGAGGCGCCGTCCTGGTTGATGGCGGAGCCGCGGATGACGGCGAGGACCTCGTGGCCGTTGCGGCGGGCGTCGGAGAGCCGCTCCAGCAGGATCAGGCCGACGCCCTCGGCGAGGGTCATACCGTCGGCGCCCTCGGCGTACGCCTTGCAGCGGCCGTCCTCGGCCAGCGCCCGCTGCCGGCTGAAGCCGATGAACGACATGGGGGTGGACATGATGCTGGCACCGCCGGCGAGGGCGAGGGTGCTCTCGCCGTTGCGCAGCGACTGGCAGGCCAGGTGGATGGCGACCAGTGAGGACGAGCACGCGGTGTCGAGGGTGACGGCCGGGCCCTCGAAGCCGAAGAGGTAGGAGACACGGCCGGACAGGACGCTGGGGAGCGAGCCGGTGATCATGTGGCCCTCGGAGCCCTCACTGCCGGGCACGGCGGCCCCGTAGTCCTGGTAGCTGGCGCCGATGAAGGTGCCGGTGAGGCTGCCGCGCCGGCCGACCGGGTCGATGCCGGCGTTCTCGAAGACCTCCCAGGCCGTCTCCAGCAGGAGGCGCTGCTGCGGGTCCATCGACAGGGCCTCGCGGGGCGAGATGCCGAAGAAGCCGGGGTCGAAGTCGGCGACGTCGCGCAGGAAGCCGCCCTGGACCGAGTAGGTGCGGCCGGACGCGTCCGGGTCGGGGTCGTAGAGGGCTTCGGCGTCCCAGCCGCGGTCGGCGGGGAAGACTGAGATCGCGTCGACCTCGTCCAGCGCGACCCGCCACAGCTCCTCGGCGGAGGTGACGCCACCGGGGTAGCGGCAGCTCATGCCGACGATGGCGATCGGGTCGTCGTCGACGGGCGTCCCGGCGGTGACGGCGACGGCGCCCGCGGAGTGGACGTCGGCCAGTTCGGAGTGGAGGAAGCCGGCGAGGGCGGCCGGGTTCGGGTAGTCGAAGACCATCGTGGACGGCAGCGTCAGCCCGGTGACGGACGCGAGCCGGTTGCGCAGCCCGACGGCGGTCAGCGAGTCGAAGCCGACGTCGCGGAAGGCGCGCTGGTCGGTGAGGTCGTCGGCGGAGGACAGGCCGAGCACGGAGGCGGCCTCGGTGCGGACGGTCTCCAGCAGCTTGCGCTGCTGTTCGGCGGCGGGCAGGGCCAGCAGCGCGGCGGCGAACTCGCCCTGGGCGGCGGTCCCGGCGCTCTGCGCGGCGGCGGCCGTGAGCCGCTGCACCTCGGGGACCTCGTCGAACAGCGGGGTGGGCCGGGCCGAGGTGTAGACGGGGTGGTACGTCTCCCAGTCGACGTCGGCGACCGCGATGACCTGCTCGTCGTCGTCGAGGGCCCGCTTGAGGCCGCTCAGCGCGAGCTGCGGGTCCATGAACTCCAGGCCGCTGCGGCGGATCATCTGCGGGTCGACGCGGCCGAGTTGGAGGTCGTCGGCCCAGATGCCCCAGGACAGCGACAGGGCGGTGAGGCCGCGGGCGCGCCGGTGCTCGGCGAGGGCGGCCAGATAGGCGTTGCCCGCGACGTACGCGGCGTGCGCGCCGCTGCCCCACATGCCGGCGGTGGAGGAGTACAGGACGAAGTCGTCCAGCTCCTCGTCGTCGAGGAGTTCGTCGAGGACCTGCGCGCCGGTGACCTTGGCGGCCAGGACGCGGTCGAAGTCGTCGAGGGTGGTGGCGTCCAGGGTGTGCAGTTCGATGGTGGCCGCGGTGTGCACGACCGTGCGGACGGTGCGGCCCTCCGCCTTCAGGCCGTCGAGCAGCGCGGCGACCGCGTCGCGGTCGGTGATGTCGCAGGCGGCGAGGGTCGTCGCGGTGCCGCGTTCCTCCAGCTCGGCGCGGAGTTCGGCGGCGCCGGGCGCCTCGGGGCCGCGCCTGCTGACCAGGACCAGGTGCTCGGCGCCCTGTTCGGCGAGCCAGCGCGCCAGGTGGGGGGCGAGGGTGCCGGAGCCGCCGGTGACCAGGGTGGTGCCGCGCGGCTTCCAGTCGCGGGCGGGGCCGTCGGGTGCGGCGTCGGCGCGGACGATACGGCGGGTGAAGACGCCGGAGGAGCGCAGGGCGATCTGGTCGTCGTCGCCGAGCGCGCCGGCGAGGACGGCCGCGAGCCGCTGACCGGCGCGCGCGTCGAGCGTCTCGGGCAGGTCGACGACACCGCCCCAGCGTCCCGGGCACTCCAGCGCGGCGGTCCAGCCGATGCCGGCGACCTGGGCCTGGACGGGCGCGGTGACCTTGTCGGAGCGGCCCGTGGACACGGCGCCGCGGGTCAGCGCCCACAGCGGGGTGCCGATGCCGGCGTCGCCGAGCGCCTGGACGAGGGCGACGGTGAGGGCGACCCCGAGGACGAGCCCGGTGCCGGGGACGGCACCGGTCCGCTCGGCTCCGGCGAGGACGGAGACGATGCCGGTGAGGCCGTCGGTGTCGGTCAGGCGCTCACGCAGGACAGCGCGGTCGGCGCAGGTCTCGTCGAGGACGAGACGGCGCACCTCGGCGCCGCCCGTCTCCAGCGCCTCGGCGACGTCGGTGTCGTCGACGCCGTCGGCGGTGACCAGCAGCCAGGTGCCGTCGAGGGTGCGCTGCGGGAGCTTGGTGACGGGCTTCCAGGTGGCGCGGTAGCGCCAGGAGTCGACGGTGGAGCGCTCCCGGCGGGCCCGGCGCCAGGAGGACAGCGCGGGCAGCACGGCGGCGACGGAGTCCTCGTCGGTGCCGAGGGCGGCGGTCAGGGTGGAGACGTCCCCGTCCTCGACGGCGGTCCAGAACGCGGCGTCCTCGGGGTCGGCCGCGGTGACGGTCTCCGGGGCGGCCGGGACGACCCACAGGTTCTCGTGCTGGAAGGCGTAGGTGGGCAGGTCGACGCGGGACGCGCCGGTCCCCTCGAACAGGGCGGCCCAGTCGACGTGGACGCCGCGGACGAACACCTCGGCGGCGGAGAGCAGGAAGCGGTCCAGGCCGCCGTTGTCGCGGCGCAGGGTGCCCGAGGCGACACCCGCCACGCCGGCGTCGTCGATCATGTCCTGGACGGACATCGACAGCACGGGGTGGGAGCTGACCTCGATGAAGGCGCGGTGCTCGGCGGCGATCAGACCGCGCACGGCGTCGGCGAACAGGACCCGGCCACGCAGGCTGCGGTACCAGTAGCCGGCGTCCATGACGGTGGTGTCGAGCCAGTCGCCGGTGACCGTGGAGAAGAACGGGATCTCGGACGCGGTCGGCGCGACCTCCGCCAGCAGCTGAAGGATCTCGTCGTGCAGATCCTCGACGTGGTGGGAGTGCGAGGCGTAGTCCACGGCGATCCGGCGGGCCCGGATCTCCTCGGCGGTGAGCTGCGCGTGCAACTCGTCCAGGGCCTCCGGCTCGCCCGCGACGACGGAGGAGCGGGGGCCGTTCTCGGCGGCGACGGACACCCGCCCGCCGAACGCCTCCAGACGGGCCTCCACATCGGCGACGGGCAGCGCCACCGACATCATCCCGCCCCGCCCGGCCAGCGTCCGCCCGATGGCCTGGCTGCGAAGCGCGACCACCCGCGCACCGTCCCGCAGCGACAGCGCACCGGACACCACGGCGGCAGCGATCTCACCCTGCGAGTGACCCACCACCGCGTCGGGTTCGACACCCTGGGCCCGCCACACGGCGGCCAGGGACACCATCACGGCGAACGAGGCGGGCTGGACGACGTCGACGCGATCCAGCGTCGGAGCGCCCTCCACGCCCCGCAGGACATCGATCAGGTTCCAGTCGGCGAACTCGCTGAGCGCGGCGGCGCACTCGGCGATCCGCTCCGCGAACACCGGCGACTCGTCAAGGAGTCGGGCACCCATGCCCACCCACTGCGAGCCCTGACCCGGGAACACGAAGACCGTACGGCCCTCGACGTCGGCGACACCGCGGGCGACGACGCCCGAGGGCCCGTCGGCGGCGACGGCGCGCAGCGCCTCCAGCGGGTCGGTGCCGGCGGGCGGCACGACCACGGCTCGCTGTTCGAAGAGGGCGCGGGAGGTGGCGAGGGACAGGCCGATGTCGATCGGGCGGGCCGCCGGGACGGCGGTCACGAGGTGGGTGAGGAGCCGGTCGGCCTGCTCGCGCAGTGCGGCGGCGCCACGGGCGGACAGGACCCATGGCACGACGCCGGCGGCGACCGGCACGGGCGCCACGGCGGGCTGCTCGTCGTCGGCGTCGGGCGCCTCGGTCTCCTGCTCCAGGATGATGTGGGCGTTCGTACCGCTGATGCCGAACGAGGACACGGCGGCCCGGCGCGGACGGCCGGTCTGCGGCCAGTCGGTGTTCTCGCCGAGCAGCCGCACGGTGCCGGGGCTCCAGTCGACGTGGCTGGAGGGCTCGTCGGCGTGCAGGGTCTGCGGCATCACACCGTGGCGCAGCGCCATGACCATCTTGATGATGCTCGCGACACCGGCGGCCGACTGGGTGTGGCCGATGTTCGACTTCACCGAGCCGAGCAGCAGCGCGGTCTCGGGGGTACGGGTGCGGCCGTAGGTGGCGAACAGGGCCTGCGCCTCGATGGGGTCGCCGAGCGGGGTGCCGGTGCCGTGGGCCTCCAGGAGGTCGATCTCGCCGGGGGCGACCCGGGCGTTGGCGAGGGCCTGGCGGATGACCCGCTGCTGGGAGGGGCCGTTGGGGGCGCTGAGGCCGTTGGAGGCGCCGTCCTGGTTGATGGCGGAGCCGCGGATGACGGCGAGCACCGGGTGGCCGTTGCGGCGGGCGTCGGAGAGCCGCTCGACGAGGACGATGCCGACGCCCTCGGCGAGGGTCATGCCGTCGGCGCTCTCGGAGAACGCCTTGCAGCGGCCGTCCTGGGCGAGGGCCCGCTGCCGGCTGAAGGCCACGAACGCGTTGGGGGTGGTCATGACGGTGGCGCCGCCCGCGACCGCGAGGTCGCTCTCGCCGTTGCGCAGCGCCTGGCAGGCCAGGTGCAGCGCGACCAGCGAGGACGAGCAGGCGGTGTCGACGGTGACCGCCGGGCCTTCGAGGCCGAAGACGTAGGCGAGGCGGCCGGAGAGCACGCTGGGGCTGGTGCCGGTGACCAGGTGGCCCTCGGTGCCCTCGCCGGCGCCCATTCCGTATTCCTGGTAGCTGGAGCCGATGAAGGTGCCGGTCAGGCTGCCGCGGAGGGTGTCGGGGGTGAGTCCGGCGCGCTCGAAGGCCTCCCAGGTGGTCTCCAGGAGGAGCCGCTGCTGCGGGTCCATGACGAGCGCCTCGCGGGGCGAGATGCCGAAGAACATCGGGTCGAACTCGTCGGCCTCGTGCAGGAAGCCGCCCTGGGTGGAGTAGGTGGTGCCGGGGTGGTCGGGGTCCGGGTCGTAGAGCCCGGCGGTGTTCCAGCCGCGGTTGACCGGGAAGTCGCTGATCGCGTCGGTGCCGGAGAGCACCAGGTCCCACAGCTGCTCCGGGGAGCCGACACCGCCCGGGTAGCGGCAGCTCATGCCGATGATGGCGATGGGCTCGTCGTCGGCGCCGCCGGTGGCGACGGGGCCCGCGACCTCCAGCACGGAGCCGACCATCTCGGCCCGCAGGTACTGGGCCAGCTCCAACGGGGTCGGGTAGTCGAACACCATGGTGCTCGGCAGGGAGAGGCCGGTGGCGGCGCCGAGGTGCTTGCGCAGTTCGACGGCGGTCAGCGAGTCGAAGCCGATGTCGCGGAAGGCACGGCCCTCGGGTACGGCGTCGGCGGAGGCGTGACCGAGCACGGTCGCGGCCTCGGTGCGCACCAGCTCGGTGAGCAGGCGCAGTTGCTCCGGCTCGGACAGCGAGCGGACCCGCCGCACGATCTCGGAGGCGTCGCCGGTGTCGGCGGGGGTGTTCTCGGCGGCCAGGGCGCGGACCTCGGGCAGGTCGCCGATGAGGGCGCTGGGCCGCGCGGAGGTGAACAGGGGGGCGTAGCGGGTCCAGTCGACGTCCGCGACGGTGACGGCGACGTCCTGGCGGAGGACGGCGCGGCGCATCTCGGTGAGGGCGGGCGCGGGGTCGAGCAGGCGCAGGCCCTGCCGTCGCAGGGTGCCGGAGACGGCGTCGTCGGCGGCCATGCCGGTGCCGCCCCACGGGCCCCAGGCGATGGAGGTCGCGGCGAGACCGCGGGAGCGGCGGGCCAGGGCGAGGGCGTCGAGGTAGGCGTTGGCGGCGCCGTAGGCGCTCTGGTCGCCGCTGCCCCAGACGCCGGCGATGGAGCCGAACAGGATGAAGAAGTCCAGTTCGCGGTCGCCGAGGAGGTCGTCGAGGTGGGCGGCGCCGGCCAGCTTGGCGGCGGTGAGGGCGGCGAACTCGGCGGGCGTCAGCCCGTCCAGCGGACCGTAGTGGCCGACGCCCGCGGTGTGGACGACACCGGTGAGGGGCTGGTCGGCGGGCAGTCCGTCGAGGACGGCGGCGAGGGCGTCGCGGTCGGCGACGTCGCAGGCCACGAGGGAGACGCTCGCGCCCAACTGCTCGAGTTCGGCTCGGAGTTCGGCGGCGCCGGGGGCGTCGGGGCCGCGGCGGCTGGTGAGGACGAGGTGGTCCGCGCCGGAGCGGGCCAGCCAGCGGGCGGTCTCGGCGCCGAGGCCGCCGGTGCCGCCGGTGATCAGCACGCTTCCGGAGGCGGTGAACTGATCGGCGGACGGCAACTCGTCGACGGTGTGGCGGACCAGGCGGCGGCCGTGCACACCGGTGGCGCGCAGGGCGACCTGGTCCTCGCCGTCGGGGGCGTCCTTGACCGCGAGGACCTCGGCGAGGCGCTGTCCGGCGCGGCGGTCGAACTCGGCCGGGAGGTCGACGAGTCCGCCCCACAGGCGGGGGTGCTCCAGGGCGACACCGCGGCCCATGCCCCAGGCGGTGGCCTGGGCGGGGCGGGTGACCGGGTCGGCGGGGCCGGTGGAGACGGCGCCGCGGGTGGCGGTCCACAGCCGGCCCCGGGCGCCGGTGTCGGCGAGGGCCTGGACGAGGGCGATGGTCAGGGCGAGGCCCTGGGTGAAGCCGGCGGGGCCGTCGGCGGGCCGCTCGTCGAGCGGCAACAAGGACAGCACATGGGCGGTGGTGTCGACGTCCTCGGTACCGGCGAGGCGGGCGCCGAGCACGGCCCGGTCGGCACAGTCGGCGTCCAGGACGAGGCGGCGGACCCGGGCGCCGTGCGCGCCGAGCGCCTCGGCGAGGCCGTCAAGGAGTTCGGTCTCGTCGTCGGTGGTGGCGTCGGAGGAGACGAGCAGCCAGGTGCCGTCGAGGACGGGCGCGGCGGGCTTGCCCAGCCGGGTCCACTCGACGCGGTAGCGCAGCGTGTCGAGGAGCGCCTTCTCCTGGTTGCCGCGGCGCCAGGAGCTGAGCGCGGGCAGCAGGGAGTCGAGCGGGGTGAGGCTGTCCTCGTCGAGGCCGAGGACGGCGGCGAGTTCGGCGGCGTCGCCGCGCTCGACGGCGGCCCACAGCTTCTGGTCGGCGGGGTCGCCGGCCGAGGAGGGCGCGGCGGAGGGCAGCTGGGGCCAGTAGTGGGCGTGCTGGAAGGCGTAGGTCGGCAGGTCGGTGCGGCGGGCGCCGGTGCCGGCGAGGTACGCGGTCCAGTCGAGGTCGACGCCGTGGACCTGGAGGCGGGCCGCGGCGGTGGCGGCGGCGGTCTCCTCGGGGCGGCCGGCGCGCAGCAGCGGGACGAGCATGGTGTCGTGCTCGTCGCCGAGGGTGTCCTCGGCCATGGCGGTCAGCAGTCCGTCGGGGCCGAGTTCGAGGAAGAGGGTGGCGCCGGCGTCGCGCAGGGTGCGCACGCAGTCCGCGAACCGGACGGCCTCGCGGACGTGGCGCACCCAGTAGTCGGCGGTGCGCACCTCGGCCTCGTCGGCCCTGCGGCCCGTCAGGTCGGAGACCAGCGGGATGCGGGGGGCGGCGTAGGACAGTGTCTCGGCGACCGTGCGGAACGCGTCGAGCATGGCGTCCATGTGCGGCGAGTGGAAGGCATGGCTCACCCGCAGCCGCTTGGTGCGGCGCCCGCGGCCGGAGAACTCGGCGGCGAGTTCCACGGCGGCGTCCTCGTCGCCGGAGACGACGACGGAGGTGGGGCCGTTGACGGCGGCGACGGACAGGCGGTCGCCGAGCAGCGGGGCGACCTCGTCCTCGGTTGCCTGGACGGCGATCATGGCGCCGCCGGACGGCAGCGCCTCCATGAGGGTGGCGCGGGCGGCGACCAGGCGGGCGGCGTCCTGAAGGGTGAACACCCCGGCGACGTGCGCGGCGGCGATCTCACCGATGGAGTGACCGGTGACGAAGTCGGCGCGGACGCCCCAGCTCTCGACGAGGCGGTAGAGGGCGACCTCGACGGCGAACAGCGCGGGCTGGGTGAAGCCGGTGCGGTCGAGCAGGGCGGCCTCTTCGGTGCCCTCGGCGGCGAACACGACCTCGCGCAGCGGCCGGTCGAGCATCGGGTCGAGGGCGGCGCACACCTCGTCGAACGCGGCGGCGAACCGGGGCTGGGTCTCGTACAGTTCGCGGCCCATGGCGGCACGCTGGCTGCCCTGGCCGGAGAACA
The DNA here is from genome assembly GCF_053598035.1 of Streptomyces sp. NPDC001204. Classification (NCBI taxonomy): domain Bacteria; kingdom Bacillati; phylum Actinomycetota; class Actinomycetes; order Kitasatosporales; family Streptomycetaceae; genus Streptomyces; species Streptomyces sp. NPDC001204. The sequence continues at coordinate 496 of NZ_JBSFJL010000052.1, read as the reverse complement.
TGACGGCGATCCGGGCTCGCCCCGCGGCCTCGCCCTCGACGACGGCCGGGTCGGGGCGGCCGGCGGCGAGGGCGTTCAGGGAGGCGAGCAGTCCGTCGCGGTCCTGCGCGATCACCGCGGCGCGGCGCTCGAAGCGGGAGCGGGTGGTGGCCAGGGAGTGGCCGAGGTCGGCGAGGGACGGCTCGGGGTGGTTCTGGAGGTGGGTGAGCAGGCGGGCGGCCTGGGCGCGCAGGGCGTCGCGGGTGCGGCCGGACAGCAGCAGCGGGACGGCGCCGACGGTGCGCTCGGGGGCGGCCGGAGCGGAGCCGGGGAGGGCGGGCGCCTGCTCCAGGACGGTGTGGACGTTGGTGCCGCTGATGCCGAAGGAGGAGACGGCGGCACGGCGCGGGCGGCCGGTCTCGGGCCACGCGGTCTGCTCGGTGAGCAGTGCGACGGCGCCTTCGGTCCAGTCGACGTGCGAGGACGGAGCGTCCACGTGCAGGGTGCGCGGCAGCAC
>NZ_JBSFJL010000051.1:0-46621 GCF_053598035.1 Streptomyces sp. NPDC001204 | reverse complement strand
CAGCGCGGTCTGGAGATCGTCTCCTGTCCGTCGTGCGGCCGGGCCCAGGTGGACGTGTACAAGCTGGCCGAGGAGGTCACGGCGGGTCTGACCGGTATGGAGGTGCCGCTGCGCGTCGCGGTCATGGGCTGTGTCGTCAACGGTCCCGGTGAGGCCCGTGAGGCCGACCTCGGGGTCGCCTCGGGCAACGGCAAGGGGCAGATCTTCGTCAAGGGGCAGGTCATCAAGACCGTTCCGGAGTCGAAGATCGTGGAGACCCTGATCGAGGAGGCCATGAAGATCGCCGAGCAGATGGAGCAGGACGGCGTCGCCTCGGGCGAGCCGGAGATCTCGGTCAGCGGCTGACCGCAGGACTACGACTGACCGCAGGACGCCGGCTGACCGCAGGACGGCGATCGACCCCGGAGCGGCGCGGCCGATCCTCCGGTGGATCCCGCCCCGCCTGCCGCCTCGCCTCACGCTTCAAGCCACACCGCAGCCCCGCCCCTGAAGGGGCGGGGCTGTCCGGTTCTCCGGAAAGCGTCTTCACCGAAATGTTGCGACGGTTCACCCGTCGCCGCCGTCCACGCCCTCTTCGCGCTCGCTTGTGACTGCTAACTTGCTGACGAGCAGGCCGAGAAATCGCTATCTCGGCACGGGTCGACTCCAGGGGGGATGCGATGACCACAGCGCGGCGCACCGGAGAGCGCGCCGGACACGGTGGTGAGGGGGCCGCGAGACGGTCCTCCGGGCGGGGCCAGAAACGCGTCACCATCGCCGATGTGGCCCGCGCCTCCGGCGCCTCCGTGTCGACCGTCTCGCGAGTGATCAACCAGGTCGGCACCGTCGCCCCGGACCTCGCCGACCGGGTCCGCGAGACCATCGCCGACCTGGGCTACCGCCCGAACGCCGCGGCGCAGGGCCTGGCCCGGGGCCGCTCCGGCACGCTCGGGGTGCTCGTCCCGGACCTGGCGAACCAGTACTTCCACGACATCATCAAGGCCCTCTCCGCGGTGGCCAGATCCAACGGGTCCCGCGTCCTGGTCATGGACTCCAACGAGGACCCCGCCGCCGAGCGGGAGCTGGCCGAGGACCTCGTCCGGTACGCGGACGGCCTGCTGCTCTGCTCCCCGCGGATGCCGCGCGCCGACCTCGTCGCGCTGACCGGCCGCGACACCCCGATCCTGGTCACCAACCGGCAGGAGCCCGGTCTCGGTCTGCGGGCGATCACCGTCGACTTCTTCCGCGGTGTCCTCGCCCTCTGCGGCCACCTCGCCCAGCTCGGGCACCGGGACGTCGTCTACGTCGCCGGCCCCGGGAGCGCCTGGGCCCACCACGAGCGGATGCGCGCCCTCGCCGCCGCCGAGGACTTCGGGCTGCGTGTGCGCACGGTCGACGGAGGCTCCACCGCCGACGACGGATACGCGGCGGCCGACACCGCCCTGGGCACCGGCGCGAGCGCCGTGATGGCCTACAACGACTTCGTGGCGCTCGGACTGCTCGCGCGGTTCGCCGAACTCGGCGTACGGGTGCCGGACGATGTGTCCCTGACGGGCTTCGACGAGATCGACATGGCGCGTTTCTCGGCGCCGCCCCTCACCACGGTAGCGGTTCCCCGAGGCCGACTCGGGCAGGCCGCCGGTGCGGCGCTGCTGCGGCTGATGGCAGGCGAGGACGACATCGAGGGCGAATCCATCCCGGTCGACCTGCACGTTCGCAGTTCGACCGGCGCACCTTCTTGACAGATCCGATGGCTGGCAGGATTTTGTTCGGGCACCAGGCTGAGAAAGCGTTTCCTCACTGTCGCTGACGCATATCGGGCCGATGCCCGCAGGGAGTTGCTGTGTCCCGCACCGTCCACAGAGCCAGTCTTCGTATGCCGTCCGTTCAGCGCCTCGTCGCCGCCGGCTTGTTGCTCGCGGTCACGGTGGTGGGATGCAGCGCACCGAGCAGTCAGTCGTCGGGGGACAAGGGGCAGCCCGCGCAGAAGGTGCCGGACAAGCCGAGCAAGCCGGTCTCGCTGGAGATCCTCGACGTCGCCGGGAACCTCCAGTTGACCCAGGGCATGATCGACGAGTTCCAGAAGACGCATCCGGAGATCGTCGGCAAGATCTCGTACTCCAAGGCGCCCGCTCCGGAACTCGCGGGCAAGATCAAGGCACAGCAGCAGGCAGGCCGCGTCCAGATCGACATGGTCCTCACCGGCACCGACGGCCTCGCCGCGGGGCTCGAGCAGGACCTCTGGGCGGACATGGCCGCGCACCAGGACGCCATCGGCAACCCGGACTACCTGCCGCCGGCGGCTCAGATGGCGAAGCTGGCGCAGGGCAAGGGCACGGCCGTCGTGTACTACCCGTCGGGGCCGCTGTACGAGTACGACCCGGCCAAGGTGCCGAACCCGCCGAAGACCCCGCAGGAACTCCTCGGCTGGGCCAAGGCCCACCCCAAGCGCTTCCAGTACGCCGACCCGGCCAACTCGGGCCCCGGCCGTACCTGGCTGATGGGGCTGCCGTACCTCCTCGGCGACAAGGACCCGTCCGACCCCGAGAAGGGGTGGGACAAGACGTGGGCGTACCTGAAGGAACTCGACAAGTACGTCGACGTGTACGGCTCGGGCACCTCCGAGACCATGAAGAACCTGGCCACCGGTCAGGTTGACATGATCATGAGCACCACGGGCTGGTACATCAACCCGCGTGCCCTCGGCACCGTGCCGAAGAAGATGAAGGCCGGTCACTTCGACGACATGACCTGGGTGACCGACGCCCAGTACGCCGTGGTCCCCAAGGGAGTCAGCGCCGACAAGATGTCCGCGGTGCTCAACCTGCTCCACTGGATGCTCACCCCCGAGCAGCAGGCGAAGGCCTACGACGACGGCTACTTCTACCCGGGCCCGGCCGTCAAGGACGTGCCCCTGTCGATGGCGCCCGCCAAGTCCCAGCAGGTCATCAAGGAGTACGGCGTCCCCGAGTTCGACACGTGGATCGACCAGTTCCCGAAGAAGCCGTCGCTGTCCTCGCAGGCGCAGGTCAAGGCGTTCGACCTGTGGAACCGTCAGGTGGCCGGCCAGTGACCGCGGCCCGTATCTCGACCCTGCGCCTGGCCGGGGTCACCCGCAGCTTCGGCGGACACCAGGCCCTGCGGGGACTGGACCTGGAGATCTCGGGCGGCGAGTTCGTTGCGCTGCTCGGCCCCTCCGGCTGCGGCAAGTCCACCGCCCTCAACTGCCTGGCCGGACTGCTGCCGCTGACCGGCGGCCAGATCTTCCTCGACGGGGAGCGGATCGACCAACTCGCCCCCGAGCGGCGCGGGTTCGGCATGGTCTTCCAGAACTACGCTTTGTTCCCGCACATGACCGTCCGGAACAACGTCGGCTTCGGCCTGAAGATGGCGAAGGTCCCCAGGGCCGAGGCCGCCGAACGGGTCACCAGGGCCCTGGACATGGTGCAGCTGACCGCTCACGCCCACAAACGGCCCGGTCAGCTCTCCGGCGGCCAGCAGCAGCGGGTCGCCATCGCCCGCGCGATCGTCCTGGAACCGCGGCTGGTGCTGATGGACGAGCCGCTGTCCAACCTCGACGCCGCGCTGCGCCTGGAGATGCGGGCGGAGATCCGCCGCCTGCACCAGCGGCTCGGACTGACCACCGTGTACGTCACGCACGACCAGGAGGAGGCCCTCTCCCTCGCGGACCGGCTGGTCGTGCTGCGCGACGGCCGCACCCAGCAGATCGGCACCCCGGAGGAGGTCTACAGCCGCCCGGCCAACCGCTATGTCGCCTCCTTCATGGGCTATCGCACCCTGCTGGACGCCACCGTCACCGGGACCCGCGGCCCCCATGTGGTCGTCGACATCGCGGGCAGCCCGCTGGTCGGGCTCGACCGTGACGGCGTGGCGGCCGGCGGCCGGGTCACGGCGGCCATCCGCCCCGAGGACCTGGACGCGGTGACCGGGGACGAGCCAGTCGACGGCACTTCCGGCACCTCCGGCACTCCGGGGCTGCCCGCGACGGTCGAGGTCGTCGAGTACCACGGACGCGAACTCGCCGTGCAGGCACGGCTGACGGACGGGCGCCGGGTCCACTTCCGCACCCGGAAACGGCTCGCGCCCGACGAGCCGGTACGGCTCGTCGCACCGCCCGACCGCGTCCTCGTCTTCGCCGCCGCCGACGGCGACGGACAGCCGAGCGACAGCGGTACCGGGCCGTCCCGCGGACCGGGTGGCGCCGGCGCCGGGGACGGACCGGCCGCCCCCGAGCCGTCCGCCCCCGAGACCGGGGAGCCGGACTCCGCCGGCCCGCGCAACCCGGCGGCCGCACCGGCGGACGAGGGCGCGGCGGAGCCTTCCGAGAAGTCGCGGGAGGCACGTGACAACCCGAAGCAGGTGGCCACATGAGCGCCACCGACACCCGCGCGGCCCCGCCGCCCGCGCCGCCACAACCCCCGGCCGCCCGGCCCGCGCTCCGCCACCGCCTGGCCGAGCGCGGCGTCGACCGGCTCCTGCTCCTCGCGGTCCCGGGCGTGCTCTTCCTCGCCGTCCTGTTCTGCTACCCCTTCTTCTACGGGTTGGGACTGTCGTTCCAACCGGCCCAGGGCGGGGGGCCGTTCGCCAACTACCGGCTCTTCTTCAGCGATCCGTATCTGCGGGAGACCCTGTGGATCACCCTGGGCCTGGCCGTGCCCGCCGCGCTGATCAACTGCCTTGCCGCCGTGCCGGTCTCGTTCCGCACCCGCGGAGTGTTCCGCGGCCGGCGGCTGATCACCACGCTGCTGGTCATGCCGATCACCCTCGGAACGGTCCTCACCGCCCAGGGGCTGCTCGGCTACCTCGGCCCCAACGGCTGGTTCAACAAGGCCCTGCTGGGACTCGGCCTCATCGACGAGCCGCTCGCCCTGGTGCACAACTACTGGGGTGTGCTGGCCTCGCTGATCATCACCGGCTTCCCCTTCTCCTACCTGCTGACGCTGTCGTACCTGACCGGTATCGACCCCAGCCTGGAGCAGGCCGCCGCGACGCTCGGCGCGGACTGGCGCAAACGGCTGCGGTACGTGCTCCTGCCGCTGCTCGCGCCGGGCCTTGCCATCACCTTCTGCCTGTCGTTCGTCCTGGCGTTCGCGGTGTTCCCGTCCGCCCAACTGGTCGGTGACCCACGCAAGACCACGCACGTCATCTCGATCGAGGCGTACCAGGCGGCGTTCCAGAAATTCGACTACTCCCTCGGTTCCGCCATCGCCATGATCATGGCCGCGGTGATGCTCGCGGTCGTCGTCCTCGTGCTCGCCTGGCGGTCGCTGCTGTACCGAGGAGCGACGGGAGGCAAGGGCTGATGGCCGACCTCGTCCGGACCCCCGCGGCGCAGACCGGTAAGGACCCGGCCGTCCCCTCCCGGTGGCGCCGGATCCGCCCCGGCACCTGGATCGCCGCCCTCGTCTTCGGGTTCTTCTTCCTCCAACTCGCCGGAGTCATCGGCGTCCCGCTCGTCGACTCCCTGGGCACCCGCTGGTTCACCAGCTGGCTGCCGCAGGGCTGGACGACGAAGTGGTACGGCTCCGCCTGGCGGGAGTTCCAGCTCGGCCAGGTCTTCTGGACGACCGCGCTGGTCTCCGTGCTCGTCGTCGCCCTGTCCGTGGTGATCGGGGTGCCGGCCGCCTACGCGCTGGCCCGGCGGGACTTCCCCGGCAAGAAGGCCGTGCTGCTGTTGTTCGTGCTGCCGATCCTGGTGCCGCCCCTCACCTACGGCATCCCGCTGGCCACCGTCCTGTACAAGTTCCAGCTCGCCGGGACCCTGACCGGGGTGGTGCTGGCGAACCTGGTGCCGTCGGTGCCGTTCGTCGTCCTGACGATGACCCCGTTCATCGAGCAGATCGACCCCAGGATCGAGGCGGCCGCCCGGATGTGCGGTGCCCGGACCGGCTCCGTCCTGCTGCGTGTCCTCGCGCCGCTGCTGGTGCCCGGCATCCTCGCCGCCTCCGTACTGGTCCTGGTCCGCACGGTCGGCATGTTCGAACTCACCTTCCTCACCGCCGGACCGGACAGCCAGACCCTCGTCGTGGCCCTGTACTACGCCGTCTTCTCAGCCGGTATCCGCACCCAGCAGTCCATCGACGCGATGGCCGTGATGTACACGCTGTCGATGCTCGTGCTGCTGGTGATCGCCCTGCGCTTCGTCAATCCCACCCAGTTGGTGACCCGCGTCAAGGAGGACCGGTCGGCATAGGAGACGGCCGCTGCGAGGGGCAGGGAGCCGGCCGTTCCCACTGGCAGGGGCGGTGCCGGGGGGCATCCACCGCCGGGCGGCGTCCCCCGTCGCCGCCAGGTACAGTGCGGGAACCAGTAGATCCTCATGGTGAGGCCCCGCCGACGTGTTGACCCAGACGACCACCGTGGTCCTCGGACCGAGCGACCTCGACGCCGCGCTCGCGGTCCTCGGCCGCGAGCCGGTCGCGAACGCCTTCGTGACGTCCCGCGTTCAGGTCGCCGGACTGGACCCGTGGCGGCTCGGCGGAGAGATGTGGGGCTGGTACGAGGACGGCATGCTCACGTCCCTGTGCTACGCGGGGGCCAACCTCGTCCCGATCTGCGCCACCCCCAGGGCCGTCCGGGCCTTCGCGGACCGTGCGCGCCGGGCCGGCCGCCGCTGCTCCTCCATCGTGGGACCGGCCGAACCCACCGCCCAGCTGTGGCGGCTCCTGGAACCCGGCTGGGGCCCGGCCCGTGAGATCCGCGCCCACCAGCCGCTCATGGTCACCGACCGCATGCCGGCCGGCATCGCTCCCGATCCCTACGTCCGCCGCATCCGCAAGGACGAGATGGAGACGATCATGCCGGCCTGCGTGGCGATGTTCACGGAGGAGGTCGGCGTCTCCCCGCTCGCCGGGGACGGCGGTCTGCTCTACCAGGCCCGGGTCGCCGAACTCGTCGGCTCCGGCCGCTCCTTCGCCCGCCTCGACGAGCACGGCAAGGTGATGTTCAAGGCGGAGATCGGCGCCGCGACCCCCGAGGCCTGCCAGATCCAGGGCGTGTGGGTGGCCCCCGAGTACCGCGGCCGCGGTCTGGCGGTCCCCGGCATGGCGGCGGTCCTGCGGTACGCGCTGGCCGATGTGGCCCCGGTGGTCAGTCTGTACGTGAACGACTTCAACACCGCGGCCAGGCGCACCTACCTGAGGACGGGCTTCCAGGAGGTCGGCGCGTTCATGAGCGTTCTCTTCTGACCTGCGCCTCACTGCGCTGTTCAGCGCCCCGTGCACGCCCTGTAGTCTCCCGGCATGGCGCACTTCCCCGGTCACGGACACCGCCGCAGCGACGACGTCGTGATCGGCCCCCTGGACCTGTCGGTCCGCGTCGACGAGGCGCTCGCCGTGCAGGCCGTCGCCTTCGGTCTCGGCGCCGACGAGGTGGCCGTACGCCGGCAGATCGTGCTGCGCCACATGACCTGCCGGGGAGCCCGCGCGCTCGGTGCCACCACGGCCGACGGCCGGCTCGCCGGATTCGTCTACGGCATGCCCAACGACCGCACCCACTGGTGGTCCACCGTCGTCGAGCCCTACCTGCGCGCCCTCGGCCACGACGACTGGCTCGACGACTCCTTCGTGATCACCGAACTGCACGTCCACCCGAGCCACCAGAACCGCGGCATCGGACGGGCCCTGATCACCACCATCACCGACAGCGCGAGCGAGCCCCGCTCGATCCTCTCCGCGATCGACACCGACAGCCCGGCCCGCGGCCTCTACCACTCCCTGGGCTACGAGGACCTCGCCCGCCAGGTGCACTTCCCCAGCGCGCCGAAACCGTACGCCGTGATGGGCGCCCCGCTGCCGTTGCGCCGCCGTCCGGACACGGCGCCCGGTCGGCTTTAACCGATTTCCACCGGCGCGGCAAGCCCGGCTAACCTCCTAGCCATCAGCTTCCCCCACTCTCGGCCTCGCCCGAGCGGGGGCCACCATCGGCAGGAGTACGAGAACCATGGCCAACGCACCGGTCCAGCGCATGTCCCAGTTGTTGGCGAAGACGCTGCGCGACGACCCGGCGGACGCCGAGGTCCTGAGCCACAAGCTGCTGGTCCGCGCGGGCTACGTACGGCGCACCGCCGCCGGGATCTGGTCCTGGCTGCCGCTGGGCAAGAAGGTCCTCGCCAACGTGGAGCGGATCGTTCGCGAGGAGATGGACGCGATCGGCGGCCAGGAGGTGCTGCTGCCCGCGCTGCTGCCCCGTGAGCCGTACGAGGCGACCGGCCGCTGGGACGAGTACGGCGCCGAGCTGTTCCGTCTGAAGGACCGCAAGGGCGGCGACTACCTCCTCGGGCCGACCCACGAGGAGATCTTCACCCTGCTGGTGAAGGACCAGGCGACCTCCTACAAGGACCTGCCGGTCATCCTCTACCAGATCCAGACCAAGTTCCGGGACGAGGCCCGGCCCCGCGCGGGCATCCTGCGCGGGCGCGAGTTCCTGATGAAGGACTCCTACTCCTTCGACCTCGCCGACGAGGGCCTCGCCGAGTCCTACGCCCTGCACCGCCAGGCCTACCAGCGGATCTTCGACCGCCTGGGCCTGGACTACCGGATCTGCGCCGCGACCGCGGGCGCGATGGGCGGCTCCAAGTCCGAGGAGTTCCTCGCCCCGGCCGCCGCCGGCGAGGACACCTTCGCCGACTGCCCGAACTGCGACTTCGCCGCCAACACCGAGGCGATCGAGTACGAGCTGGTGCCGGTGGACGGCTCCGGCGTGCCCGCGGCCGAGGAGATCCCCACCCCGGACACCCCGACCATCGAGACCCTCGCCGCCTCCCTCGGCGTGCCGGCCTCCGCCACCCTGAAGAACCTGCTCGTCAAGGTCGACGGGGAGATCGTCGCCGTCGGTGTCCCCGGCGACCGCGAGGTGGACCTGGACAAGGTCGAGGCGCACTTCGCCCCGGCCGCAGTCGAGCTGGTCACCGCCGAGGACTTCGTGGGCCGCCCGGACCTGGTCCGCGGCTACGTCGGTCCGCAGGGCCTGGACAAGGTGAAGTACATCGCCGACCCGCGCGTGGCGCCCGGCACGGACTGGATCACCGGTGCCAACAAGGAGCACACGCACGCGAAGAACGTGGTCGCCGGGCGCGACTTCGAGGTCGACGAGTACGTCGACGTGGTGGTCGTGCAGGACGGCGACCCCTGCCCGAAGTGCGGCACCGGCCTCAAGCTGGACCGGGCCATCGAGATCGGCCACATCTTCCAGCTCGGCCGCAAGTACGCCGACGCACTCAAGCTCGACGTCCTCGGCCAGAACGGCAAGCCGGTCCGCGTCACCATGGGCTCCTACGGCATCGGCGTCTCCCGCGCCGTGGCCGCCCTCGCCGAGCAGCACGCCGACGACAAGGGCCTGATCTGGTCCAAGGAGGTCGCCCCGGCCGACGTGCACGTGGTCGCCGCCGGCAAGGCCCTGCAGACCGAGGTGGCCCTGGAGGTGTCCCAGAAGCTCGCCGCGGCAGGCGTCCGCGTCCTCGTCGACGACCGGGCCGGTGTCTCCCCGGGCGTGAAGTTCACCGACTCCGAACTCATCGGCGTCCCGCAGATCCTGGTCGTCGGCCGGCGCGCGCCCGAGGGCGTCGTCGAGCTGAAGGACCGCCGCACCGACGAGCGCGAGGAGCTCCCGATCGAGGAGGCGATCGCCCGCCTCACGGCGTAGTCCTGCCCCGCGAGACGGGTCACGGCATCAAGCGGGGTCAGGCGCGTCCAGCCACCAGACGAACGAGGACGCGCCGGGCCCCGCACCCGCGTCAGGATCCGCCGACCGGTCACTGACCCCGCGTCACCGCGCTCCCAGGCCGGCGCCCGGCGGGTGCGGGGGAGCGGCCGTCATGATGGCAGTGTCACCGTCGGCCCCGGGGCGTGGGGCCCGGTGGTTCGCGGCCGGGAGGCGGAGGGGCGTGACGGGCTGGCGCTCGCGTCGTGACCGGCGGGGCGGGCCGTGATCCTGCGGTACCTTTCCCCGCTCGCAGGCCGCCGGGCGGGACCGGCCGTCATCACGGCAGCGCCGTCTCCCGTCAGTGGCGGCTGCTGGGAGGTGGGCGCGGGGTCCGGGGCTGCGGTTGTCGGCCTGCGCTCCGGCCGCTCACCATGGCGGAGGCGGCCGCGTTCGGGTCATGTCCTCCGGGCGGGCACCGATCCCTCGCCACCGTCTCCTCGCACCCAGGCCGTCGCCCGGCGGACGGGGGAGCGGCCGTCGTCACGGCGGTGCCGCCCGGGAGGTTTCGTCGCGGCCGGGTGGGTCAGAGCCAGGTGGCGAATTCCAGGAGGAGTTCGGCTTCCTTCGGGCGGCCCACCCGGCGTGCGCGCACGCCGGATTCCACGGCCCGGAAGAGCGTCCAGCCGCGCAGGCGGTCGCGGTCGACCTCCAGGGAATCCGCCAGCCGCTTGATCCGGCGCCGGGTGGTGGCGGCGCCGGACGGCGCGGCGATCAGGTCCTCCACTCGGTCGCGGACCAGCCGCGCCAGGTCGAAGGCGGCCTCGCCGACCACCGGGTCCGGGCCCACGGCCAGCCACGGCGTCCGGTCCCCGGCGAGCACCTTGCTCTGCCGGAACGTGCCGTGCAGCAGCCGCCGCCCGGGCGGCGCGGCCAGCAGTTCCGCGCGGGCCGTGAGCGCCGCCTCGACCAGCGGCGCCACCTCCGCGTCGGCCTCCGCGCTCGCCCGCATCGCCCCGGCCTGCCGGCCGGTCCGCTCCTCGACCGTCTCGAAGGTGTGCCCGGCGGGCGGTTCGACCCACAGCCGCCGCAGCGTGCCCGCCGCCTCCAGGAGCGCCCGCGCCTCCGGCAGCGACCGCACCGACACGTCCGGATGCAGCCGCTCCAGCAGCAGCACGCCCTCGGCCGGACCGGCCGGCCCGTCCTCCAGCAGTTGCACGGCGCCCCGCCCGCCCCAGTGCGCGAGCGCGGCCCGCTCGCTCTCCGGGCGGGCCCGGGCAGGGGCCAGTTTGAGCACGGCCGGCGTCCCGTCCGCCGTCCGCACCAGCACCACGAGGCTGCTGCGTCCGCCGGGCATCTGCACCCGCTCGACGGTCAGCTCGCGCTGCGCCACCGCCTGCCGCGCCAGTCCGGGCAGCTTCTCCAGCCAGTCGTCCCCGTCCGGTGCGGTCTCACCCAGCGCCCGCACCAGACGCCGCGGCGGTTCGAAAGCCATGCGCGAGTCGTTCCTTCCTGACTTCCTGGACGCGTTCTCCGCTGTCGCCGTGCGCCGTGGGCGCCTCCTGCGCCGTCCCGTTCCTCCCGGCCGTGCCCGGCCGTGCCCGGCCGTGCCGGTCCGTGCCCGGCCGTGCCGGTCCGTGCCGGTCCGTGCCGGTCCGTGCCGGTCCGTGCCCGTCCGTGCCCGTCCGTGCCTGTCCGGGACATCCGTACGCCCTACGGCGTCGGTGCCGTCGAAGCCGTGGGCGTGCCCGCCGCACCGGCCCGTTCGGCGAGACCAGGGAAGGCTACGCTCCCCCCGCGCCAGCGCACCGCCCGGACCGCCGTCTCGCGCAGTACCCCGGCGGCCTCCCGCCGCCGCTCGCCCCCGGCCGCCCGGACCAGGTCGGAGTACACCCCGGCCACGCGTTCCTCCAGCTCGGCGGCGAACCGTACCGCCGCCGCGGAGTCCGGCACCGGGAACGGCAGCGTGTAGGCGGCCGCCGCGGCCACCGGCTGCCCGCCCAGATCCCGCACCTCGCGCACCAGCGCGTCCCGCCGCGCCCGGTGGGCGTCGTACGCCGACCGCGCCTCGGCCCGCCGGCTCTCGCCGATCCGGCCCCCGACGACGCCGTACCCGTACACGGCCGCGTGCTCGGCGGCGAGCGCCGCCTGGAGTGCCTCCAGCCGCCGCCGGTCCGTCACCTGGCTCACTTGTCACCTTCCGTCAGGAGATACGCGTGCGCGGCACCGGCCGCCGCCACCGAGGCCAGCAGACGGGCCAATTCGCCGGGCGCCTGGAGCAGGGCCGCCGTGCGCCGGTCGGACAGGGAACGCTCGGCGGCGGCGAGCCCGGCCAGGGCGGACTTCGCGGTCTCCCGGGCTGCGGGAGAGCCCGAGGCCTCGGCTCCCGCCGGTGCCCTGGAGTCCTCGGGCGAACCGGATCCCCCGGGCGTGGCCGAGGCCGCCGGCGGCACGGTCGGGGCCACCGGCGGCGTGGTCGGCGCCGTCGCGCCGGGCGAGGCCTTCGCGGTGCCGCCGAACGCCTCCGCGTGCGCCGCGACGTGCGCGCGCAGCGGCCGCAGGCGCTCCGCCAGCTCCGGATGCGCGGCCATCACCGCGTCGTACCGCCGCGCCAGCTCCTCGCTGTCGCGTGCCGCACGCGCGCGCATCCGCTCGGCGGCCGACGGGGCCTGGCCCGTGCCGCCGGAGTCGTCGGAACCGGTGGAGCAGCCCACGAGCAGGGCGGCCCCCGCGGCCGAGGCGAGCAGGCTCCTTCTGCGCGGGCCCGCCAGGGCGCGCGGAGGTGAGGGGAACGGCACGGCAGACGTCCTCGGGTGCGTGAACGAAGTGGGAGGGGCGGCTCGCCCATGATCACGGTACCCGCGCCCCGCGCACGCATCACTCAGCGGCACCGCCGCTGCCCAGGTGGACGGCAACACCCCTTCGGACCGGATACCCTTTGACCAGACACGCGACCACCCCACAACAGCACACGCGGCCGAGGAGTCACCCGGATGAGCACCACCCAGAGCGAGAGGCTGCGGGAACTGCTGGAACCGCTCGTCACCTCCCAGGGCCTGGATCTCGAAGAGATCGCCGTGGACTCCGTAGGACGCAAGCGTGTGCTGCGCGTCGTCGTCGACTCCGACACCGGGGCCGATCTGGACCGGATCGCCGATGTGAGCCGTGCGCTCTCGGCGAGGCTCGACGAGACGGACGCGATGGGCGAGGGCGAGTACACCCTCGAGGTCGGCACCCCGGGCGCGGAGCGCCTCCTCAGGGAACACCGGCACTACGTGCGCGCCACGGGCCGGCTGGCCAAGTTCCAGCTGGCCGACGGCGGCGAGCTGGTGGCCAGGATCCTCGGGGTCGACGACGAAGGCCTCGACCTCGAAGTGCCAGGGGTGAAGGGGCGCAAGCCCACGACCCGCAGACTCGGTTTCCCGGACGTCGTCAGGGCACGGGTGCAGGTCGAGTTCAACCGCAAGGACCAGAAGGAAGAGGAGGCGTAGCCGTGGACATCGACATGAGTGCCCTGCGGGGCTTGGTACGAGAGAAGGAGATCTCCTTCGACCTGCTGGTCGAGGCGATCGAGTCGGCCCTCCTCATCGCTTACCACCGCACCGAGGGAAGCCGCCGCCACGCGCGCGTGGAACTCGACCGGCAGACCGGGCATGTGACCGTGTGGGCGAAGGAGGACCCCCAGGACCTCGAGGAGGGCCAGGAGCCCCGCGAGTTCGACGACACCCCGTCCGGCTTCGGCCGTATCGCCGCCACCACCGCCAAGCAGGTCATCCTGCAGCGGCTGCGCGACGCCGAGGACGACGCGACGCTCGGCGAGTACGCCGGCCGCGAGGGCGACATCGTCACCGGGGTCGTCCAGCAGGGCCGCGACCCGAAGAACGTGCTCGTCGACATCGGCAAGCTGGAGGCCATCCTGCCGGTGCAGGAGCAGGTCCCCGGGGAGACCTACCCGCACGGCATGCGGCTGCGGTCGTACGTCGTCCGGGTGGCCAAGGGCGTCCGCGGCCCCTCGGTGACCCTGTCCCGTACGCACCCGAACCTGGTGAAGAAGCTCTTCGCCCTGGAGGTCCCGGAGATCGCCGACGGCTCCGTGGAGATCGCCGCGATCGCCCGTGAGGCCGGTCACCGCACCAAGATCGCCGTGCGGTCCACCCGTTCGGGCCTGAACGCCAAGGGCGCCTGCATCGGTCCCATGGGCGGCCGGGTGCGCAATGTGATGGGCGAGCTGAACGGCGAGAAGATCGACATCGTCGACTGGTCGGACGACCCGGCCGAGATGGTGGCGAACGCGCTGTCGCCGGCCCGCGTCTCCAAGGTGGAGGTCGTGGACCTGGCCGCCCGGTCCGCCCGCGTCACCGTGCCCGACTACCAGCTGTCGCTGGCCATCGGCAAGGAGGGCCAGAACGCCCGGCTGGCGGCCCGGCTCACCGGCTGGAGGATCGACATCCGCCCGGACACCGAGCAGGCCCCCGAGTAGCCCTCCGGCGAGCAGCCCTCCGAGCAGGCGTCCGGGCAGGGCCGCGGGGGAATTCACCCGTTCGGGGGGAATAGATCCGGGCCGCAGGTCGCTCGGAATACGACAACAGCCGTTCGATCTATGCCCCACAGGGGTGAGGTCGGTGCGGGGAGGTAGACTTAGCTGTGTCTGGCCGGACGCGTGCCCGCGCATGCCCTGAGCGTACCTGTGTGGGATGCCGGGAGCGAGCGGCCAAGATCGAACTGTTGCGGACCGTGGCGGTCGAGGGTGATTGCGTCCCCGATCCACGCGGTACGCTGCCCGGCCGGGGTGCGTATGTACATCCCGCCCCGGTCTGTCTCGATCAGGCGGTGCGCCGCCGGGCATTTCCGCGGGCGCTCCGCGTCCCGGGACCGCTCGACGTAATGGCGTTGCGCCGGTACGTCGAGCAGGCACAAGGTTGCTGAGGCAACACGGCAAGGAAAGACATGCCGTACGGAAGCCCCCGTGCGGCCTGGTACCTCGCGAGTCGAAAGCAGGTCGAGATTGCGATGAGCACTCGATGAGTACGCGATGAGTACGCCCATGAACTAGCGACGGTCCGGCCGCAACCCGGACCTAAAAGGAGCGAAGTGGCTAAGGTCCGGGTCTACGAACTCGCCAAGGAGTTCGGTGTGGAGAGCAAGGTCGTCATGGCCAAGCTCCAGGAACTCGGTGAATTCGTCCGATCGGCGTCCTCGACGATCGAGGCGCCCGTAGTACGCAAACTGACTGACGCCTTCCAGCAGGGCAACGGCAGCGGCAGGTCCGCCGCGAAGCCGGGCGCCCCGAAGAAGGCCGCCCCCAGGCCCGCCGCGCCGTCTCCGGCGCAGGCCGGGGGTCCCTCCCGCGTCGCCAAGGCGGCGGGGGAGCGTCCGGCCGCGCCCAAGCCGCCGGCCGCGCCCAAGCCCGCCCCGGCGCAGCAGCCCGCGGCCCCGGCGGCATCCGCGCCGACCCCCGGCCCGCGTCCGGTGCCGGGTCCCAAGCCCGCGCCGCGTCCGGCTCCGGCCGCGCCCACCACGCCGGAGTTCACCGCTCCGCCGTCGGCTCCGTCGCCGGCCGCGCCGAAGCCCGGCGCCCGTCCGGGCGCCCCGAAGCCCGGTGGCCGTCCCGGCCAGGGCCAGGGTCAGCGTCCGGGCCAGGGTGCCGCGCGCCCCGGTGGCCAGGGCCAGCGTCCCGGCGCCCGTCCGGCCGGTCCGCGTCCGGGCAACAACCCCTTCACCTCCGGTGGCTCCACCGGCATGGCGCGCCCGCAGGCGCCGCGTCCGCAGGGCCAGCGGCCCGGCGGCCCCGGTGCTCCCGGCGCCGGTCCGCGTCCGCAGGGCCCCGGTGCCCAGGGCGGCGGTCCGCGTCCGCAGGCTCCGGGCGGTCCGCGCCCGACCCCGGGCTCGATGCCCCGTCCGCAGGGCGGTCCGCGTCCGGGCGGTCCGCGCCCGAACCCCGGCATGATGCCGCAGCGTCCCGCTGCCGGCCCACGTCCCGGCCCCGGTGGCGGCGGTCGCGGCCCGGGTGGTGCGGGTCGTCCCGGCGGTGCCGGTCGTCCCGGTGGCGGCGGCGGTTTCGCCGGCCGTCCCGGTGGTGGCGGCGGTGCCGGTCGTCCCGGTGGCGGCGGCGGTTTCGCCGGTCGTCCCGGTGGTGGCGGCGGCTTCGGCGGTGGCGGCGGTGGCCGTCCCGGCTTCGGTGGCCGTCCGGGTGGTCCCGGTGGCCGTGGTGGCACGCAGGGCGCCTTCGGCCGTCCCGGCGGTCCCGCGCGCCGTGGCCGCAAGTCGAAGCGGCAGAGGCGCCAGGAGTACGAGGCCATGCAGGCCCCGTCGGTCGGCGGCGTGATGCTGCCTCGCGGCAACGGCGAGACCATTCGCCTGTCGCGCGGTGCGTCGCTCACCGACTTCGCGGAGAAGATCAACGCCAACCCGGCGTCGCTCGTCGCGGTCATGATGAACCTGGGCGAGATGGTCACGGCCACGCAGTCCGTGTCCGACGAGACGCTCCAGCTCCTCGCCGACGAGATGAACTACCAGGTTCAGATCGTCAGCCCCGAGGAGGAGGACCGCGAGCTGCTCGAGTCCTTCGACCTGGAGTTCGGCGAGGACGAGGGCGGCGAGGAGGACCTGGTCGTCCGCCCGCCGGTCGTCACCGTCATGGGTCACGTCGACCACGGCAAGACCCGACTGCTCGACGCCATCCGCAAGACGAACGTCATCGCGGGCGAGGCCGGCGGCATCACCCAGCACATCGGTGCCTACCAGGTCGCGACCGAGGTCAACGGCGAGGACCGGGCGATCACCTTCATCGACACCCCGGGTCACGAGGCGTTCACCGCCATGCGTGCCCGCGGTGCCCGGTCGACGGACATCGCCATCCTGGTCGTCGCGGCCAACGACGGCGTCATGCCGCAGACGGTCGAGGCGCTCAACCACGCCAAGGCGGCCGACGTCCCGATCGTGGTCGCGGTCAACAAGATCGACGTCGAGGGCGCCGACCCGACCAAGGTGCGCGGTCAGCTGACCGAGTACGGCCTGGTGGCCGAGGAGTACGGCGGCGACACGATGTTCGTCGACATCTCCGCCAAGCAGGGTCTGCACATCGACTCGCTGCTGGAAGCGGTCGTCCTGACCGCCGACGCCTCGCTCGACCTGCGGGCCAACCCGAAGCAGGACGCGCAGGGCATCGCGATCGAGTCCCGCCTCGACCGCGGCCGCGGTGCCGTGGCGACGGTGCTCGTCCAGCGAGGCACGCTGCGGGTCGGCGACACCATGGTGGTCGGCGACGCGTACGGCCGTGTCCGGGCGATGCTCGACGACAACGGCAACAACGTGGCCGAGGCCGGCCCGTCGACGCCGGTGCAGGTCCTGGGCCTGACCAACGTCCCGGGTGCGGGCGACAACTTCATCGTGGTGGACGAGGACCGTACGGCCCGTCAGATCGCGGAGAAGCGCGCCGCCCGTGAGCGCAACGCCGCGTTCGCCAAGCGCGTCCGCCGCGTCTCGCTCGAGGACCTGGACAAGGTGCTCAAGGCCGGCGAGGTCCAGCAGCTCAACCTCATCATCAAGGGCGACGCGTCCGGTGCGGTCGAGGCCCTCGAGTCCTCGCTGCTCCAGCTCGACGTCGGCGAAGAGGTCGACATCCGCGTCCTGCACCGCGGTGTGGGTGCGGTCACGGAGTCGGACATCGACCTGGCCATGGGCTCCGACGCCATCGTGATCGGCTACAACGTGCGCGCCGCCGGGCGTGCCGCGCAGATGGCCGAGCGCGAGGGCGTGGACGTCCGGTACTACTCGGTCATCTACCAGGCGATCGAGGAGATCGAGGCGGCCCTCAAGGGCATGCTCAAGCCGGAGTACGAGGAGGTCGAGCTCGGCACGGCGGAGATCCGCGAGGTCTTCCGTTCGTCCAAGCTGGGCAACATCGCGGGTGTGCTCATCCGCTCCGGCGAGGTCAAGCGCAACAGCAAGGCGCGCCTCCTCCGCGACGGCAAGGTCATCGCGGAGAACCTCAACATCGAGGGTCTGCGTCGCTTCAAGGACGACGTCACCGAGATCCGCGAAGGCTACGAGGGTGGTATCAACCTCGGAAACTTCAACGACATCAAGGTCGACGACGTCATCGCGACGTACGAGCTCCGCGAGAAGCCGCGGGCGTAACGCCGCAGACACCCGTGCCGGCCGACGGGACCACTCCCGTCGGCCGGCACGGCCGTGTCCGGGGCCGCTGGGCCCAGGGCCCCGCGAGCCGTGCGGGGCGCGAAGCCACGCTCACCTCGGAGCGGGAAACCCCCGTCCCACCTGGGCCGCGGAAAACCCCGTCGAGTCACCGGCGGGGTTCGCGGTACCGTTCTTGATGTCCCTGCCCACCGAGAGGGCAGGACCATCGACCCCGTACCGGCGGGCAACCCGGGCACACACATGTACGTGGGGACTCTGTCCTTCGACCTGCTCCTCGGCGACGTCCACTCGCTGAAGGAGAAGCGTTCCGTCGTCCGCCCGATCGTCGCCGAGCTCCAGCGCAAGTACGCGGTGAGCGCGGCGGAGGTGGACCACACGAACCTCCACCGGCGGGCCGTCATCGGTCTCGCCGCGGTCTCCGGCGACGCGACGCACCTGACCGACGTGCTGGACCGGTGCGAACGGCTGGTCGCCGGCCGTCCCGAGGTGGAGCTGCTGTCCGTCAGACGCCGCTTCCACGGCGAGGACGACTAGACCGCACCCCACCGCACCATCCACACCGCACAAGCAGAAGAAGAAAGAACGGGAGACGGACCAGTGGCCGACAACGCGCGGGCGAAAAGGCTGGCGGACCTCATCCGAGAGGTGGTGGCCCAGAAGCTGCAGCGCGGGATCAAGGACCCGCGGCTCGGCTCGCACGTCACCATCACGGACACCCGGGTCACGGGTGACCTGCGGGAGGCGACCGTCTTCTACACCGTCTACGGAGACGAAGAGGAGCGGAAGGCCGCGGCCGCGGGCCTGGAGAGCGCCAAGGGCATCCTGCGCTCCGAGGTCGGCCGGGCGGCCGGAGTGAAGTTCACCCCGACCCTCGCCTTCGTCGCGGACGCCCTGCCGGACACCGCCCGGAACATCGAGGACCTCCTCGACAAGGCCCGTGCCTCCGACGCGAAGGTGCGCGAGACGTCCGCCGGTGCCACGTACGCCGGTGAGGCGGACCCGTACAAGAAGCCGGGGTCCGACGACGGGACGGACGACACCACCGCATGACCAGCAAGCCCACCCCGCCCGACGGCCTCGTCATCGTCGACAAGCCGTCGGGCTTCACTTCGCACGACGTCGTGGCCAAGATGCGCGGCATCGCCAGGACCCGCCGGATCGGCCACGCGGGCACCCTCGACCCCATGGCGACCGGTGTGCTCGTGCTCGGCGTGGAGAAGGCCACCAAGCTTCTCGGCCACCTCGCGCTGACCGAGAAGGAGTACCTCGGCACCGTCCGGCTCGGCCAGAACACGATCACCGACGACGCCGAGGGCGAGATCACCTCCGCCACGGACGCCTCCAAGGTCACCCGGGACGCCGTCGACGCCGTCGTCGCCAAGCTGACCGGCGACATCATGCAGGTGCCGTCCAAGGTCAGCGCCATCAAGATCAACGGCGTGCGGTCGTACAAGCGGGCCCGGGAGGGCGAGGAGTTCGAGATCCCGGCCCGGCCGGTGACCGTCTCCTCCTTCAGCGTCCACGACGTCCGCGACGCGGTCGCCGACGACGGCACCCCCGTGCTCGACCTGGTGGTGTCCGTGGTCTGCTCCTCCGGCACCTACATCCGCGCCCTCGCCCGCGACCTGGGCGCCGACCTCGGCGTCGGCGGCCACCTCACCGCGCTGCGCCGCACCCGGGTCGGTCCGTACAAGCTGGACTCCGCCAGGACGCTGGACCAGCTCCAGCAGGAGCTGACCGTGATGCCGATCGGCGAGGCGGCCGCCGCGGCGTTCCCCCGCTGGGACGTCGACGCCCGCCGCGCCCGGTTGCTCATCAACGGCGTACGGCTGGAGGTGCCCGACGAGTACGCGGGCGCCGGCGCCGTGGCCGTCTACGGCCCCGACGGCCGTCTCCTCGCGCTCGTGGAGGAGCAGCGGGGCAAGGCCAAGAGCCTGGCCGTCTTCGGCTGACCTCGCGCGGCGGTGCCCGTGGAGCGGCGAATACAGGGTGTTCCTCAGCCGCCGTTCCACGGTCCCGTCCCCCCTCGGTTCCCCCACTCATGAGCTTTATCCAGCGGCACGCGCGCATTCACCCGGCCGTGCAGGCGCTCGGAGTGAACCGGGGGAGTGCAGGGGGGCGCGTTCGCCGCTCGGACTGTCCCGCTGATCATCCGCCGCCTACCGTCGAGGGCAGGCACGGCGGTACGGCGGGGAGGTTCGGGCATGGATGGGCGGGGCCTCCATGAATCCACACAGGTGCAGGGACCACAGGGATCCCGCCCCGGCCGCCACGCGCTCCGGCCCGCCGGGAGCCGGCAGGAGCCGGACGGCACGATCCGGCGGCAGGCGGCGGAGGCCCGGGACCGCGCTCTGGACCGCTCCCTGGTCCGCATCCGCGACCTGGCGGGACGGCCCCGCGGCACCGGCTTCGCGGCCGACCACCGGGGCACGGTGATCACCAGCCACGAGGCCGTCGACGGACTGTCCCGGCTCGTGCTGCACGCTCCCGGCGCGGGGGAGCGCTCCTGCGTGGTGACGGCCGACGCGATCACCGCGCTGCCCGCCCTGAACCTGGCCCTCGTCCGCACCGAAGGCCTCGGCGTGGAGCCGCTTCCCGTCACCGTGCGGGACGGCGTCCGCAGCGGCACCTACGTCCGGATCGCGGCCGACCGCTGGCGCGAGGCCCGCGTGCTCGGCGCGGCCACGGTGACGTACACGGCCGCGGATCGCTCCCATCTCCTCGACGACGTCACGGAGTTGGCGATCGGCACGGCGGGCCGCGACGCGCTCCGGCTGGGCGGCGGGGCCGCCGGAGGACCAGTCCTCGACATGACGACCGGCACGGTGGTCGCCGTCCTCGGCACGGCCCTGGAGTCCGGCCGCGGCGACGCCGGCTTCGCGGTACCGCTGCGCCGCTCCTGCGAGGACCCCCTGGCCGACCTCCTCAGCCGCAACGCGGCCACGGTCGCCGCCTACGGCCCCGACCTGAACCTGGCGGCGGTCCTCGAACTCACGGCCACCTCCCTGGCCCAGGACGGCCCCGCCGGAGCCCTGCCGTTCCCCCACCGGGGACCGTGCGGTCCCGGATCGCCCGCCGGACCGGTCGAACGCGCCGCCGTCGCGGGGGAGCTGGCCGCGTTCGGCGCCGGCGGGGCCGCCGTGCTCGGGCTCGTCGGTGACGCCGGAAGCGGCCGTACGACGGAGCTCGCCGCGCTGGCCGGCCGCCGTGCCGGCGGCGGTTCGCCCGCGCCCACCCTGTGGCTGCGCGGGGCCGATCTGCTGGCCACCGACACTTCGATCGCGGACGCGGTGGGCCGGGCGCTGGACCGGGCGGCCCGGATCGTCGCGTCCGCCCGGTCGCCCCTGCCGACCGAGCTCACCGACCTCACCCCGGAACGTGTCGCCCGCCTCGCCCACGCCCACGGCCGTCCCCTCCTGCTCCTCCTCGACGGCCCCGAGGAGATGCCGCCCGCTCTGGCCGACCGGCTCCCCGAGTGGACCGAGGGAACCGCGCGGTGGCTGCGCGGCACGGGGGTGCGGCTGGCGGTGGCCTGCCGTGAGGCGTACTGGGAGGCGGCGGGAGCGCGATTCCCGGCGGACCTGCTCCACACCCCGGTCACGGCGGGGGCGGGTGCGGACGGCGGCACCGGCCATCTGCCGCCCTGCCTGCCCCTCGGCGGCCTCACCCCCGCCGAGGCCCACGAGGCCCGCGCCCGCCACGGCATCCCGGACGGCACACTGGTGGACGCCGCCGCCCGCCACCCGCTCACCCTCCGGCTCCTGGCGGAGGTGCGCGCCGCCCTCCCCGACGCCGCCGACCACCCCCCGCTCGGCCGTGACGACGTCCTCGCCGCCCACCTGGACCTGATGTGCCTGCGCGTCGCCGTGCGCCTCGCCGCGGAGAACGGTCTGCGCGGCACCGCGGTACGGCGGCTGGCGGCGAGGGTCTCCGGCCAGGTGCACGAGGCCGCCCGCCGCAGCCTCGGCCAGGGGGAGCTGGACCGGGCGGCGTTCGAGGAGCTGTTCCCCCGGGGACCCGCCCCGGCCCGCCTCGGCGGCGGCACCGGCTGGGCGGCGGCCGTTCTCACCGAGGGTCTCCTCGTCCCGGCGGGAGACGGCTACCGCTTCGCGCACGAGGAGCTCGCCGACTGGATCCAGGGCACCCACCTCGACCTGGACGAGGCCCTGCGCGTCCTGGTCCACCGGCGGCACACACCCGGCACGCCGCGTCACCCGCAGCCCGTTCCGCACCACCGCATCGGACCCGTCGTCCAGGCCCTGCTTCTCCTGGCCCGCCAGCACGGCACACGCCGACTCGCGGTCCGGCTCGAGGAGTTGCTGTGCGCCCTCGACACCGACCCGCACTCCTGGTGGGCGTCCCGCCTCCTGGCCGGCGTACTGCTGCGCGTGGCGGACGCGACCCCGTACCTCCGCGTGCTGCGGCTGCTCGCCGAGCGGATCGTGGTGTGGCAGCAGTGCGACCTGCCCGTGCCAGCGGGCTTCGGGCCGGGTTTCTGGACCGCTCTGCACCTGTCGGACGCCGACCGCTGCGACCTGTTCAGGCGCCTCCTCCTCGCCGACGGCGCATCGCGGGACACCCACGGCGCGAGCGGCGGCCCCCGCCGCCCGTCCCGGTACCTGGACGCCGTCGCGCGCCTCCTCACCGCCGACCCCGCCGCCGTGCAACCGCACCTCACGCGCTGGTTCCACGACGAGCGCCCGCTGCCCGCCGCGCCGCACGCCACCGTGGCCACGGCCGCCCAGGCCCTGCTCCACACCCACCGCGACCGCGCCCCGGACGACCTCACCGACACGCTGGCCGGGTGCGCCCACCCGCGCGCCGAGGAACTGCTGGCCGTACTCGCCGAGGAGGAGCCGTCCGCGCTGTGCCGGGCCGTGGACCGGTGGGCGCACGACGACCGCCCGGCGCTGAGGGCGGCGGCCCTGACGTACGGCCTGCGCACCGCGCCCCGGGCTCGCACCGAGGCCGACCGCGAACTGCTGCGCCACGCCGCCCTCACCCTGCTCGGCCACCCCGCCGACTCCGCCCTGCACGGCGGCGCGCTCGCCCTCCTCGTCCGGGATCCGCACACCCGCGCCCGCCATCTGCCGCAGGCGCTGCGGTACTTCGCGGCGGGCGACCCGCACCTGCCGCCGAGCACGCTGGCGCCCGCCCTGACCACCCACCCCGAGGCGGTCCTCGCCGCCATCGGCGCGTGCCTGCGCCGGGGCACCGGCATCGGTGAGGTCCTGCGCGCCCTGGGCGACGTCGCCACACCGGCGCTCGCCCGCCGGGTCGCCCTCCTGGTCCGCGAGGCGGTGACACGGCACCCGAAGGCCGCCGGGCCGGTGGCGGCGTACGTCGACCACCGCCTGGACGACGACCCCGCCGCCCGCTCGGTGCTGTTCCCCCTGGTCGCAGGCCTCCTCGACGGCGGCGGGGAGGGGCGCGACGGCGGTGAGCGCGAGGGCGCGGGCGACCGGGGCCATCGGGACCACGACGGTCCGGAGCGGTTGCGTTCCGCGCTGGCCGCCGTGCTCGCCGCCCCCGGCACCCCGGCCTCCCGCCCGCTGCGCCGGGAGCTGCTCGACTTCCTCCTGGCCCACGAGGGCGCCCCGGCCGTCCTGGACGCGGTACTGCGCGCCGCAGCCTCCACCGCCGAGGAGGACCTGCGCGGCCTCGTCCACCGCGTCGGCCTGCTCCTCGTCCGCACCCCCGACGGCGCTGCCGTGTTCGACCGGGGACTGGTGGAGCTGGGCCGGCACGTGCCCGGTCTCGCCGACCGCGTGGCCGGCTGGCTCACCGACGCGCCGGAGGACTGGGCCGTGGTGGTGGGTCCCAGCGCCCGCCGGATGATCGAGAACATGGCGGGCGTACCCGTCCCGGCCTGACCGAGCGCCCGTCTCCGTCGACGACGCACCCGTCCTCGGCAGACGACGTGCGCCCGATCACAGCCCCCATGCCGGTGCAGGCGGCGACCGCCGGGCATGGCACCCTTAGACCTGCGGACAAGACAGCAAGAACAACTAGGACAACCCGAGGCAACACGGACACGGGTTCGACGAGGAGCGGTCACAGTGCAGCGCTGGCGTGGCTTGGAGGACATCCCCCAGGACTGGGGGCGCAGCGTCGTCACCATCGGCTCCTACGACGGAGTCCACCGCGGACACCAGCTGATCATCGAGCACGCCGTGGACCGCGCCCGCCAACTGGGCGTCCCGGCCGTCGTCGTCACCTTCGACCCGCACCCCAGCGAGGTCGTCCGTCCCGGCAGCCACCCGCCGCTGCTCGCCCCGCACCACCGCCGTGCCGAGCTGATGGCCGGACTGGGCGTGGACGCGGTCCTCGTCCTGCCCTTCACCGCCGAGTTCTCGAAGCTGTCACCGGCCGACTTCGTCGTCAAGGTGCTGGTCGACAAGCTGCACGCCAAAGCGGTCGTCGAGGGCCCGAACTTCCGCTTCGGGCACAAGGCGGCCGGCAACGTCGAGTTCCTGGCCGAGCAGGGCAAGACCTACGACTTCGAGGTCGAGGTCGTCGACCTGTACGTCACCGGGGAGGCGGGCGGCGGCGAGCCGTTCTCCTCGACCCTGACCCGCCGCCTGGTCGCCGAGGGCGACGTCCAGGGCGCCCGGGAGATCCTGGGCCGCCCCCACCGGGTCGAGGGCGTCGTGGTCCGCGGCGCCCAGCTCGGCCGTGAGCTCGGCTTCCCCACGGCCAACGTCGAGACCCTCCCGCACACCGCGATCCCCGCCGACGGCGTCTACGCCGGTTATCTGCACGCCCAGGGCGAGGTCATGCCCGCCGCGATCTCCGTGGGCACGAACCCGCAGTTCGACGGCACCGAGCGCACCGTGGAGGCGTACGCCATCGACCGGGTGGGCCTCGACCTGTACGGCCTGCACGTCGGCGTCGACTTCCTGGACTTCGTCCGCGGCCAGGCGAAGTTCGACTCGCTGGAGGCATTCCTGGAGACGATGGCCGAGGACGTCGAGAAGTGCCGGCGGATCGTCACGGCGGACGCCAAGACGGCGTAGCGGGAACGCAGGCCGCTCAGCCGCCGGTAGCCGCGACCGGCGACCGGCGACCGGCGACCGGCGACCGGCGACCGGCCTACGCCTCCGTCTGTGCCCCTGCCTCTTCGTGGGCTCCTTCCTCTTCCTCGGCCCCGTCCCCGGCCGAGGCACGCGCCCAGTGGCACGCCACCTGTGCCTCCCCGCCCCCGCCCAGGATCTCCAGGTCCCGGCCGCGGCACGCGTGCGCGACGCCCGCCCGCTCGGCCTCGCCGCTCGCCAGGATCTGGCAGCGGACGTGGAAGCGGCAGCCGGAGGGGATCCGGGACGGGTCCGGGGGCTCGCCCGCCAGGACGACCGGATCTCCGGGCGCCTCGGGCAGTACGGACAGCAGGGCCTGGGTGTACGGGTGCCGGGGAGCGCTCAGGACCTGCTCCACCTCGCCGGTCTCCACGATCCGGCCGAGGTACATCACCGCGACCCGGTCGGCGATGTTCCAGGCCAGCCCCAGGTCGTGCGTCACCACCAGTGCGGACAGGCCGAGTTCGGCGCGCAGTCGCAGCAGCAGGGCGAGGATCTCGCCGCGCACCGAGGCGTCCAGGGAGGCCACCGGCTCGTCGGCGACCACGAGTTCGGGCTCCAGCACCAGGGCGCCCGCGATGACCACGCGCTGGCGCTGCCCCCCGGACAACTCGTGCGGGTAGCGCAGGAAGAAGCGTTCGGGCGGCCGCAGCCCCGCCCGCGCCAGGGCCCCGGCCACCGCCGCCCGTTCGTCCCCGCGGTACCCGTGGACGCGCAGCCCCTCGGCCACGGCGTCGTACACCGTGTGCCGCGGGTTGAGCGAGCCGCTCGGGTCCTGGAGCACCAGTTGGGCCCGCTTGCGGTACGCCTTCAGCGCGCGGGAGGAGTAGTCGAGCGGGGCACCGTCGAACGTGACGCGGCCCGCGGTCGGCGGCACCAGACCGAGCAGGGAACGGGCCAGCGTCGTCTTGCCGCAGCCCGACTCGCCGACCAGCGCCACGATCTCGCCGCGCCGGATGTCGAGGTCGACCCCGTCCACGGCCCGGGCCGCGGACCCGCCCTGCCGGCCCGGGAACACGACCCGCAGCCCCTCGACGCTCAGCAGCGAGGATGTGGTCATGGCGTGCTGCTCCTCACGTCGTCCTCCGTCGTTTCCGCTTCCGGCGTCCCCGCCCCCGCGTCCACGTGGACGCAGGCCGCCCGCCGGCGCGGGCCCGCATCCCTCAGGAACTGGTCCCGGGCGCCGCACAGGTCGAGGGCGACCGGGCAGCGGGGGTGGAAGGCGCAGCCGGAGGGGACGGCGGACGGGTCCGGGGGATCGCCCGCCAGACCGCGGGGAGCGAAGCGGGACGCCGGGTCGCCGATGCGGGGGAACGCCTCCGACAGGGCCCTGCCGTAGGGATGCCTGGCGTCCTCGTAGACCTGCCGGGCCGGGCCCTCCTCCACCACGCGGCCCGCGTACATGACCGCCAGCCGGTCGCAGGTGTCGGCCAGCACGGCGAGGTCGTGGCTGATCATGAGCAGGCCCAGGTCCTGCTCGCTCACGAGCCGTTCGATCAGGCGCAGGATCTGCGCCTGGATCATCACGTCGAGCGCGGTGGTGGGCTCGTCGGCGATGACCAGCCGCGGGTCGCAGGCCAGCGCCATCGCGATCATCACACGCTGTCGCTGGCCGCCGGACAACTCGTGCGGGTAGGCGCCGGCCCGCGCGGCCGGCAGCCCCACCTGCTCCAGCAGTTCACCGGTCTTCTTCCGCGCGCCGGCCGGCGTCGCCCTGCGGTGCAGCAGGATCGGCTCGGCGATCTGGTCGCCGACGCGGTGCACGGCGTTGAGCGAGTGCATCGCGCCCTGGAAGACGATCGACGCCCCCGCCCAGCGCACCGCCCGCACCCGGCCCCACTTCATGGCCAGCACGTCCTCGCCGTCGAGCAGGATCTCGCCGCCGAGCCGGGTCCCGGCCGGCAGCAGCCGCAGCAGCGCCAGCGCCAGCGTGGACTTGCCGCAGCCGGACTCGCCCGCGATGCCGAGCTTCTCGCCGGACGCGAGCGCGAGGTCCACCCCGCGCACCGCGGCCGCCCCCGACGGATACGTCACTTCCAGGCCGCGCACTTCGAGCAGGTTCAACGGGACACCCCCAGCCTGGGGTTGAGAACGGCCTCGACGGCCCGCCCGCACAGGGTGAACGCCAGCGCGACGACCGCGATGGCGATGCCCGGCGGCACCAGGTACCACCAGTCGCCGGAGCTGACCGCGCCGGCCTCGCGCGCGTCCTGGAGCAGTCCGCCCCAGGAGACGACCGTCGGGTCGCCGAGCCCGAGGAAGGCGAGCGTCGCCTCCGCCAGGATCGCCGAGGAGATGGTCAGGGTGGTCTGGGCGAGCACCAGCGGCATGACGTTGGGCAGCACATGCCGGGACATCACGTGCCAGTGGCCGCCGCCGAGCGCCTTGGCCCGTTCGATGTACGGCCGTGACTCCACCGCCAGCGTCTGCGCCCGTACCAGACGGGCGGTGGTCGGCCAGGTGGTGACGCCGATCGCCAGGATGATCGTGCCGAGCGAGCGGGACATCACGGTGGCCAGCGCGATGGCGAGCACCAGCGTCGGCATCACCAGGAACCAGTCGGTGATCCGCATCATCACGGTGGCGTACCAGCCGCGGAAGTGCCCGGCGGTGATGCCGATGACCGCCCCGATGGCCACCGACAGCACGGCGGCGAGCAGTCCGACCAGGAGCGAGACGCGCGAGCCCCAGATCAGCAAGCCCAGCAGGTTCCTCCCGAACTGGTCGGTGCCCAGCGGGAAGTGGGCGCTCGGACTCTCCAGCGGCCTGCCGGGCGCGTCGGTCACGCTCTGCACGTCCGCCCCGACGGTCAGCGGCGCGGTCAGCGCGATCAGCGCGCACAGCACGAGGGCGGTGAGGCCCACCAGGCCCGTCCGGTGCGTCCGGTACTGCCGCCAGAAGCGGACGACCGAGGCCCGGCGACGCTGCCGGGCGAGGGCGCGGGGGCCGGGGCCGGAACCGGGCGCCTGGTCCGGGCCGGCGGTCGTGGCGGTGTCGGCGGTCATCGGCCCACCCTCGGGTCGAGCAGCGGATACAGGACGTCGGCAAGGGTGTTCATCACGATCACCGCCGCGGCGAAGACGAAGAACAGCCCCTGCACCAGCGGCAGATCGGGCACGCTCAGCGCCTGGTAGAACAGCCCGCCCAGACCCGGCCAGGAGAACACGGTCTCGACGAGGATCACTCCCGCGACCGTCCGACCCAGATTGACGAAGATCAGCGTCACGGTCGGCAGCAGCGCGTTCGGCACGGCGTGCCGCCGTCGTACGAGGTCGTCGCGAAGCCCCTTGGCGCGGGCGGTCGTCAGATAGTCGCTGCCCATCTCGTCCAGCAGGGCCGACCGCGTGACCAGCAACGTCTGCCCGTACTCGACCGCGACCAGCGTCAGCACCGGCAGCACGAGGTGGTGGGCGACGTCGACGGCGTACGCGAAGCCCTCCTTGCCGCCCGACTCCATGCCCCCGGTCGGGAACAGGCCCGGGACGGGGCCCACGCCGACCGAGAGCACGATGATGAGCAGCAGCCCCAGCCAGAACGCGGGAATCGAGTAGAGCGTCAGCGCCAGCCCCGTGTTGAGGCGGTCGCCGAGCCCGCCGTGCCGCCAGGCGGAACGGGTGCCGAGGAGGATCCCGAGGGCGGTGTAGAGCACGAAGGCCGTACCGGTCAGCAGCAGGGTGTTGGGCAGCGCCTCGGTGATCTTGTCGATGACCGGCGTGCGGAACTGGTACGAGGTTCCCAGGTCGCCGGTCAGCGCCTTGCCGCAGTAGTCGGTGAACTGCCGCCACATCGGCAGGTCGAGCCCGAACTCCCGCCGGTAGGCGGCGAGCTGCTGCGAGGAGACGGGCCGGCCGGCGGTCATGAACTTCACCGGGTCGCCCGGGATCAGCCGGAAGAGGAAGAAACTGGTGACGAGGACGGCGAGCAGTGACACGGCCGCACCGGCCAGCTTGCCCGCCGCGTACCGCAGATAGGCGGTACCGGTCCGCGCCCGGGGGCCGCGGCCCGCCGCCGGTCCGGACTTCCCCGGATCGGCGGCGGGCCCTTCGACCAGCGCGGGTGTCGCTTCAGCGGTCATTGTGCGCTCACTGCCTATTCGCGGTCTTCTGCCGTTGCCCGGCGGCGCACCGCGAAGAGCGCCGCGAGGCCGCCGAGGACGACTACGCCGGCGACGATCGCGATGATGACGCCCGTCGACGTGGAACCGCCCGAGGAATCGTCGGAGTTCGCCGGAACGGCCGACCACCAGCTCCAGTAGCCGTCCTGGCCGTAGATGTTGCCCGCCTTGGCCGGCATGGTGGTGATCGACTCGATCTGGTCCGTGCGGTAGGCCTCGACGGCGTTCGGATAGGCCATGACGTTCATGTACCCGAGGTCGTACAGCCGCGACTCCATCTGCTTGACCAGGTCCGCCCGCTTGGCGGGGTCGTACTCGGCCAACTGCTGGGCGTACAGCTCGTCGTACTTCTTGTCGCAGATGAAGTTGTCGGTGGCGCCGGTGTCCTTCGGGGTCGCCGGGAGCGCGGCGCAGGTGTGGATGGAGAGCACGTAGTCGGGGTCCGGGTTGACCGACCAGCCGTCGAAGGCGAGGTCGTACTTGCCCGCGAGCCACGGGTCGGTCACGTTGTCCAGGCAGCTGAGCTCGACCCCGATGCCGAGCTTGCCCCACCACTCCTGGAGGTACTTGCCGACCGCCTTGTCGTTGGGGTCGGTGGCGTGGCAGAGCACTCGGTAGTTCAGCGGCTTGCCGTCCTTGCCGACGCGCTTGCCGTCCGCGTTCTGCTTGTAGCCCGCCTCGTCGAGAAGCTGGGCGGCCTTCGCCGGGTCGTACGCCAGCTCCTGGTCCGCCGACGGCTTCCAGAAGTACGACTCGTACCGCGGCGGGATGTAGCCCTGGCCCTCCGCCGCGTGGCCCTGGAAGACCTTGTCCACGATGGTCTGCCGGTCCACCGCCATGAACAGCGCGTGCCGCACCCGCTCGTCCAGCAGGGACGGGTCGCCGTCACCGAACTTCTTGCCGTTCCTGGCCTGGGCGCCCGGGTTGGTGGCGAGGGCGTAGAAGCGGCGGCCGGGGCCCTCGTTGACGTGGATGTCCTTATCGCCCTTGAGCGAGGCGGCCTGGGCGGGTGTCAGGGCCGGTGAGCCGGCCACGAAGGAGACCTCGCCCTTGCGCAGCGCGGCGACGGCGGCGTCCTGGTCCTTGTAGTACCGGAAGACCAGCTCGTCGAACTTCGGCGCGCCTCGCCAGAAGTTCTTGTTGGCCTCCAGCCGCACATAGCTGTCGGGCTTGTAGTCGGTCAGGACGAACGGCCCGTTCCCGACGATCGGGAAGCTCTTGTCGTTGTTGAACTTGGAGAAGTCGGTGACCTTCTCCCAGACGTGTTTGGGCACGATCGGCACGTCGAGCGCGGTCATCGTGGCCTGCGGTTCCTTCAGCCGGATCACCAGCTGGGTGGGGCTGGGCGCGGTGACCTCGGCGAAGTTGGTGACGAAGTTGCCGTTGGCGGTGGCAGCGCCCTCGTCGGTCATCATCTTGTTGAGCGTCCACGCCGCGTCCTCGGCGGTGGCCTGCTGTCCGTCCGACCACTTGGAGTCGGAGCGGATCGTGTACGTCCAGGTCAGCTTGTCCGGCGACGACTCCCACTTGGTGGCCAGGGCCGGGACGACGTGGGCGTCCTTGGGGTCGTAGTTGGTCAGGTACTCGTACATCAGCCGGTGGACGCTCGTGCTGAGCAGCCGTCCCGCGAGGAAGGGGCTGAGCGAGTCGACGCTCTGCGCGACGGCGACCGTGAGGACCTTCTTGCCCTTCTTGCCCTGCGCGCTCTCCGCGGCGTGGGCCTGCGGCGCGGCCGGAGCGAGGGGGGTCGCGAGCCCGGCCGTGAGGACGAGGGCGGCGATGCCCGCGGCCAGGAGCCGTATGCCCTTCAGGCGGGGGCCGGTACGTCCTCTGCCGTGCTGATCATGTGTCTTCATGGCTCGGTGACCTCGCGTCGTCGCACGCAGAAGACGGTTTGCGTCTTCTGCCGGGCGGGCTTGAACGGGCTTGATCTGGTGACGCCGGCGGAATGAAGTGAGTGTCTATCAGCGGCAGTCTGCGCGCGTCAACGGTATGTCAAACCCCACGTGGCCTGCGGAAATAACGACTTGAACGCGATCTTGCTCCCATTGGTGGAGACCATTGAAGCCTCCCTGGTGAGGGCGTGGCGGCGGAATCCGACCGGTTCTGACTGCGAACACGCGAAGGCCCGCGCCGTGGGGAACGGCGCGGGCCCGGAGGGTGCGATGGAGCTACTGGTGGGGCGGGGGAGGGGGCGGGGTCTGCCCCTGGGGGTGCTGGGGGTGGTGAGGGGCTTGGGGGTAGGGCTGTGCGGGGTGGCCGGGGTACGGCTGACCAGGGCCGGGCCGGCCGGGCTGCTGCTGGGGAGCGAACTGTCCCGGAGCCGGCTGGCCGGGGGCGGGCTGCCCGGGGTACGCCTGGGCCTGGCCGGGATGGCCGGGGGCGGGCTGGCCCGGAACCGGCTGCCCGGGGTACGCCTGGCCGGGCGCCGGCTGCCCTGGGTAGGGCTGGCCCGGATGGGGTTGTCCCGGAACCGGCTGTCCCGGAACCGGCTGTCCCGGCATCGGCGGGGCCGCGACCGGCGGCGGGTTGCCGTCGGAGGTCCACAGCCCGTGCGCCTGCTGGTGCCGGACGAAGTCCTCCGCGACCATCGCCGCCAGGTTGAAGTACGCCTCCCGCACCTTCGGCCGCATCATGTCGAGGTCGACCTCGGCGCCGGCGGACAGATGCTCGTCGAAGGGCACCACGACGACACCGCGGCAACGGGTCTGGAAGTGCGCGACGATGTCGTCCACCTTGATCATCTTGCCGGTCTCGCGCACCCCGGAGATCACCGTGAGGGAACGTGCGACGAGGTCGGCGTACCCGTGCGCCGAGAGCCAGTCCAGCGTCGTACTGGCACTGCTGGCACCGTCCACGGACGGCGTGGAGATGATGATGAGCTGGTCGGCGAGGTCGAGCACACCGCGCATGGCGCTGTAGAGCAGACCCGTACCCGAGTCGGTGAGGATGATCGGGTACTGCTTGCCGAGCACGTCGATCGCGCGGCGGTAGTCCTCGTCGTTGAACGTCGTCGACACGGCCGGGTCGACGTCGTTGGCGATGATCTCCAGGCCGGAGGGCGCCTGGGACGTGAACCGCCGGATGTCCATGTAGGAGTTGATGTACGGGATCGCCTGGACGAGGTCACGGATGGTGGCCCCGGTCTCCCGGCGCACCCGGCGGCCGAGCGTGCCGGCGTCCGGGTTGGCGTCGATGGCGAGGATCTTGTCCTGGCGTTCGGTGGCGAGCGTGGAGCCGAGCGCGGTGGTGGTGGTCGTCTTGCCCACGCCGCCCTTGAGGCTGATCACCGCGATGCGGTAGCAGGACAGCACGGGCGTACGGATCAGGTCCAGCTTCCGCTGCCGCTCGGCCTCCTCCTTCTTCCCGCCGATCCGGAACCGCGGCCCGGGACCGGCAGGCCGTGTGCTGCGGGCCTTCTGCTTCTTGTTGTTGAGCAGCCGGTCGGAGGACAGCTCCACGGCCGCGGTGTAACCGAGAGGCGCCGCACCGGGGTTGGTCGGCTGCCGCTGGTCGTGCTGTATCGGCTGCGGCCAACTGGCCCCGAGACGGGGGTCGACGGGCTGCTGCGGGGGAGCCGGCGGCTGGGGCTGAGCACCGTCGGGCTGCGCGGGCTGCTGCGGGAAGCCGTAGCCGACGGGCTGCGCGGGCGGGTAGGGGACGCCGGGAGGGGCGGCCTGGGCCTGCGGGAACCCGTAGCCGTCCGGCTGCTGCTGTGCGCCCGCCGAGCCCGGAACCGGCGGCTGGACCGCCGCCGAGGGCTGCGCGCCGGGGGTGCCGGGTTGGGGGAAGCCGTATCCGGGCTGGGGGTTGGCCGGGGGCGTAGGAGGTCCGGCCGGGGGCTGGTGGGCGGGCGGTTGCTGCGCACCCGGGGCGCCGGGGGTGCCGGGTTGGGGGAAGCCGTATCCGGCTTGGGGGTTGGCGGGGGGTGTGGTGGGACTGGTCGGCGGTTGCTGACCACCGGGAGCGCCGGGGGTGCCGGGGTGGGGGAAGCCGTATCCGGGCTGGGGGTTGGCCGGGGGCGTAGGAGGTCCGGCCGGGGGCTGGTGGGCGGGCGGTTGCTGACCACCGGGGGCGCCGGGGGTGCCGGGTTGGGGGAAGCCGTATCCGGCTTGAGGGTTGGCGGGGGGTGCGGCGGGAGCGGTCGCCGGCTGCTGGGCGGGTGGTTGCTGCGCACCGGGCTGCGGGAAGCCGTAGCCCTGCTGCGGGGCCGCTGGAGGGGACGCCGGGGGCGGCGGTGTCGGCGCGGCAGGCGGGTTCCAGGCGGCGGGGGCCGGCTGAGGTGCCTGCGGCTGGAAGGGCGGTTGCTGGGCCGGCGGGTGCGGCTGCCCCTGCGGAGCCGCCGAGTGCGGCTCGCTGGGCCACTGGGCCGCCGGCGCGGGCGCCGCGGGCTGGTACGACGGAGGCAGGGGAGGCACCGGACCCTGCGGGACCGGCGGCGGAGCCCAGGCGGCGGGCGCGCCCTGCGAGGCCTCGGCTGCCGCGGCCGGGGCCACTTCCTGCGACGCCATGTCCTGGGATTGGGACGCCGGGGTCTGAGCAACGGCGTCCTGCGGAACCACGTCCTGCGGTGCGGACTCGTCCGGAACCTGGTCCTGAGGAACCTCGTCCTGAGGGGCCGCGTCCTGCGGGGCGGCGTCCTGCGGTTCCGCGGCGGGCGCGGAGTCTTCGGGAGCGGCGTCCCGGGGTTCGGTGGTGACGGGCTGGGAGACCGCGGCAGCGGATTCCTCGGGCACGCCGTCCGTCGCCTCGGCGTCGGACGCCGAGACATCGGAGACACCCGCGGTACCCGCCTCCGCCTCCTCCGGCTCCTCCGTCTCGTCCGTCTCCGCGACCTGGTCCTTCTCGGCCTCCACGTCGCCGGACCCGGAGTCACCGGACACCTCGGCGTCGGAGTCCGCCGGGGCCGCGGCCGGGGCCCCGGCCGTGTCCACGTCGCCCGAGTCGACCTCCTCGGCCGCACCCTCCGCTGCGTCGGAGCCGTCCCGAAGCTCGGCCAGTCCGGTCTCCCCGGGCTCGTCCGCCTCGTCGTCCTCCGCCTTGTCGGCCCCCTGAGCCGTGGTCCCGGCGTCGGCCTCGGCCTCTGCCTCGGACTCCGTGTCCGCCACCGCGGCCGGCTCGTCCTCCCGGTCCTCGACGCCGGGCACCTCACCCTGCTCGTCGGCCGACTCCGGCTGTGCCCCGGCGGCCGCCTCCGCCACCTCCCGCCGCACGGCGACGGCGGAGATCCGCATGGTGGCACCGCTCTCGAGGTCACCGGCCCCGGCACCCGCACTCCGGTCCGCCTGCGGCCGCGCCGCCTGTGCCCCCGGCGACGGGAACCCGCCCACCGGAATGTCCGGCACCGCCGTCGGGGACCCGGCACCCGCCGGATCCGCCTCCGACGAACTCGTCGCCCGCTGCGGCTCGAACCCGCTTCCCGTCGGCAGCTTCGGCACGGCGATCGGGCTCCCCGCGGGCGGCGGAGGAGGAGTGAAGGGGGCACCCGGCGCCGGAGGGGGCGGAGTGAAGGGCGTTCCAGGCGCGGGCGGCGGAGGAGGAGTGAAGGGCGCTCCCGGTGCCGGAGGAGGCGGAGGAGGTGTGAAGGGAGCGCCGGGCGCCGCCGTGGCGTGCGGCGGCGGAGTCAGTCCGGGAACCGGACCGCTAGGAACAGCGGGTCGCGCGGGACCACCCGGCGAGCCCGGCGAGCCCGGCGCACCAGTGGAAGGCCCCCCGGCCGCACCGGCCGCGTTGCCCCCCTGCCCCGCCCCGGATTCCGCCCCGGACCCCGAATCGCTCGACGCGTTCTGCGTGTACCAGGCGGGTGGTGCGTAGTCGATCGTGAACTCGCCCGTCGTCTCGATGGCGGACGCCGCGTCGGGCTGGTCGTCGCCGGGCGTGGCCCAGCCCCCGCGGATCCCGTCCCGATCGCTGCTCACAGTTCCTCCTGGTGTGGTCGAGCACCCTCAATGCCGTGCGGGGGCGACCATTTCTCGTCGTCCTTGGTCGTTCGAGGTCGTCCGATCCACCGACTTCCCCCCGTGACGACGATGTCCGGTCCACGGGTTCTGACATCGCGCCCCCATGTACCAGCCTAATCACCAGGAGACTCACCATGGCAGGCCCGTCCGTCTCGCGACGCCCGCCCACTTGACGACAACCGGCCCGAAATCACCGTACGCAGCAAGGTATTCGCCGGTAAACCGGACAGATCCGTGGCCGAGCCGTACAGAAGGTGAACAACAGAAGGTGAACACTGAACCCGAGGCGCCAAGGCTCACGAACCACTCTGTCCGGCGGCGTCATTGAAGGCCCGGCCGGTCAACCGCGCACATCTGACGGGACGGTTGACAAAAAAAAAGGGGGGTGGCACGCGCACGTGCCGCCCCCCTTCGAATCCGCGCGCCCCTCACTCGGACGCGAGACCCCCGTTGTGCGGAGCCGGCTCCAGGTCGAACTCACCGTCCCGTGCGCCCAGCACGAACGCCCGCCACTCCGCCTCCGTGTAGCGCAGCACCGTGTCCGGGTCGAGCGAGGAGCGCATGGCGACGGCGCCCGCGGGCAGGTAGGCGATCTCGACGCGCTCCTCGTGCTCCTCCGTGCCCGGCGCGCAGTGCCACTGCACGCCGGAGATGTCGAGCGCGTACAGTTCGTCGCGCTCGCGCTCCTTGCGGGCCTTGATCTCCGCTTCCGTCTCCGCCATGTCGCAGCGACCCCTTCCAGACGCGCCCAACGGTGCCGGGCTCACCCTAGTGGCCCGCCGGCCCGCCTCGGCGGGATCGGAGAACCGGGGGAAATCGGGCCGCCGTGGCCTGGTACCCTGTGTGACGGCCGTTTGTGTACGCACCCCCGGAGCCCTCGCAGGAAGTCCTGCGGGTCCTGGAGGCCGCGCCCAGCGGATCCCCGCCTCCCGAGTTACGGAAGGTCCCCCGAGACGAAGACCGGGGGCACTCGGAGGCCACTCACGGAGCACGAGGAGTACGAGTGTCGCTCGACGCCGCCACGAAGAAGCAGATCATCACCGAGTTCGGTACCAAGGAGGGTGACACCGGCTCCCCCGAGGTCCAGGTCGCTCTGCTGTCCCGTCGGATCTCCGACCTGACCGAGCACCTCAAGACCCACAAGCACGACCACCACTCCCGCCGCGGTCTGCTGATCCTGGTCGGTCAGCGCCGTCGCCTGCTGCAGTACCTCGCCAAGAAGGACATCACGCGCTTCCGCGCGCTGGTCGACCGCCTCGGCATCCGCCGTGGTGCGGCGGGCGCCAAGTAAGACGTCGTGAGGGAGCGGTTCCCGGGAGACAGGGGACCGCTCCCTTTGCCGTACGTAAGGGAACGTACGGGAACGTGCGGAGTGTCGGTGCCCCTTTGTAGTGTGGTAGCACGACGCAGTACGCAGTACCCATGACACGGCGTGATACGGCCTGCCCGAAGAGGGCACGGCACGTCATCGCGCCCGACGAACGAGGAGGAGCGCGCCTCGCCGCCGCCGGTCCTCGGTAGTGGCCCCCGGGAGAACGAACCCCGGGTGCTTCGATCGAAGACCGGCCCGCACCAGACGGAGCGCCTCTCCGCCACCGTCCACCCGCCACACGGGCGGGAGGACGACGACGAGGAGAAAACGCTAGTGGAGAACGAGACCCACTACGCCGAAGCCGTGATCGACAACGGCCCCTTCGGCACCCGTACCATCCGCTTCGAGACGGGCCGCCTGGCCAAGCAGGCCGCCGGCTCCGCCGTCGCGTACCTGGACGACGACACCATGGTGCTGTCGGCCACCACCGCATCCAAGCAGCCCAAGGACCAGCTCGACTTCTTCCCGCTCACGGTGGACGTCGAGGAGCGGATGTACGCCGCCGGCAAGATCCCCGGCAGCTTCTTCCGCCGTGAGGGCCGGCCGAGCGAGGACGCGATCCTCACCTGCCGCCTGATCGACCGCCCGCTGCGCCCGTCCTTCAGGAAGGGCCTGCGCAACGAGATCCAGGTCGTCTGCACCGTCATGGCGCTCAACCCCGACCACCTGTACGACGTCGTGGCGATCAACGCCGCGTCCGCGTCCACGCAGCTGGCCGGCCTGCCCTTCTCCGGCCCGATCGGCGGCGTCCGCGTCGCGCTGATCCGCGGTCAGTGGGTCGCCTTCCCGACGCACACCGAGCTCGAGGACGCCGTCTTCGACATGGTGGTCGCCGGTCGCGTCCTGGAGGACGGCGACGTCGCGATCATGATGGTCGAGGCCGAGGCCACCGAGAAGACCATCAAGCTGGTCGAGGGCGGTGCCGAGGCCCCCACCGAGGAGGTCGTCGCCGCCGGTCTGGAAGCCGCGAAGCCCTTCATCAAGGTGCTCTGCCGCGCCCAGTCGGACCTCGCCGCCAAGGCCGCCAAGCCGACCGGCGAGTTCCCGATCTTCCTCGACTACCAGGACGACGTCCTGGAGGCGCTCACCGCCGCCGTCCGTCCCGAGCTCTCCCAGGCGCTCACCATCGCCGGCAAGCAGGAGCGCGAGACGGAGCTGGACCGCGTCAAGGGGCTGGCCGCCGAGAAGCTGCTGCCCGAGTTCGAGGGCCGCGAGAAGGAGATCTCCGCCGCGTACCGCTCGCTGACCAAGACCCTGGTCCGTGAGCGCGTCATCAAGGAGAAGAAGCGCATCGACGGCCGCGGTGTCACCGACATCCGCACGCTGGCCGCCGAGGTCGAGGCCCTCCCGCGGGTGCACGGCTCCGCGCTGTTCGAGCGTGGCGAGACCCAGATCCTGGGCGTCACCACCCTGAACATGCTCCGCATGGAGCAGCAGCTGGACACCCTCTCCCCGGTGACCCGCAAGCGCTACATGCACAACTACAACTTCCCGCCGTACTCCACCGGTGAGACCGGCCGCGTCGGCTCCCCCAAGCGCCGCGAGATCGGCCACGGCGCCCTCGCCGAGCGCGCGCTCGTGCCGGTGCTGCCCGCACGCGAGGAGTTCCCCTACGCGATCCGTCAGGTCTCCGAGGCCCTCGGGTCCAACGGTTCGACCTCGATGGGCTCGGTCTGCGCCTCCACCATGTCGCTGCTGAACGCCGGTGTGCCGCTGAAGGCCCCGGTCGCCGGTATCGCCATGGGTCTGATCTCCCAGGAGATCGACGGCGAGACGCACTACGTGACGCTGACCGACATCCTCGGTGCCGAGGACGCCTTCGGCGACATGGACTTCAAGGTCGCCGGTACGAAGGAGTTCGTCACCGCCCTCCAGCTCGACACCAAGCTGGACGGCATCCCGGCCTCCGTGCTGGCCGCGGCCCTGAAGCAGGCCCGTGACGCCCGCCTCCACATCCTCGACGTGATGATGGAAGCGATCGACAGGCCGGACGAGATGTCCCCGAACGCGCCGCGGATCATCACCGTGAAGATCCCGGTCGACAAGATCGGCGAGGTCATCGGCCCCAAGGGCAAGATGATCAACCAGATCCAGGAGGACACGGGCGCCGAGATCACCATCGAGGACGACGGCACGATCTACATCGGTGCGGCCGACGGCCCCTCGGCCGAGGCCGCCCGTGCCACGATCAACGGCATCGCCAACCCGACGATGCCCGAGGTCGGCGAGCGCTACCTGGGCACGGTCGTGAAGACGACCACCTTCGGCGCGTTCGTCTCCCTGCTCCCCGGCAAGGACGGTCTGCTGCACATCTCGCAGATCCGCAAGCTGGCCGGCGGCAAGCGCGTGGAGAACGTCGAGGACGTGCTCGGCGTGGGCCACAAGGTCCAGGTCGAGATCGCCGAGATCGACTCCCGCGGCAAGCTCTCCCTGGTCCCCGTGATCGAGGGCGAGGAAGACGGCAACGACAAGAAGGACGACGCCGACAAGTGACGTCCCGTGGCTTCAAGGCGGCGGCCCGCACCTCCTCGGAGGCGCGGGCCGTCGCCCGTACCCAAACCCTCATCAAGGGCCAGAACGGCATCGGCACCGTCCGCAGGACCACCCTCCCGGGCGGCCTGCGCATCGTCACCGAGACCCTGCCCTCCGTGCGCTCGGCCACCTTCGGCATCTGGGCGCACGTCGGCTCCCGCGACGAGACCCCCGCGCTGGGCGGTGCCACGCACTACCTGGAGCACCTGCTCTTCAAGGGCACGTCCCGCCGGTCCGCCCTGGACATCTCCTCCGCGATCGACGCCGTCGGCGGCGAGATGAACGCGTTCACGGCCAAGGAGTACACGTGCTACTACGCACGCGTGCTCGACACCGACCTGCCCCTCGCCATCGACGTCGTCTGCGACATGCTCACCGGCTCGCTGATCCTCGAGGAGGATGTCGACGTCGAGCGCGGCGCGATCCTCGAAGAGATCGCCATGACCGAGGACGACCCCGGCGACTGCGTGCACGACCTGTTCGCGCACACCATGTTCGGCGACAACCCCCTCGGCCGCCCCGTCCTCGGCACGGTCGACACGGTCAACGCCCTCACCGCCGACCGCATCCGCCGCTTCTACAAGAAGCACTACGACCCCACCCACCTGGTGGTCGCGTGCGCCGGCAACATCGACCACGCCAAGGTCGTACGCCAGGTCCGCGCCGCCTTCGAGAAGGCCGGCGCCCTCAAGAACGCCCAGGCCGCCCCCATCGCCCCGCGCGACGGCCGACGCACCCTGCGCGCCGCCGGCCGGGTCGAGCTCCAGAACCGCAGGACGGAGCAGGCGCACGTCGTCCTCGGCATGCCCGGCCTCGCCCGCACCGACGACCGGCGCTGGGCCCTGGGCGTGCTGAACACCGCCCTCGGCGGCGGCATGTCCTCCCGCCTCTTCCAGGAGGTCCGGGAGAAGCGCGGCCTGGCCTACAGCGTGTACTCCTACACCTCCGGCTTCGCCGACTGCGGACTGTTCGGCGTCTACGCCGGCTGCCGCCCGAGCCAGGTGCACGACGTGCTGAAGATCTGCCGGGACGAACTCGACCACGTCGCCGAGAACAGCCTGACCGACGAAGAGATCGGCCGCGCCATCGGCCAGCTCCAGGGCTCCACGGTCCTCGGCCTGGAGGACACGGGTGCGCTGATGAACCGTATCGGCAAGAGTGAACTGTGCTGGGGCGAGCAGATCTCCGTCGACGACATGCTGGCCAGGATGGCGGCGGTCACCCCGGACGAGGTCCGCTCGGTCGCCCGGGAGATCCTGGGACAGCGCCCGTCGCTGTCGGTCATCGGCCCGCTCAAGGACAAGCAGGCCGCGCGTCTGCACGACGCGGTCGCCTAACCCCCTGTCCGTCCGTCGGTGGTAAGGAAGCAAGAGATGAGCAAGCTGCGCGTGGCGGTCCTCGGTGCCAAGGGCCGGATCGGGTCCGAGGCGGTACGGGCGGTCGAGGCCGCCGAGGACATGGAACTGGTCGCCGCCCTCGGCCGGGGCGACAAGCTGGAGACCCTCGCCGAGACGGGCGCCCAGGTGGCGGTCGAACTGACCACCCCCGGGTCGGTCATGGGCAACCTCGACTTCTGCGTACGGCACGGCATCCACGCCGTCGTCGGCACCACCGGCTGGACCGACGAGCGCCTCGCGCAGCTGCGGGGCTGGCTGGCCCAGTCCCCGCAGACGGGTGTGCTCATCGCCCCGAACTTCTCCATCGGCGCCGTGCTCACCATGAAGTTCGCGCAGATCGCCGCGCCCTGGTTCGAGTCGGTCGAGGTCATCGAACTGCACCACCCGAACAAGGTCGACGCCCCCTCCGGCACCGCCACCCGCACCGCGCAGCTCATCGCCGAGGCCCGGGCCGAGGCGGGCTCGGCCCCGGCACCGGACGCCACCGTCACCGCCCTGGACGGGGCGCGCGGCGCCAGCGTCGACGGTGTGCCGGTCCACGCCGTGCGCCTGCGCGGACTGCTCGCCCACCAGGAGGTCCTGCTGGGCGCCGAGGGGGAGACGCTCACCATCCGCCACGACTCGCTCCACCACAGCAGCTTCATGCCGGGCATCCTGCTCGGCGCGCGCCGCGTGGTGACCACTCCGGGCCTGACCGTCGGCCTGGAGCACTTCCTCGACCTGAACTGAGCCCCGAAGCCCCTCATGCGCGCGAAGATCACCTACCTCGTCACGGCCGCCGTCCTGGTCTTCTACTTCGTCCTGGTCGGCAGCCGCGGCGTCATGCTCATCCAGTACGGCACACCCGTCACCGTCGCCTTCGGGATCGCCGTGCTGATCCTGCCGGTGATCGGCCTGTGGTTCCTGTGGAAGAACACCCAGTTCGTCCGCCGGGCCAACCAGCTCGCCGCCGAGCTCGACGCCGAGGGGGGCCTGCCCGTCGACGAGCTGAGCCGCACGCCCAGCGGGCGCGTCGACCGCGACTCGGCCGACCGGGTCTTCGCCCGGCGCAAGGCCGAGACGGAGGCGGCTCCCGACGACTGGCGCACCTGGTTCCGTCTCGCCGTCGCCTACCACGACGCCCGCGACACCCCCCGCGCCCGCAAGGCGATGCAGCGGGCGATCGCCCTGCACGACGGCAAACCGGTGCAGGCCGCCTGACACCCGGAACACCGCCGTGAACGCGGAGGGGCCCGGTCCGCGCGCGGACCGGGCCCCTTTGGCATGCCGTCGGCCGGGGTCAGCGCTTCCCGTTCTCCGCCGCCCACGCCTCCACCGCGTCCGCCGCCCGGTCGAACGCCTCGACACGACCCAGGA
Source organism: Streptomyces sp. NPDC001204 (assembly GCF_053598035.1). Lineage (NCBI taxonomy): Bacteria > Bacillati > Actinomycetota > Actinomycetes > Kitasatosporales > Streptomycetaceae > Streptomyces > Streptomyces sp. NPDC001204. The sequence goes on along the minus strand of NZ_JBSFJL010000051.1, from coordinate 5,018 downwards.
AGTCGGCGTTGTGCGTGGTCATCAGCGACGGCGACTCCTGCTGCCCACGGCCCCTGCGGCCGAGCACCAGAGCCTGCCCCTGCACCGTGCGCGGCAGCCCCAGCCAGCGCACCGGCTGCTGCACCGTCCGTACGCCGGTGACCTGCGCCCACGGCGTCGTACGGGTGACGAGGAGGCTCACGTGCCGCAGCCCGCGTGCGCTGACCCAGACGCCCATGCGCAGCAGCCGCAGCGCGCCGGCGATCACGACCAGGGCGACGACGAAGCAGAAACCGGCGGAGGACAGCGTGGCGGTGACCGCCGTGACGACCCCCGCGAGCAGCACGAAGGAGGCGAGCAGCAGCAGGAGGGCGGCCGCCCCCACACGCCACGGCCCGGGCCGGTAGGGGCGTCGCCAGCGCTCGCGGTCGTCGAACGGCAGCGCTACGTCGTCCGCCGCGTCGAAGGCGCGGTCGGCCGTCAGGAAGGACAGGGGCACGGCTGGTCCTCACTCAATCCATGCATGGGCTGTGCCCGGTGAGGCTATCCGCCTGGGTCCGTGCCCACCACCCGTGGGGGCCGTGGAGGCGATCTCCGCACCGCCGGCGCGGCGGTGCGGGGCCCGGACCCGCTCAGTGTCCGGGGGAGACCTGGGACTGCTGCGTCTCGGCGGGGGAGTGGCTGATGGTCAGCGCGGGCGTCCCCAGGATCACGGAGCCCACGAGCGCGGCGACGATGGTCAGCCCCAGCAGGCAGCGCCCGGCTATTCGGCCGGTGGACGCGCGCTCGCGGGGCGGGGGAGCGACGTTGCTGCGGAACCGGTCGGCTTCGGCGACGAAGGCGAACGGTACGGGTTCGCGCCGACGGAGCATCGGGGGTACGACTCCTTCCGGGGGTCGAACTGGGGTGTCTCACCCATACAGACGACCGAGTGTCCCAAAAGGTGCCCGGTTTCGCCGAATTCGCAGATCTTCACCGAAGATGTCGTGCCCCGGCACCGAACGCCCCGATGTCAGAGCCGGGCCGTAGAGTGGTCGCCGCCCGTCAGCCGTCAAGGAAGGGACCCTCCGAGCCGTGACCGCCACCCCCGCCGACGACCCGAAGCCCAGCTTCCGCAGTGACATCACCGTCGAACTGGTCAAGCACACCGCGTCCGACGCCGACGTGCTGTTCGCGGCCCGCGTCTCGACCATCGGAGAGCAGTCCCTGGCCGAGCTGGACAAGGACCCCGAGCGCTCCAAGGGACTGATCAACTACCTGATGCGCGACCGGCACGGCAGCCCCTTCGAGCACAACTCGATGACCTTCTTCATCAGCGCCCCCATCTTCGTCTTCCGTGAGTTCATGCGGCACCGCGTGGGCTGGTCGTACAACGAGGAGAGCGGGCGCTACCGCGAGCTGGAGCCGGTCTTCTACGTCCCCGACGAGTCCCGCAAGCTCGTGCAGGAGGGACGCCCGGGCAAGTACCGGTTCGTCGAGGGCACCCAGGCCCAGCAGGAGCTCGTCGGCCGGGTCATGGCGGACTCCTACCGGGAGGCTTACGAGGCCTACCAGGAGATGCTCGCGGCCGGTGTCGCCCGTGAGGTGGCCCGCTCGGTCCTGCCGGTCGGCCTGTTCTCGTCGATGTACGCCACCTGCAACGCCCGCTCGCTGATGCACTTCCTCGGTCTGCGCACCCAGCACGAGCTGGCCAAGGTGCCGTCCTTCCCGCAGCGGGAGATCGAGATGGTGGGCGAGAAGATGGAGGCCGAGTGGGCCAGGCTCATGCCGCTGACCTACGCCGCCTTCAACGCCAACGGCCGGGTCGCGCCGTAGCCGGCGCCCGCCCGCCCGCTCCGGTACAGATGTACGGTTCAGCCGCGCGAAGTGTCCGGATTGCGGCCCTTGGAGAAGTTCATCTAGCCTGATCAAACGGACCCGGCACTGCTTGAACCCCCGAGCAGGCAGTGCCGGGCTCCATTTTTGCCACCACCCGCCGGCCCGCCCCCCGAGGGCAGCCCCCACATTGAGCAGCGAGTAGCGTGTTACCCATGGCTCCGACCTCGACTCCGCAGACCCCCTTCGGGCGGGTCCTCACCGCCATGGTCACGCCCTTCACGGCGGACGGCGCACTCGACCTCGACGGCGCGCAGCGGCTCGCCGCCCACCTGGTGGACGCAGGCAACGACGGCCTGATCGTCAACGGCACCACCGGCGAGTCCCCCACCACCAGCGATGCGGAGAAAACGGACCTGGTACGCGCGGTCCTGGACGCGGTCGGCGACCGCGCCCACATCGTGGCCGGCGTCGGCACCAACGACACCCGCCACAGCATCGAACTGGCCCGCGCCGCCGAGCAGGCCGGCGCGCACGGCCTGCTGACCGTCACGCCGTACTACAACAAGCCCCCGCAGGAGGGCCTGTACCGCCACTTCAAGGCCATCGCCGACGCCACCGGCCTGCCGGTCATGCTCTACGACATCCCCGGCCGCAGCGGCGTCCCGATCAACACCGAGACGATCGTCCGCCTCGCCGAGCACCCGCGGATCGTCGCCAACAAGGACGCCAAGGGCGACCTCGGCCGGGCGAGCTGGGCCATCGCGCGCTCCGGTCTCGCCTGGTACTCCGGCGACGACATGCTGAACCTGCCCCTGCTCTCGGTGGGCGCGGTCGGCTTCGTCTCGGTCGTCGGCCACGTCGTCACCCCGGACCTGCGCGCCCTGGTCGAGGCGTTCACCGCCGGCGACGTCCAGAAGGCCACCGAGATCCACCAGAAGCTGCTCCCGGTGTACACCGGCATGTTCCGCACCCAGGGCGTCATGACCACCAAGGCCGCGCTCGCCCTCCAGGGCCTGCCCGGCGGCCCGCTGCGGCCCCCGATGGTCGAGCTCACGCCCGAGGAGACCGAGCAGCTCAAGATCGATCTTGCCGCCGGCGGGGTACAGCTCTGACAACGAGACTTCGCACCACCCCGTAACACCCGAGGCCTGACAACTGAATAGGCGGGCCACACCGGTGCCCGCAACCCACCATGACAACTGCTTCTGCACGAACGTCACGCGCGCCACGTGCCCACCGGTACGTGGCGCGTGTGGTGAGGAGAGTCTTTTGAGTCATCCGCATCCTGAACTGGGCTCGCCCCCGCGCCTCCCCGACGGAGGTCTGAGGGTCACACCCCTCGGGGGCCTCGGCGAGATCGGCCGGAACATGACCGTCTTCGAATACGGCGGCCGCCTGCTGATCGTCGACTGCGGAGTGCTCTTCCCCGAGGAGGAGCAGCCCGGAATCGACTTGATCCTGCCGGACTTCTCGTCCATCCGTGACCGTCTCGACGACATCGAGGGCATCGTCCTCACCCACGGTCACGAGGACCACATCGGCGGTGTCCCGTTCCTCCTGCGCGAGAAGCCGGACATCCCCCTCATCGGCTCCAAGCTGACCCTCGCCCTCATCGAGGCCAAGCTCCAGGAGCACCGCATCCGTCCGTACACCCTCGAAGTGGCGGAAGGACAGCGCGAGCGCGTCGGTCCCTTCGACTGCGAGTTCATCGCGGTCAACCACTCCATCCCGGACGCCCTCGCGGTCGCCATCCGCACCCCCGCGGGCATGGTCGTGCACACCGGCGACTTCAAGATGGACCAGCTGCCGCTGGACAACCGCCTGACCGACCTCCACGCGTTCGCCCGGCTGAGCGAGGAAGGCATCGACCTCCTCCTCACCGACTCCACCAACGCCGAGGTTCCCGGCTTCACCCCGCACGAGCGGGACATCTCCAACGTGCTGCGCCAGGTCTTCGCCGGCGCCCGCAAGCGGATCATCGTGGCGAGCTTCGCCAGCCACGTCCACCGCATCCAGCAGATCCTGGACGCCGCGCACGAGTACGGCCGCCGGGTCGCCTTCGTCGGCCGGTCCATGGTCCGCAACATGGGCATCGCCCGGGACCTGGGCTACCTGAAGGTCCCGCCGGGTCTGGTGGTCGACGTCAAGACCCTGGACGACCTGCCCGACCACGAGGTCGTGCTCGTCTGCACCGGCTCCCAGGGCGAGCCCATGGCGGCCCTGTCCCGCATGGCCAACCGCGACCACCAGATCCGCATCGTCCAGGGCGACACGGTGATCCTGGCGTCGTCGCTGATCCCGGGCAACGAGAACGCGGTGTACCGGGTCATCAACGGCCTGACCCGCTGGGGCGCCAACGTCGTGCACAAGGGCAACGCCAAGGTCCACGTCTCGGGCCACGCCTCGGCCGGTGAGCTGCTGTACTTCTACAACATCTGCCGCCCGCGGAACCTGATGCCGGTCCACGGCGAATGGCGCCACCTGCGGGCCAACGCCGAGCTGGGCGCTCTCACAGGAGTGCCGCACGACCGGATCGTCATCGCCGAGGACGGCGTGACCGTCGACCTGATCGAGGGCAAGGCCAAGATCTCCGGCAAGGTCCAGGCCGGCTACGTGTACGTCGACGGCCTCTCGGTCGGCGACGTGGGCGAGCCCGCGCTGAAGGACCGCAAGATCCTGGGCGACGAGGGCATCATCTCGGTCTTCGTGGTGGTCGACTCCACCACCGGCAAGATCACCGGTGGCCCGCACGTCCAGGCCCGCGGCTCGGGCATCGACGACTCCGCCTTCGCCGCGGTCATCCCGAAGATCGCGGAGGTCCTGGAGAAGTCCGCCCAGGAGGGCATCGCCGACGCCCACCAGCTCCAGCAGCTCATCCGCCGCACCCTCGGCAAGTGGGTCTCGGACTCCTATCGGCGCAGGCCGATGATCCTCCCGGTCGTCGTGGAGGTCTGACCCCCGCACGTCCCCCGGGACGCGCGAACTGGTGGCGGGGCACCTCGATTTGCATCGGGGCGCCCCGCTCCAGTACGTTTACGGCTCCGCCAGGACGGGAACCCGAAGGCTTCATGCACTTCGGAAGACACTCCCGGAGCGGCGGGAAATCCGACTCAGAATCTCTGATAAAGTCGGAGCCGCCGGAAAGGGAAACGCGAGAGCGAAGAACTGGAAAGCGCCGAGGAAATCGGATCGGAAAAAGATCTGATAGAGTCGGAAACACC
>NZ_JBSFJL010000050.1:0-49043 GCF_053598035.1 Streptomyces sp. NPDC001204 | reverse complement strand
ACACATCCAGCACCGCCCCCGCCTCATCGACGGCTGCCTCACCGAAACCGGCCTGGCCATCACCACACCGACCTCAACCCGAAAACCTCAGTAGTGGGCGTCGCGTGCGCGCAGGTAGGTGCCGTGGTCGTGCTGGGTGTGCAGGGCGTCGGCGGTGATCACGCTGCCGGTCAGGTCCATGGTGTCGAGCAGTGGGGCGAAGGCGGGGATCTCGTTGCTCTTGTCGGCGACCTGCCGCTGGGCGAGCACGCTGCCGGCGTGCTCCATCGCCGCCAGCAGCACCACCGCCGCCTGGGCTGCGTGGCGTGAGCCGCGCAGCGTCTTGCCGTCCACTGCGATCGCCCGCAGCACTGGGCGCTTGCCGGCAGTGTCCTCCGGCCGCCTGGCGCGGGCCGCAAGGAAGGCGCCGATCGTCTCATCCAGCACATCGCCATCGAGCCGGGCGAGCAGGCGCCGAACGGTGGCTGGGTGCGGCACCGGCACAGCGCCGGTCAGCGGATCGGGCGCGAAGCCGCAGGCGCGCAGTGCCCACCGCGGAGCATCAGCGATCCACTCGCCGACCGCGGCCAGGGAGCGGGCGCCGGCCAGCACGCTCGCGGCCGCCGCACACAGCAGTGCCTCCAGCGGGTAGCGACGACCCCGGCGGTCGCGGGGATCTGGCAGCAGGCTGAGGAAGCTGCGCAGGCGCACAGCGTCAGCGACCGGTGCTGGGGCATTGGCCTGGGCCAGGTGCTCGAACGCCGCGGGCATAAGGGATGATGCAGGGGCAGGCACGGTCTCGCTCGGTGATCAATGGACTCGACACCCACATGATCACCGCGGGTCGTGCCTGCGCTGCTTCCCGGCCTCGCCAACGGACATGACACCACGTCACACGCGAACCGGACCAACCTCGATCACGCAATGACCCTGGCCGCCGGGTGCCCTGATGTATTGGGACACCGGGCACAGGGCCGGGCACGTTGCCGTGTATCTCGGAGACGGCAAGATCGCGAGCAACGACATATTGCGCCCTGGTTATATCGATGTTGTTCCGGCGACGGACATTGAAACGAAATGGGGGGCCACCTATCTCGGGTGGGCGCCGCCTTACTTCCCCAAGGGTGGATAGAGCGGAGAAAGAAGAATCATGACCGACCCCGACACCGTTCCCGCAACTCCGATCTACACCATCACCGTCGGCTCGAACGGCGCTGCCTCGCTCGACGGTGAGGAGATCACCGGCCCTGGCGGCGACCCCGCCGAGGCCCGTGTCGCCGCCCTCGCCGAGGTCCGGATCAAGGCCGCCTTGCGGGGCCGACCCGTCCGCGTCAACGCCAAGGAGGCGGACGGGTCCACTTGGCCCCTGATCGTGGCCGTAGACGGCTCCGTGACCACCCTCGACCATCCGCACCCCACACCCCCACCCCCGGCCCCGGAGCCCGCACAAGCGCCCCCAGCGCCCCGCAGCGATCCATACGCAGGCGACTTCACCGTGAAGATTCGGCGGGACCACGCTCCTGCTGACGCAGCAGTTCGGCGTCCAGCAGATCCCCGCGCCTGGGTGACCGGCGGGCAGATGCCGGCGGCGGCCCCGGTCGCGGACGAGTGGGCGGCACCCCTGCCCGCGTCCTTCCGCATCCTGTGGGGGCAGCTCATCGCCCAAGAGCACGCCGCGCGGCAAGGCACCGGCACCCTCGCCGACGCCATCCTGACCGCCGACCACCTCGAAACGGCACTCACCCAGCAGTACGGCCCCCAACACCCATACACCGTCAACACGATGACCGTCCGGGCCTGGCTGACGCTGCGCAACACCACGGCGTGGGCCGAGACGGTCGAGCTCCTCGTCGAGACGGCGCAGCGCCGCCGGGAGGTCAAAGCGTAGCCACAAGACGACACCTACCAACTGATCACGAACGCGCACGCGGCATGGCGGAAGCTCACCAAGGAAGACCCCGAATACGCCCGGGAAATGGCCGAGCCCGTCTTGAACCTCCTCGTGACGATCCTCACCGAGGAGGGCACACGGCGCGCCCGCGACGTCGTCCACTGGGTCGAAAGCGGCGCAGCAGCGTAGCGGCCGACTTACCGGTCGGGGTCCAAGGCGGTCTGACGAGCTTGGTTCAAAAGCCGTTCCCAGGTCCGGGACGATCCACCGTGCTGCTGGGCGAGGCCGGCCGCGATGCGGCTGGTCGGAGCGTCCGTGTCGGCAGCGAGGGCATCGGCGGCTGTTCGCAGCCGCGGGTCGCCCGCATAGCCAAACGGACGAAAGGCATCACGTGTATCAGCCGCTTTTGCCCCACTTGGCTCCCAACCAGAACCGTCGGGCCGGACGGCGCCAAGACGCAGCGCCTCCGCACTGTGAACGACCTGTACGACCGGACCCAGGTTCTCGGGCCGGCGCGAGTCTCGGTGCGCAGGGGAATTTGGATCTCGTCGGCGTCGAAGTCCCACCCCGAGGTCGACTGGGAGCAGCTGCGCGCGGTGGAGAAGGGCCGGCCCGCGCTATAGGCTGAGGAATCTCGGACGCTCCATTGGAGCATCGGGATCGGAACATGGGATGGACGTGGCTTGAGAGCACCACGCATCACGAAAAGGGGAGATCGCCGGTGAGGTGGCTCGAAACGGACTTCGGCCTTTATGCACTGTGCCCGGATTCGTATGTGCCCGACTGGGACGGCGTCGAGGCGGACGCGACAGCAGCCGATTCTGTGGGAAAGATCGTTCTGCCGGATCATGGCGACGTCCTGACGCTGGGAGGCGAGCCTCTCGCCATCACCTATCTCGAAAACGCCATGACCTTCGTCCGGTGGGTGGCCGCCGACGACGACCAGGGGCTGGAGGCGGCGGTGGAGGCCGCTGCGCGATCGGCAGACTGGCAGGACCACTTCGAGATCACCCTCGAAGGCGGTTACACGCTCCTGGACTCCGCGATGGGCGGGAGCGAAGTCAGTGAGTCGGATGTCTTCCACATCGATGTCCCGAAGGGGCGGTACCGGGTGCAATCGTTGTTGATCGCTCCGAGCGACGAGGCGGAGTTCCAGCTCGACCGGCTCGTCTCCGTCTGATCCGATGCGAGGCGATCCCGGTGGGTCGGCCGGGCTGGCCGACCCACCGGGACTACCTACCTTCTCCTTCTGATCGCGTTGGAAAGCGCTCGGAGCTTGTCCCGCTGCAGTAGTGAACAGCGAGAACAATGCGGAAGGAGAAGCGTCTTCAACTTCCCTCCCCGACGCTTGTTGATGGAGACGGCCGGCCAGTGGTCCGGAATGAACCGCTTCAGTCCCCCGCCCGGCGTCTTGGCCCCGCACCGGTGGCACCCGTGGGTGCGGCCCAGGTTGTCAATCTTGGTGCGGACGTCGTTGGTGAAGCTACGCGACATTCCCTTGGGCCACCGGACGCCGTATCGGGCGAAGGGCCCCGGAGTCACGATGCCTCCGCCGGCCCGTCCCTGAACGCGCACGACGGGGCAGTCGTTGGCGTTGTGCACGACCTCATTGGCGGTGCCGTCGTTGACGACGAAGGTGTGAACGTTTCCGACGTTCAGGTTAAAGACGGACTGGTTCTCGACCTCGCCCAGGTCGACGACGCGGCGGACGACATGGTCGGCCCCGGACGGGTTCAGAAGTCGGTCGCCGACCCGGATCCGCTGGGCGGACGTCCATCCCCTCCCGATGACCCAGAACGGGTGCTCGGCGGTGGCGACGAGGCTGCCGTTCGTGGGATCGGCATCTGTGTCGATGTCGATCAGGTGCTTGAGACCGAATCCGGAGATGACGTCCAGCACCGGCTGCGCTGTGCTTAGCCCCGTGATGGGGTCGGTCGACAGCACCAGATCACCGATGCGAACCGCGCTGATCGGCAGATAGCTGCCGTCGGCCATCAGGACCGGTGTGTCCGGCGCGAAGGAGTTGCACCGTGAACGTCTGAAGATCGATCGGGCACGTGAGGCCGCGCGGTTGACACGGCCGGCCTTGCGCAGGGCACGCGCCGCCTTGAAGCCCTTGACAGCGAGCCGGCCGGCGGAGCCGAAGGCGACGCCGACGCTCATCTCGGCGGCCTTACGCCAGTTGCCGGTGGCGGCGTAGGAGATCGCTCCGACGGCGGAGGCAATGTTGCCGATGGGGCCCGGGATGTACGAGGCCACTTCCGCGACGCGGGCAACCTTCTTGAACATCTTCTTGAAGCTGAAGCCCCAGTTCCCGTCGAGATCCGTGCAGTTGACGGGGTCGCCCGCACAGTAATCGTACGGGTTGGCGTTGCCTCCGGGCTCCGGGTCGACCTGGAGGAAGCGGCCGAGCTCGGGGCTGTAGAGGCGGGCTCCCATGAGGATGACGTTGTCGAGTGCCTCGGAGGAGCGTTGCTTGGCGCCGAGCCAGCCGTAGCGCTGGGTGGCCTGGCCCTCGGTGGGCACTCCGAACTCGTCGAAGGTGAGGACCTTCGGCGTGGTCGTCGTCGGAGCAAGGGTGACGGCCACGTCGCCGTGCAGGTTCGCGAACTGCAGCTCCACATCGCCGGTGGCGGAGGTGGTGGCGGTCAGGTCGCCGTCCGGGCCGGAGACGTTGCGGGTCAGGGTGCCCTGGGTGGTGTCCTCGATGATCCAGCGGGGCTCGTCGGAGTCGTCTCCGTAATGGTTGAGCTTGCTGGTCGCGTTGGCCCAAGTGCCGTCGGGCTGCTTCGTCTCGGTGGTGAAGGCGGTGAAGCGGTGGGCCGGGTCGAGACTCCAGGACTGGCGCTTGTCGCCCACGGTCTGGGATGCGACGAGGTCGTTGTCCCAGTAGGTGTTGACCGAGCCGGTGCCGGTGGCGGTGGCGCGGCCGAAGGCGTCGTACGTGTAGCCGGCGGTCAGGAGCCGGTCGGCGCTGTCGTACGCGCTGGTGGTGACCGTGCCGCCGGTGCTGGTGCACGAGCCGTCCTCGGCGGCGGCGAAGACCGTCTTGGAGGTACGGTTCATGCGGCCGGTGATGCTGCGTCCGGCCTCGTCGAAGGCGTAGGCGCGGGTGGTGCAGCCGGTGGTGGTGGTCTGGGCCGCCTTGATCAGGCGGCCGAGCCGGTCGTAGGTGTACTCCTTGCTGTCGGTGGAGTTGGTGTCGGCTGCGACGGCGCCCTGCGTCGTTATCTCCAGGTGCTGGCCGTAGACGACCTCGCCGTCGGAGACGCGGGTGTATGTACGGCCGGTGCCACCGCCTGCGGAGTTGAACGTGTCCTTGCGGACGTACCCTCCGGGATACGTCTGTTCTACCAGACGACCTTCGGAGTCGTACCTGGCCGTGAAGGTTCCGGCGATGCTGTCGATCACCGAGGTGACCATGCCGCGAGGTTCCTTGGTGCGGTCGTAGGTATAGGTGGTGTGCCCGGTGTTGTCGCTGACCTTGACCGGCTTACCGAACCTGTCGAACTCGGTCGTGGTCGTGCCGCCGTCGGCGTCCGTGTAGGACAGCAGGCGGTCCAGGGCGTCGAAGACCCGGGTGACGGTCTTCCCGCCGGCCATGGTCTTGACCGCGTTGCCGGTGACCGGGTCGTACTCGGTGGTGACCTCGGGGAGGTCCTGGCCGAGGTCACCGGTGATCTTCGTGGAGACGATCCGGTCGGCCGCGTCGTAGACGGTGGTGCTCGTGCGGGTCTTGCCCGCGTTGGTCTCCGTGACCTCCTCGACGTCCCCGAAGCGGGAGTAGCGGGTGACCCGCTTGACCGGTAGCGTGTCCGGCATGCGCGTGGTGTCGGCGCCGGTGACCTTGCCGCCAGGCAGCGTGACACACGGGTTGCCCGCCCATTCGGGGCGGTTGCCGCACGCGGCGTCGTCCGGGTTGGCGCCGGCCGTGTAGAACACGGTCTTCACCGTGCCCGCGTCCGCGCCGTTCGAGCCCGGCCTGCGGGACTCGACCGCACGACCCGCCGCGTCGTACTTGAGTGTGGCGGTCATATTCGCCCCGCCGACCACGGCGTCCGTGATCACCGAGGTCTCGGTGCGCAGGGTCCAGCCGGAGGTGCCGCCGATCGGGGTGCCGTAGCCGGTCTTGGTGACCCGGACCTCGACGTCGTTGGCGTATCCCTCGATCTTCGCGCCGTCGAGGGTGGTGGTCTCCAGGTGATAGGCCGCACCGTCGGGCTTGCCCTCGTCGTACCGGTGGACGGTGTGCTCGCGGACGAGCACCGACGTGCCGGCGGCGAGCGCGGGCATGGGAGGGTCGGCTTGTGCCGGCACCGCCTCGTCGAGCAGGGCCCGATAGACGGGACCCAGCTCTTCGAGCGCGTCCTGGCCGTCCCGGCTGTAGACGGCACGGGAGTCCAGCAACGCGGCTCGAGCGGCGGAGTCGTCCGGCAGGTTGAGTTCGACGGCACGCTCTGCGGCGTCCTCACCGAGCCCCAGGGCGAGCAGACGGGCGGAAGCATCGAGCTTCCGGACGGTGTTGCCGAAACGGTCGTACTCGACAGTGCCGATGTCACCGACGCCGAGGGGGGACCAGGTGGCGGTGTTCACCTCCTGCGCGGACGCATTCAGGTAATGGACGAGCGCCTGCTGATAGCCGTCCTTCCCCGGCGTGGTCGACGTGGCGGTGTTGGTGCCGGGGTTCGACGCGTCGTCGAAGACGGCGGTCGCGTCCGTGGGCACATCAGATTGGCCCCACTTGGCCGCACTGGCCCCGTCGAGGTCGTGGGGCCCGCCCGCGGAACGGGTCAGTGGCACTTCGTAGACCACCTTCGAGGCGGTCTCGCCCTCGACGACGTCCTTGCTGCCCGGCTTGAGTGCGGGGCGTCGGACCTGGAGCAGGCGCCCCGGGTCCTGGTCGGCTCCGGCCTTGCCGTAGTCGAAGTACCAGGGCAGCTCACCGGCGGTGTCGATTTTGGTGAGGCGGTTGCCGCTGTCGTAGGTGTAAATGGTCTTGAAGACCGCCGTGTCGGAGGCCGTGCCCTTACGCGGGTCCCATGCCTCGACCAGTCGACCGAGCTGGTCGTAGCGGTAGGTGGCCACGTCGACGGCGGTGACGGCTCCGGCTGCGGGGTCCCAGGACCAGATCCGCACAGCCTTGACGCGATCCACCACATCACCGGGCGTGGTGGCGCTGGCCGTGGTAGCCGTCGCGTAGACGTACTCCAGCACCTCGCAGCCACGCGCCGGCACGCTGCCGGTGCACTGCGCGGTGTCGTCGACGCCCGGCTCTGCCTCGCCGATCACCCGCTTGACCAGGGAGCGGCCGTCGGTCGTGTCGTACGTGTACCGACTGGTGGATGCCTCGTCCGTGCCGGAAACGGACTCGACCACATACACGTCTGAGCCGGTCTGCTTCTTGAACGTGGTGATCGTGCCGTCGTCGTCGGTCAGCAGATAACTGCTGCCGGACGCCCTCAGGATCAGTCCTTCGGCACCGGGCTCGGGGCTGAAGGAGCCGTCGGAGCTCTTGGCAAAAGTGACGGTGCTGTCGTCGTAGGCGGTGATCACCGCCACGTCCTTGCCCGGGAAGGCCAGCGAGAAGTAGTCGTTGTCCGTGACACCCCCGGATGCGCCGCCGGCCCACTCGGGGCCGAAGGGCGCGACCAGCTCGCGCAGCGACAGGTGGTCGTAGTGCACCGCCTTGCCGGAGTCCGCGGCGAAGCCGTTGTACAGCCGCAGGTAGGCGGAGGTGGCGTCGGCCGGGACGGTGAAGTCCAGCGTCAGTTCCGCCCAGGCGTCGGTGTACGGCACCTTCCGCGAGGTCTTCGTCACGGTGCCTGACGGCGTGGCGAAGGCGGCGTACAGCCGCAGGCCGTTGGTGTGCTGCGGAGACAGGCCGGTCGCCGAGGGGACGTAGGCCCAGGCGGAGAGGCGGTAGGTCTTGCCCGGCTTCATGCCGAGTCGCAGCGCTCCGCTGTCGCCGCCGACCGACGCGTAGGTGTCGGCGCTCGTGCTGGACGTCGGAAGGATCTTCAGCGAGTCGGTGGAGCCGTCCTGGCCGAGGTTGGTGACGCGGCTGAGGGTGGCCGTGGTGGCGGTGAAGCCGCTGGTGTCGGTGGATATGTCCTGCTGGTTGGCGGTCAGCCGCTCGCCCTGCGGCATCCAGCCGCGGTCGGTGCCGCGGGAGGAGGCGGTGCGGGAGGAGGACAGGCCGAACTCGTCGGCGTCGGTCACGCTGACGGAGTAGTCCCCGGTGAGCAGGTTCACCGAGCCGGGGCCGACCTCCTCGGAGGCCGCGCCATCGGCGTTCGGGTCGACGGTGAAGCCCCGCCACTCGCTGATGTACGCGGCATCGGCGTCGTTGTCCGTGTAGAGCTGGGCCCGTACCTGGACGACGCCGCCGATCTGGCCGAGGGTTTCCAGCACGGACCAGTTGGCGTGCGCGCCCATGGCGGACAGCGGCGTCTTCTGTGCCGTGAACGGGGTGTTGTCGGCCTTGGTCAGGTTCGCGAGCGGGACGTCGTAGACGGACGCGCCCGGGCCGCGCCGCCACTGGAAGGTGACGCGCGTGTACTTGGGCTCCGCGTCCACCTCCAGCTTCACCCGGCGGGCACTGACGGCGCCCTCGGCGGGCTGCACCATGGCGCCCTGGCCGACGAGGAAGTCATAGGTGACGGCCGTGGATACGTTGCCCGCCTTGTCCTTGGCCTGCACCCGCAGGGTGCGGTGGCCGTCGGCGGCCGGGGTGAGCGTGACCGTGGTCGAGCCAGTGGCGGTCACGGTCTGCGCCGCGGCGCCGTCCAGCGAGTACACGTACCCGGCCAGGTCAGTGGTGCCGGCGGCCGGGGTAAAGGTGAACTTGCCAGAGGTTCCGGCGCCGCCGTGCCACTTGCCGTCCTGCGGGTAGTCCGTGGACGAGACGTACGGCGCGCCCGGCTTGGTTGTGTCCACGGTGAACGTCTGGAACGACGACCAAGCGCTGGAGTCGGTGCCGTCGGAGGCCATCGCCCGCCACTTGTACGAGCCCTCGGCCAGCGCGGTGCCGGGCGTCCACGTCGCCGTCGCGCCGGACGCCACTGCCACCGACTTGCCGGACTGCAGGGCCGCGGTGCCGTCCGACTTCCAGAGTTCGAAGCTCAGCGTGACGGTGTTGCCGTCGGCGTCGGTCGACTTGGCAGACAGCGTCGGTCTCGTGCTGTTGATGGCCGCCCCGGTCAGCGGGGACAGCGCGGTGGGCGTGCCCGGCTTGGTGTTGTACTGCACCGTCAGCGACGGCTCGGAGGCCGGGTCGTGGGAGCCGTCGACGTAGTTCGCCGACCGGTAGCGGCGCCAGGTGAGCGGGTCGGTCTCGGTGACCGCAGCCATCCGCAGACCGTAGTTGGCCTGCCCGTCCGCCCACGACTGCACGATGGGGCTCACGTTCCACGTGCTGTACCCGGCGGGACAGGACGAGTTGTAGCCCTTGGCGTCTTTGACGACCACCGCGCCGGTCGCTGTCGTGGACGGCTGTGCCGACCACGTGATCGCCGACGGATCCCAGTCGGTGGTGATTCGGCGTACCTCGACGCCCGAGTTCGACGTGCTGCACGTCGACGAGTAGTACGAGTACAACCGCAGCTTGGCATCGAGAACGTGCTTGCCCGAGTACTTCGAGACGTTGAACTTCAGGAAGGACCGGGCCTTCTCGCTGCCGTCGTACGTGCCCGCCTTCAGTTCGGTCGAGCCACGCTGCGAGGTGAGGTAGTCCTTGTACTGCACCCAGGTGTCGGTCGTCGGACCCATCAGCGAGTCGGTGGGGTCGATCGTCACCGGATACGTCACGTCGGGATCCGACAGGAAGGCGGCGCTGGGCTTGAGCACCAGCACCTGCCCCCTGCCGTCCTCGGCGTCGACGATGTCAACGTCTACCGGCGCCAGGTGTTCGGGCTCCCCCGATGCCTTGTCGTGCGAGGAGTCCCACATGACCGGCGCCGGCGCGCCGGCCCTCGCCTCACCCTTGGCGTCCTCCCAGACCAGCCGCTTGTCGGCGGTCTCCTTGAGGCGCAGCCCGGTGGCATCGACCGGAAGCCGGTACTCCACCGGCCCGTCCGGACGTTCACGGAGCACGACGTTGTGCGTGAAGCCCTCCTTCAGGGCCGTGACGACCAGGTCGCCGCCCTTCACTGCACCGGGGTACGTCGCGGTCGAGCCGTTCAGCCGGGGCTTGGGCAGCTTGCCCTCCCAGGCGACGCCCAGCGCGTGCTTCCCTCGCCCGACCTGAACCAGCGTCTGGTCCGTCCCGCCGTCCGAGAGTGTCACATCGGCGGCCGCCATCTTCGGCGCCACCACCCCGCCGCCGGCGACCAGCGTGGTGTCCACCGGCCGCCAGGTGCCGTGCTCGTCCCGCACACGGATCGGCCCGGTGTACGACTCCACTGTGGTCGTGCCATCCGGGTTCGCCCACGTCGTGGTGGAGTCGGTGCGCTCCCCCGTGACCTCTATGCGGCGATCCTGCAACCGCGCCGTCAACAGCGCAGACGCCGCGTCCTCCGCCTCCGCCGGACCCAGCGGCTTCGGCTGCTCCGCGGTGGTCGAGACCGGCTTGGCGACTGCCGTTCCCGCCTCAACCAGACCCACCGTCAGCGCCAGCACCGCCACCAGGGCTGTGCGTCTCAAGCGTGTGCGGGACGGCAACGCGTGCCGCCCCCACAGTGGGGATGACTCTTCCTTCATTTTCTTGGTGCCCCTTTTGACAAGTCATGGTCAATAACCTTGATCGACTTGAACATACAGAGACACAACAAGGGACTAATGCGACAAATAAGGCACTGCCTGAGGAGCGTGAAGATCATGTGACCGAATCGTGTTCTCAGTGGGTCGAGTCCACGCGTCTCCGTGCACACGAAAAGCCCCACCCGATCGCGTCTCCGCAACTCGAATGGGGCTTCCAGGGGCAGGGGGACTCGCCCCCCTGCCCCTCAGCCGACCACCTTGCCGTTCAGGACCACCCGCCGCGGGGCCGCCAGGGCGCGGACGTCCGCACGCGGGTCCTCGGCGTAGACCACGAGGTCGGCGGGGGTGCCCTCGTCCGGGATGCGCATACGACATCAACGAGTCCCAGCCCCGAAAAGACCTTGATGATCGGCAAGCCCCCGCGTGAAACGGAGCGATGGGGCCTGACAGCCCTGCCCAAGAGGCCTGGGGCTCTGGCTAAACGGTTATTCGTCAGCTGAGGGACTCGTTGGCACCAGGGCGGAGCGGGTTGGCTGGAGCGAGTCCTACCTCGCATCACCCGAAGCCGCCTACCTCACCGGGGTCTCGATGCCCGTCGACGGGGGGTACACCGCACAGTGAACACTGCCGGCCAGGGCCTTCGAGCCCCGACTCCCGCTGATCTCACGGCCTCGGGCGACGCGAGGAACAGATACAGCGGGGCGAGCTGCTCGGCAGACAGCACGATGCGCAACGGATTGAGGTCCCGCACCGCGGTCAGGAGCGCGTCGGGGTGGTTGAACAGCGCCTGTTCGCTGCCGTCGGCCGTGCTGGCCCTCAGTGCGGTGAGGACACCGCCGGGGGCGACCGCATTGACCCGCCCCCGTGGGGCCAACTCGGCGGCGAGGTGCCGCACCAGCCCGAGTGCCGCGTGCTTGGCCGTCGCGTAGGCGAGTCCGGCGCCGTTGCCGGCGACCATGAAGGAGGCGTCGGAAAGGGTGAAGGTCATGCAGCCGCCGGTCTCCATCAGCTGGTCCAGGCAGGCCCGTGCACCGAGCGCGTAGCCCACGACGTCGACGTCGAGCACCCGCCGCGTGATGCGCCCCAGATCCTGGGGCGGGGTGTCGGCGAGGGAGAAACCGCCGTCGTGGATGCCGGCGTTGCCGACGAAGTGGTCGATGCGGACCGCGGTGGCGAGCAGCGCGCGCACGGCCGACGATGCCGCCTCCGTCCCTTCCTCGTACACAGCCGTGACACCCAGTGGCGGTAGTATCGGCCGACTTTCCGGGGGGATGCGACGGCTGAGGGCCGAGTCGTCATGGACGACATCGCCTACCCCTCGGGCTTCTCGGGAGGGGCACCCTTGTTCCGCAATACCGTTGTGCACCACCGTGGTGCGAGACCCGCCGGTATCGCCGTCACTGCATTCGCGGCTCTACTGGCCGGTACCGGTCCGCTGGCACCCGGCGTCGCCTCTGCGGCGCCTGCCGTACCTCAGGAGACCGTCGTCCCGGCGGCCCTGCGCAGCACCTACACCTCGGCCTCGCTCTATGCCGCCAACACCCTGACCGGCGCGGACGGTTCCGGCAGCCAGGGTTTCTTCCACCGGCTTGAGGGCTACTCCGGTCTCGTTTGGTCGCGTTACGGCGGCGGCGCGCCGGTCGCCGTGCCGAAACCGGAAGGCTCGTACTTTACGGAAGCGACGGGCAGCGACGTACTCGCGTACCGCTATCCCGACCGGGTGGAGTTGTGGGACGCCTCCGACGGGACGACCCGTACGGTGCACATCCCCGAGGGGCAGAGCGTGCTCTCCGTCTACGGCACCACCGTCGTCAGTTTCCGCAACTCCGCCGCCGGGGACGGGACATCTACTCGGGTCATGCATCTGCTGACCAGCGGCCCTGACGGAACCACCCGCGACGTGCCGGTTGTCGGCGCGCCGGAGGACATGGTGTTCGGCCAGCCGCGCGGGGCCGACGCGACCAGCGTGCTGTTCCAGAGCAGGCAGACCGACGGCACGGACCGGATGGTCGTCGTCGACCGGGAGACGGGCCGGGTCCAGGGCTGGACGCAGCGGCTGCCCAGCGGCTACTACCGGGCGAGGATCTCCCCCGACCACATCGTGGTGTACAGCTCCACCGCGTCCACCGTGCTGGTGCTGCCCCGCTCCGACGTGTCGGCGACGCCGGTCGAGGTCGCGCTGGACAGTGGCTTCTCCAAACCGGGCCACGAACTGGCCCTTGCCGGCGACTGGTTGGTCTATCGTCCCGGTGCCATCACCACCCTCAAGGCGACGCCGGTCGCGGGCGGGCAGTCCATCACCGTGGTCACGGGGTCGGACACCGGCCTGGTGGCCGCTCCCGACGGCACCGCCCTCGCCATCGGCCGCACGTCGGCCACCCTCGACGACCGCGGCATCCAGCACATCCTCCCCGGCGACGACAGCGCGCCCGTCGTCACCACGGTCAGGCCACTGCCCCGGCCGGTCGTCCCGATCGAGGGGCTCGTCCTGAGTCAGGGCAGACTCGTCGACGCCGAGATGGCGAACGGCCGCCGCACCCCCTACGTCCGGAACGTGGCCACGACCGGCACCCCCGAGTACGGCGAGCACACCCGCCTGACCTCGACATCCGATGTGGTCATGGACGACTGCCCGGTCGCAGACCCCGGCTGCGCGTCGGTCTTCGACGTCGGCGACGGGCGCATCGCCTGGATCGAGCGCCAGAGCGGCGGATCGGACCTGCTCCGGGTCCACGGCCCCGGCAAATACGACTACTACCAGCGCAGCGTGCCGGCCGGCGGCCGGATCACCGACGTCTCGGGCAGGTACCTGATCCACACCACCCCCGACAAGCAGTCCGTCTACCGCCTGGACGACGACGCCCTTCTGACGCGCAGCCCCAGCGCCGCCGCCGTCTGGGAGAACCGGCTCTGGACGCCCGCTGCCACGCCGGGCAGCGTCTCGGCGCTCGACCTCGTCTCGAAGAAGACGGTCGAGACCGTCGACACCGGCGCGAGCTGCGTTCCGCAGGAGTTGCAGGCCGTGGGCCGCTGGCTGTACTGGAGCTGCGGCGCCGGCGGGCCCGCCGGGGTGTACGACCGTACGAACAAGACCTCGGTGGCCGTCCCCTCCGGGGAGGCGCTGCTCGGCGACGGCTACGTCGTCACCCACGACCGGCAGGCCGGGAAACTGAACCTCACCATGGTGGACTCCGGTTCTCCCAGCACCCGGGTCATCGGCGAACTGCCCGACACCGGGACCTCGCAGCGCCACGTCCGCTGGACCGTGGACAGGTACAGCGGCAACGTCGCGTACGTGGACGCGCAGGAACGAATCCACCTCGTGCCGTCCGGGGTCACCACCGCCCAGTCCCTGATCACCCTGCGGGAGGCGGAGGCCACATCCGTCAACGCCGAATGGCCCGCGGATCGAGCGGGCATGCGTGGGACGGCGGTCTTCGACGGCGTGTTCTCCAAGCCGGTCGCGTCCTGGACGCTCGTGGTCCGGGACAAGAACACCAACCGGGTGGTCGACCGGCGCCAGGGCGGCGACACCCGCGGGCGGCTCGACGTGCAGTGGACGGGCATGGACCCCGCGAAGCAGTACAAGACCCCGCTGCGGAACGGCCAGTACACCTGGGAGCTCACAGCGAACCCGGCGGACGGCCGGGGGGCGGCGCTGCGCCGCGCGGGGACGGTCCGGCTCGTCCACGGTCAGCCCGTCCCGCGCGACTACGCGGGGTCCGGGGCGTCGCCCGACGCGATCGCGGACCTGCTGACGCTCGACTCGCACGGGACCCTTACGTTCCATCACGGAAACGGCGCCGGGAAGTTCTCTGGCACGACGTCGGGGCGCGGCTGGTCCACCTCAGTGGTCGCCGTGCCCTTCGGGGACCTGAACAAGGACAAGTGCAACGACGTCCTCGTACGGATGGCGAACGGATCGTTGCGGGCGTACCGGCCCGCATGCGGAAAGCCGCTCACGCCCTCGACCTCGTACCGGACGCTGAGCGGCGGCACCGGCTGGAGGGCCTACAACGTGCTCACCGCGCCCGGGGACCTCACCGGCGACGGGCTGACCGACCTGCTGGCGCGGAAGGCGTCCACGGGCGAGATGTACCTCTTCGCGGCGAAGCCCGACGGCACGCTGGCGGCCGGGAAGAAGATCGCCTCGGGCTGGGGCTCATACACGAAGATCATCGGAGTCGGCGACCTGAACGGCGACGGCCTCGGGGACGTGCTGGCACGGCACAAGGACGGCACCCTGTACCGGTACTACGGGACGAAGGGCGGCTTGTCGACGAAACGGGTCAAGCTGTTCTCGAAGTGGGGTGCCTCGTACAACGCGGTCGTCGGCGTCGGTGACATCACCTCGGACGGGAAGCCCGACTTGGTGGCGCGCGACACCTCGGGGAACCTGTGGCGTCAGAACGGCGACGGCCGGGGCTCGTTCGGGGCCCGCACGAAGATCGCGACGGGCTGGAAGGGCTACAAGGGACTGTTCTGAACCGGGCTCGGGAGTGGGGGCACACGACCGTGGTGTGCCCCCACGGACGGGCCACAGGGCTGCCTCTCTTCGGTGCTCCTTCGCCATCAGACAGTTCGCGCCGCATCATGACGATGTCCTCGATGTGCTCGCAGGTGGCGTGCTGGACCGTGCCGCCCGCCAGCATCTCCAAGACAGCCTGCACTGCGATGTGGACCTGGTCCGACTCCGCAACAGCATCGAGGGCTACAACGGCTACGCCAAAAATCCCTTGGCCGAGGGCATCGAATCCGCGGGTTCCCGCCGCATCCGCGGCACCGCGGCGACCGATGGCCCCGCAGTGGCCCTGTTAGTCCCTTCTGCAAGCATGCTGCCGTGACCACCACATCACCTGATCAGCGCCCTGCCGAGGCCACCCTAGAGTTCCTGCGCTCCGCAATTGCAACGGAGTGGCGCGAGCCGGCACTGGGACACGATGGCGTCTCGACGTGGGAATCCGAGCACGGGGTCGTGCTTCCGGAGCCCTACCGGAGTCTGATCGCCGAGATCACCAACGGGTCGTCCCTCGGACCGCCGGAAGACGGCGGCCTCCTCCCTCTGGGCTGGCTCCCACCCGACTGGCCGTACGACAGAGACCGCAATCCAGCCGCCCCGTTCCCGCTCCAGGAGGCCTGGGGCTGGGAAGACGAAACCCTCGCCGACGACCATGACGAGCGCGTCGCCGACGTCTGCAACCACGGCTCCATCCTGCTAGGCGCCGACGACGGCCCCTCCTACTGGGTCCTGGTCGTGACAGGTCCCCAACGAGGCAAGGTTTGGGTGGTCACCGAAGTCGGCGCCTACCCCTATCCGATGCCGGAGGCGGTCGGCTTCCTGGAATGGGTGCAACGCTGGCACGCAGGCGACGGCTGGTGGGACTGACCACTATAAGTGCTCTCACGGAGCGGACCGGTTCCTTTGGTCTCCGGCCCGCTCCGCTTGTCCGAGTCACTGGTAGTTGCCCCCACAATCAGTAACCGTGGGCCGGTCGTCGCGCTCCCGGTCGCGGTCGCCGTGGTCGCGTGCATGGCCATGCCAGGCACACAACGCCTGTGACAATCACAGCCAACTGGCCCAACCGAAAGTCAGGAGATCGCCTACGGCTCGAACAACGAATACCGCGGCACATACGGCGAGGCAGAGGCACACCGCCAGGTACCTGGGCCCCTGGACAGCAAAAGAGGGAAGTCCGTCGGCGTACCGGTATCGACGTGACGCGCGGTGCAGTTCAGCACGCATGCGCCCTCTGCGGTCCGGGTCGACGATCGGCAGTCGATCGAACGCGGCGAGATCTTTTTCAGCCTCAGCACGACAAGCTTGGGCAGTCGCTATGTGTGCACGACGAAGCACGGCTGCATCCACGGTCTCTCCAATGCGAAGGGGGCAGGGATTCAACCGCACTCGGCAGGCTCCCAGACGTGCGCGAGGCCCCCAGCGCCATCGCCAGGGGCCTCACGTAGGGGGATCACTTGTACCAGTACTTCACGCCCTTGTGACGGGAGCACGTACCCCTGAAGGTCTTCGAGTACGAGTACGTGCCGTCCTTGCACTTCGCGGTGGCCCCCTTCGGGTGGGGCTTACCAGCGGCGCAGGTACCGGTGGTGTGATGCGCGCAGGTGGCCTTGGCCTCGGCGTGGACGGCCGGGATCAGAAGGGCCGCCGCCACCGCGAGAGCGGTGACCGTGCTAAGTACGACGGAGCGGCGTGCGGGTACAGCGGTACGGATCAAGACAGATCCCCTCTTGAAGGACTGATGAAGGACCTGATCTTTGCGGTAGTCCGTACTGCTGGTGGTGGGATGGCCGAACTCTGTCGTTGACCTGCTGGGAGACCGCCGTGATGCATGTGTACTCGTCTCTGACTCGTGCTTTGGCCGAGGCTTTGGTCGATGTCCTGTGGTTCATCGACGGCAGTGAAGACGAGCAGATGGATCCGGACGACGCGGTCAAGGTCCTGGAGGGCGTCGCCCACCTGGTCAGCAAGCTGTCCAGCGATCAGCGGAGCGAGTTGATCGAACTGCTGGGGACGATGGCTGAAGCTGAGTCCGACCCTGCGCGACGCGAGTTCCTGGAAGGGTTCCCGGAAGGCTTCGGGCTCCTTGATGATGCGGTCTGACCTGTGGCTCACGAGTAGAGCAAGACGCGCTTGCGGAGGAGATCGAAGCCAGCCCGGCCGAACATCTGGCGCTTGAGCATCTTGATCCGGTTGACGTGTCCTTCGACGATGCCGGAGTTCCAGGGCAGGGTGAGGCCGGCGATGACGGCATCGCGGTCACGGTCGATGCCTGCGGCGAGGGTGTGAAGGCTGGGGAGGTCGTCTCGCCGGACAGCGTCGAGCCACTGCGGCAGTCCGTCGCCCTGGCGCTCGGTGAGCATCTGGCCGAAGGACCGGACGTGACCGGCGAGGGCGTTGAGTTCGGGGCAGTGGACCAGGACGGCCTCGACCTCGTCATCGCCGGCCTGGAGCATGACGCGACAGCCGAGGTCCAGGGCGGCGCGGATACTGGCGAGGAACTCCTCAAGCTGGTCCGGGCGGATGTCGAGTGTCTCCAGGTCGGGAAGGACCTGCAGGCAGTCGACGCGGCAGTCGACCTGCAGGATGCTGTATTCGAGCTTCTGGTTGGTGCAGATCTTGTCGTGGAACTTCTGGCGATCTCGCTGCGCGCGGGTCGGGGAGGGGCCAGGGATTGCGTCGAACCACAAGCCGCATCCGGTGCAGATGACGAAGCGCTCGCTGGTGCCCTGATTTCTAGTGATGCGTCCCCGGTTGAGGACGGTCAGGTCCGCGCCGCGCTCCCATTGCAGGACCAGGCCGTCGCGTTCGAAGAGGTAGGCCTCGGCGGTGTTGGGGGCGCCGAGGTGGTGGGTGACTTCGAAGGGGGAGCGCAAGCGGTGTTCTTCGTCGGCGGAGATCCGCTGACGGCCTGGCCCGTGACGTGCTGCCCGCCTTGCGGGGACAGAGTTCTCCGTAGTCCGATTCGGCTACGCCAGCGGGCTCAATGGCCTACTGACCGTCAGCGGCATCTTGGCTCTGGTCGGAGTCGTGTGTTCCTTGACTCTGATCCGTAGAAGGGGCTTCCCTGGAAGGCCAAGTCGCCAAGCCGGGTGTGGTCGATGTTGGCGAGCTGTGGACGTTGAAGTGAGCAGGGCGCGAAGCGCAGGGCCCATGAGCAGGCAGACGTGGCCTCACCTCGCACAAAACCCCAACGCGCGGCTGTACTTCTCCTGTTTCGGTCGAGGGCGTACTGGATCACCGCCTGCGTCACGGAATCGACCGACCCACACGGCAGGCACGCCAAGTAGGTCCGCCCGTGCACGTCGGAATCACGCAATGGGACGGGGCGGATTTCCTCGCCGGGTGACTGGATGGCGGCGTCCTGCGGCAGAGTCCGCGGGACAGCTCCTCCGGAAATTTGACTACAGTCTGTGAGTGTCGCTGGTCTCTGGACTCCCTGCTTCGCTCTGCATCGAGCTCTCGTCTGCTTGCCCCGACCAGCACGGTTGAGTTCCGGTGCTGGTTCCGTGCTGACTTTGGTGGCCGGAGTCATGGAAAACAGCAGGTCCTAGCCCCGATCGAATGAGTTGTCGTACCACTCGATGGTCGTGCCGATGAGGCTGGCGGCGACGATGCGGGGGAGGTTCGCCGGGGGTGGGGGAAAGGCGGTCGGGGAGGCCATGTGCGCCACTTCCTCGTCTGCGGTGGGGACGGGTACGTGTCGGCATACGGTAGGAACATGCAGGTCAAGCGCACATGTGGCGAGCCGACATAGTCTTGCGGCTGGCTATGCGTGCGGCCACCATGCCTGCTTTTGGAGCGGTGGTTCAGGGGCCCGAAGAGGGACGAACGGTTCTGTGTGTTGGGCGAGGCGCTGTGCTGGATTCGGCGCACGTCCACACTATTCGGGGGCGGGCCCGTCAGACGTCGGGTCAGAGGATCGGGACCCTGTTCCAGGGCCGGACGGCCTCGATCGCCGCCGCGGCGCGGAACACCATGGTGTCGTCGTAGGTGCGCCCGACGACCTGCACCCCCGTCGGCACTCCGGTCGAGGCGAAACCGGACGGCACGCTCAGCACCGGGCAGCGGCTGGCGATGTTGAACACCGTGGTCATCGCGGCTTCCAGGTAGAAGTCCAGCTCGACTCCGTTGATCACGACCTTGGTCGAGAGGTAGTCGTCGTCCGCCTTGAGCGCCGGGACGGCTGTGGTCGGGCACAGCAGGACGTCGTAGCCCTCCAGCAGGGCGCCGAGCGTCGTCTGCACCGCGGCCTCGATCTCAAGGCCCTGCAGGAAGCTGCCGGGTTCGCGGACGGCCTCGGCGGCCCGCCGGGCGAAGTCGAGGGCGTACGTGGTGAGCCGGTCACCGTGCTCGGCGGCGACCGACCCTATGTAGGGGCCGAAGACGGAACCGAAGTGGATCATCGCTGCCCGCATCACGTCCGCCCGCATGATGGGGACCTCGACCTCCTCGACGACGGCCCCGGCCGCGCGCAGCGCCTGGGCGACCGCGCGGGTGTTGGCCTCGACCTCGGGATCGACCGGCCAGTCACCGAGGGTGATCGAAAGCGCCACCCGCAGGCCCTCGGCGCTCTCGAACCGCTCGGGCAGCACGAGTTCGGGCCGTAGCGAGACCGCGTCCAGGGGGTGGGGCCCCGCGATGACGTTCTGCAGCAGGGCGCAGTCGGCGACGGTGCGCGCCATCGGACCGTCGTGGCAGTACGTGTCGAGGTTGAACGGCGTCATCGCCGGCACGCGCCCGTACGGCGGTTTGAAGCCGACCGTGCCCGTGTACGAGGCGGGGATGCGGATCGAGCCGCCGATGTCGGAGCCGGTCGCGAGCGTCGTCTCACCCGCCGCGAGCGCGGCACCCGCGCCGCCCGAGGAGCCGCCCGGAGTGAACTCCAGGTTCCACGGGTTGCGGGTGACGCCCCACAGCCGTGACTGCGTGTACCCCGCACAGCTGAACTCCGGGGTCGTGGTCCGCGCGTGCACGATGCCGCCGGCAGCCTGGACCCGCTCGATGACCGGGTGCGTCTGCTCGGCGATCTCGTCCTGGAACGCCAGGGAGCCGTCCGAACTGCGGCGGCCCGCGATCGGCTGCTCCTCCTTCGTCGCGACGGCGAGACCCTCGAGCGCGCGGGGCGCCCCGCCCTTGCCCATGTACCGTGCCTCGGCCTCGCGGGCGGCGGCGAGGGCCTCCTCGAAGATCCGCTCGGCGAGGGCGTTGACCTTTGGTTCGACGGCTTCGGCGCGCGCGATGACCGCGGTCATCAGCTCGACCGGTGACAGGGAGCGGTCGCGGAACCGACGCAGGGCCTCGGTGGCCGGCAGATGGGCGAGGTCGGTGAGATCGGTCATGTGATGTTCCTTCGGGATGAGTTGGAAGGGTCAGGCAAGCGCGCGGCGGCCTGCGGAGATGCGGTCCGGATCCCATCCGGGCCGCGGTACGGAGTCGAGCAGGAGGCGGGTGTAGGGATGCTCGGGGGTGGTCAGGACGGATGCCGTGGGGCCGGATTCGACGATCTTTCCGGCCCTGAGCACGACCACCTCGTCGGTGATGTGCCGGACGACCGCGAGGTCGTGGCTGACGAAGAGGAAGCCGATGCCCTCGTCGCGGCGGATGCCGGCGAGCAGGTCGAGGATCTGCGCCTGGATGGAGACGTCGAGGGCGGCGACCGCCTCGTCGAGGATGAGCACCTGCGGTCGGGCCGCCAACGCCCGGGCGATCGCCACGCGTTGACGCTGCCCTCCGGACAACCGGCGAGGCAGGGCCGTGGCCTCGCGCTCTCCCAGCCCCACCTGGTCGAGGAGTTCGGTGACCCGCCTGCGCCGCGCCGGCGCGTCCAGCGGGAAGTACAGGCGCAGGGCCTCTTCGACGCACGCGCTCACGCTGATGCGGGGGTCGAGGGAGAGATACGGGTCCTGGAACACCATCTGGATCTCGCGGGCGCGGGCCAGCCGTTCGGCCCGGCCGCGGGTGCGTGCCGAACGGTCGCGTCCGCCCAGGTGGACCGTGCCGGCATCGGGTGTCTCGAGGCCGACGAGTATGCGTGCCGTGGTGGTCTTGCCGCAGCCGGACTCGCCGACGATGCCCAGTGAGCCTCCCGGCCGCAGGGTGAAGGAGACGCCGTCGACCGCCGCGTGGCCGCCGAACTCCTTGCGCAGTCCGTCCACCACGAGACCGGACGCGCCGGTGCTCTCTGTCACGGCAGTCACGGCAGTCACGGCAGGATCCCTTCTTCGGCGCGCAGGCAGGCGACCAGACCCTGGCCGTCGTACTGCCGCAGGGCGGGCTTCTCGACCGGGCAGCGCTCCTGCGCGTGCGCGCAGCGCGCGGCGAACGCGCACCCGGCCGGTGACTCGGCGAGCGAGACCGGGCGGCCGGGGATGGGCCGTGGCGGCGCCGCGTCGGGTTCGACGCGGGGTGTGCAGGCGAGGAGTCCGGCCGTGTACGGGTGGCGCGGGCGCTCGAACAGGTCGCCCGCGGCCTGTGTCTCGACGATCCGTCCCGCGTACATGACGTAGACGCGGTCGCAGATGGCCGAGGCCAGTTCCAGGTCGTGGGTGACGAAGAGCATCCCCGTGCCGCGCTCGGCCTGCAGGCGGGTGAGGATGGAGATGACCTCGGCCTGGGTCGTGACGTCCAGTGCGGTCGTCGGCTCGTCGGCGACGAGCAGTGAGGGCCGGTTCGCGAGTGCCGCCGCGATGACGACCCGCTGGAGCATGCCGCCGGAGAACTGGTGCGGGTGGCGTCGCAGCGCGCCTCGCGGGTCGCGGATGCCCACCGCGTCGAGGAGTTCCTCGGCACGGTCCGTCGCCGCCGCCGCAGGTACGCCGGCGGCACGCATTCCCTCGGTGAGGAAGTCGCCCACGCGCCGCATCGGATTGACCGAGGCACGCGGGTCCTGGAAGATCAGCGAGACCTGACGGGTCCTCAGCTCATTCAACTCCTTGCGGTCCAGCGTCAGTACGTCGCGACCCGCCACACGGACCTCGCCCTCCGTCCGCGCCTTTTCGGGCAGCAGGCCGAGCACGCTGCGGCACGCGACCGACTTGCCCGAACCGGATTCGCCGACCAGGCCGACGGTCTCGCCCGCCGCGACGCGCAGGGACACACCGTCCAGGATCGGCCGGGCCGCGCGCCCCTCGGGCAGCCGCACGGTGAGGTTGTCGATCTCAAGAAGAGTCTGCTGCACAGTCATTCGCCTCACCGTTCCCGCTTCGCGACCCGGTCGGCGATGCCCTCGCCGACGATGCTGAACGCCACGACGGCGAGCACGATGCACACGGACGGCGCGAGCGCGGGAAGCATCGCGCCCTGCAACAGCGCGCCCTCACCCTCGTTGATCATCGCGCCCCAGTCGGCGGTCGGCGGCTGTACCCCGAAGCCGAGGAAGGAGAGAGCCGCGAGGTCCATCAGGGCGTACCCGAAGTTGATCGCCGACTGGGCGAGCACCGTCGGCGTGATGTTGGGCAACAGGTGCCGGACGCAGATCGTCCAGCCCGACCAGCCCTGGACGAGGTACGACTCGATGTACGGACGGGCCTTCTCCTGCCGGGCGATGCTGCGCACCAGGCGGCCCACGTACGGCGTGTACGCGACCGCCATGGCGATGACGGGCGCGGTCATGCCCGGTCCGGTGACCGCCACGAACATGATCGCCACAAGCAGGCCGGGGAAGGAGAACACCAGGTCCATCGACCGGGAGAGGACCGTGTCCACCCAGCCTCCGCGCCAGGCGGCGACGACGCCCACCAGGATGCCCAGCAGGGTCGACAACGCGACGACCACGAGCGGTCCGAGCAGCCCGGAGCGCGCGCCGTACAGCAGCCGCGACAGTACGTCGCGGCCCGACTGGTCGGCTCCCAGGAGGTGGTCGGTGCTGCTCCCGGCCAGGGTGGCCTGCAGATCGAGGGCGTCGGGGTCGTACGGCGCGAGCAGCGGTGCGCACACGGCGACGGCCACCAGCACGGCCAGCAGCAGGACAGCCGCAGTGAACAGCGGCCCCTGACCGAACACCCGCAGGCGGCGCAGACCGGGACGCCGGCGCAGCTCGGTGACGTCGACTGCGGTGGTCATGAGGCACCTCGCCGGGTGAGAGTCAGCCGGGGGTCGATGAGCGGGGCGAGGAGGTCCACGACCAGGTTCACCAGCACGAACGCCGCCACGGTGATCAGCGTGATCGCCTGCACCACGGGGAAGTCCTTGACCGTCACCGACTGCACGAGCAGTGAGCCGACCCCGGACACATTGAAGGCGGTCTCCACGATCGAGGTGCTCACCAGGAGTCCGGCGAGCATCGTGCCGCCGACGGTGACGATCGGGCCGAGCGCGTTGCGCAGCACGTGCCGGCGCACCACGTCGCCCTCGGCGACCCCGCGGGAACGCGCCACCTCCACGTGCTCCCGCCCCAGTTGGTCGAGCATCGAGGAGCGGGTCACCCGGGCCAGCAGCCCGGCGAGGGTGACCGCGAGGGCGAAAGCGGGCAGCGTCAGGTGGTAGAGCCGGTCCGCGAAACCGGTGCCGCCGTCGCCGGGCCCGGGGAACCAGCCCAGCTGCACCGAGAACAGCGAGACCAGCACGATGGCGCTGACGAACGGCGGGGTCGCCGTGGCCACGCCGGTGCACAGGAGCACCACGCGGTCGATCGCCCCGGGGCGCAGCGCGGCGAGGATGCCCGCGAGCACGCCGCCGAGACAGACCAGCACCGCCGAGTACCCGACGAGCAGGGCCGTGCTCGGCAGGCGCGAGCCGATCAGGGACCCGACGTCGTGCCGGAACTGGACGGAGCGCCCGAAGTCGCCGTGCAGCACATCGCCGACCCACTTCAGGTACTGGGTGAAGAACGGGTCGTCGAGGTGGTACTGGGCGCGGATCGCGGCCTTGGTCTCCGGCGACACCGGGTGGCCCTTGAGAAGGAAGGACACCGGATCCCCCGGGGCCAGGTGCACCGCGCTGAAGACCAGGAACGAGGTGATCAGCAGCACCGTCACCAGCCCCAGGAGCCGGCCGAGGAGGTAACGGGTCATCAGTTCGCCGAGCCGATCTTCGCGGCCCACGGGTAGTACAGCTGGGCGATGCCGGCCGGGGCACCGGTGATCCGGCTGCCCAGGAACACCGAGTGGGGAGCCTCGTACAGCGGGATGGCGGGCAGGTCGCGCAGCGCGATCTTCTGCAGCTCGGCGGTCAGGTCGGCACGTGCGGCCGGGTCGGCGACCGCCGTCGCCCGGTCGTAGAGCGCATCGAACTCAGGGTTCGAGTACTTGCCGTAGTTGCCGAAGTCGCCGGTGCGGAACGATTGGTAGAACTCGAGCGGGTCGGGTGAGTTGATGTAGCCGTTGGTGAACACCAGGTCGATGCCGGCGCTGGCGTGCGGGTCGGTGAAGAGCGCGGTGTACGCGTCGGGCGCGATCGGCTTGATCTGCACGTCGAGACCGATCTGCTTGCCGGCCGCCTGCACGGCGTTGGCGACGACGGTTATCTCCGGAGTGAGCGTGCTGCTCGCGATGACGACCTTCTTGCCGGTCGCACCTGCCTCCTTGATCAGCTTCTTGGCGCCGTCGATGTCGTACACCAGGTCGGGAAGGTCGGAGAAGTAGCGTTCCGTTCGGTCCGGGGCGGTTTGCCAGGCGCCCCGCGCGGCCGGGGCCTTGGCCGGGACGGCCACTCCCGCGACGGCGGCCTTGATGATGCTCCGCCGGTCCAGCGCCATGGACAGGGCCTTACGGACCTTCAGATCGCCGAGCGTGCCCTTGAGGTTGAACACGGCGAGGTCGGAGGCGGCGGTGTTCGGGCCGAAGTACAGCTTGCCCCGCGAGGTCGACTTGAGCTGACCGATCGAGGTGGCCGGCACCAGGTACCCGCCGTCGACCGATCCGGAGAGCCAGGCGTTGGTGCGCGCGGCCGGGTCCTGGATGAAGACGAACTTGACGCTCTCCGCCTTGGGGGTCAGCGTGCTGTCCCAGTACGTGGGGTTCTTCTTCAGGGTGATGCTGTCGCCCTGGGCCCAGGTGTCGAGCGTGTAGGGGCCGGTGCAGTCGACGCCGGCCTTCGGGTTGCCGTAGTCCCGTCCGGTCCTGGCGAGGAACGCGGCGCTCTCGATGGTGCCGGGGGAGGCCGCCATCAGTTCGTCGAGCAGGACGTCGGGCTTGTTGAGCTTGATCGTCACTTCGAGCGGGCCGGTCTTGGTGACCGAGGCGACGTTCTTGAACGCGCTGCCCCACGCCGAGCCCACGGCCGGGTCGAGATGGCGCTTCAGTGAGGCGACGACGTCGTCCGCGGTCATGGTCGAACCGGAATGGAACTTCACGCCGCTGCGCAGGGTGTACACCCAGGTCAGCGGGTCGGGATTGGCCGACTTCACGGCCAGGCCCGGCGCGATTCTCATGTCCGGCGTGATGCGGAACAGCTGCTCGCAGACGTTCGCCAGGACGGTGTTGGGCGGGTAGTCCCAGGCCTGCGTGTAGTCGAGGGAGTACGGCTCGGCGTACAGCGACCAGGAGAACGACGAGATCGAGCCCTTGGCCGCGGGTGTGTCCGCGGAGACCTGATAGGTGGTGCCGCCCTTGGCGGATCCGGCGCCGGTGGACGAGGCGCCGGAGCAGCCGGAGACGGTCGCAGCCAGCGCTACGGCTCCGGCGAGCAGGGCGGTGGATCTGGAGGTACGCAAGGCACGCA
Organism: Streptomyces sp. NPDC001204; assembly: GCF_053598035.1. Lineage (NCBI taxonomy): Bacteria > Bacillati > Actinomycetota > Actinomycetes > Kitasatosporales > Streptomycetaceae > Streptomyces > Streptomyces sp. NPDC001204. The sequence goes on along the minus strand of NZ_JBSFJL010000050.1, from coordinate 23,298 downwards.
AGGAACCGGCCCCTTTCCGGGGGTCGAGGGTTCTGGAGGTTGCAGCGAGTATTGGTGCGGGAACGTTCCCGCACAAGGGTTTGCGGGAACGGTTTTTTAAAGGTCAGAGACGCGTGGACGGCGGCACGCCGGACTGGCAGCATCAGCGCATGACCGAAACTCCGCGCCGCACTGGCCACGGCGTCCCGGCCGCCGTCCCCCGGGTCCGCCTCGTCGACGTCGCCCGCGAGGCGGGCCTGTCCAAGACCACCGTCTCCGCGGCGCTCAACGGCACCGGGCGCCTCTCGCCGGCCGTGCGCGAGCACGCCCGCGAGGTCGCACGCCGCCTCGGCTACCGGCCCAACCCGACGGCACGGCTGCTGCGCGCCGGGCACGCCAGGCTCATCGGCTACGCCGTGGGGGAGTACCCCACGGGCCCCGGGTCCTACATGGACTCCTCCTACTTCACCAAACTGACCAGCGCCGTCGCGACCGCGGCCCTGCGCCACGGCTACGGCCTGGTGCTGCTGCCCACCGGCTCATCGCCCGACGAGTGGGCCGACCTGCCGCTCGACGCCGCGATCGTCGCCGACCCGCTCGTGGACGATCCCCTGGTGGAGGACTTCATCGCCGCCCGCATCCTGGTGTCCACCGACCGCTCGGTGGAGGGCCGCCCCGGCACGCACTGGGTGGACGTCGACGCCGACGCCGCCGTACGCGAGGTGCTGGACCATCTGCACGCACAGGGCGCACGGCGCATCGCGGTCGTGGCGCCCGACACCCCGACCCGCTTCTACACGGCGGCCCTGGACGCCTACCGGCGCTGGTGCGCCGAGCAGGGCGCCACGCCTCGTGTCACCCTTTCGGCCCGGCCGGGGAACGGCCCTGCCATCGAGGCGGTCGAACGGTCCCTCACCACGCCCGGCCGGCCGGACGCCCTGTTCGTGCTGACCGAGGCCAACCCGCCGCTGGTGCTCGACGCCGCACGCCGCCTGGGCCTGTCGGTCCCCGGCGACCTGATGCTGGTGTGCGCGAGCGAGGACACCTCGGCCGCCCACGCCGACCCGCCCGTCACGACCCTGAGCCTCCAGCCGGTGAGCGTGGCCGAGAAGGGCGTCGAACTGCTCGTCGCGGCCTTGGAGAGCGGGAGCCAGGAGCCGACGGGCGCGCTGGTGCGGACGAAACTGGAGATCAGGACGTCGTCGGAGCGCGGGGGCGATTCCACCTCCTGACGGTCGCGCTCCGACGGTGCGGCCGTCAGGAGGCGGAGTGCACCAGTGCTCCACCCACGTAGGTCCGCAGAACCCGGGCCGTGTGGATCTCCTCGGCCGGGGCGGTGAAGATGTCCCGGTCGAGGACCACCAGGTCGGCGAGGTGGCCCGGCCGCAAAGTGCCGGTGTCGTCCAGGCCGTTGACGTGGGCCGAACCCGCCGTGTAAGCCGCGACAGCGGTGGCGAGGTCGAGGCGCTGTTCGGGCAGGAAGACCCGGCCGTCGGTCGCCCCGGGCTCCATCCGGTTGACGGCGACATGGATACCGGCGAGCGGATCGGGGCTGCTCACGGACCAGTCGCTGCCCGCCGCGAGGGTCGCGCCGGCCCGCAGCAGGGAGCCGAAGGGGTACTGCCGGGCGGCGCGTTCGGGACCCAGGAAGGGAATGGTCAGCTCGTCCATCTGCGGCTCGTGGGCGGCCCACAGCGGCTGGATGTTGGCGATCGCGCCGAGCCGCGCGAAGCGCGGGATGTCGTCGGGATGGACCACCTGCAAGTGGGCGAGGTGGTGCCGGGTGGCGCGGCGGCCGTTGGCGGTGCGGGCCGCCTCGATCGAGTCCAGCGCCTCGCGCACCGCGCGGTCGCCGAGGGCGTGGAAGTGCACCTGGAAGTCGAGCGCGTCGAGTTCGGTGACATATGAGCGCAGCGCGACCGGGTCGACGAAGCTCAGGCCGCTGTTGGCGGTGGCGCAGCCGCAGCCGTCCAGGTAGGGGCTGGTCATCGCGGCGGTGAAATTCTCCGCGATGCCGTCCTGCATGATCTTCACCGAGCCGGCCCGGAACCTGCCGTGGCTCAGTTCCGCGCGGCGGGAGACCAGCTCCGGGATCTGGTCCGAACCTCGGCCGCGGTCCCACCAGAGCGCGCCGTTGACCCGGGCGGTGAGGGTTCCCTCGCGGGCGGCGGTGAGGTAGGCGTCGGAGGGGTCGGGCTGGCCGTTGAACTCGCCGAGCAGGGCGTCCTGCCAGCCGGTGATGCCGAGCGAGTGCAGCAGCCGCTGAGCGCGCAGCAGGCCGTCGAGGCGGTCGGCGGCGGTCTTCGCGGGCACCAGCCGGGCCACCAGGCCGGTGGCTCCCTCCTGGAGGACGCCGCTCGGTGCGCCGTCGCCCTCTCGTTCGATCCGGCCGTCGTCGGGGTCCGGGGTGTCCCGGGTGACGCCGGCGAGTTCGAGCGCGCGGGTGTTGGCCCAGGCACCGTGGTGGTCCCGGTTGACCAGGTACACCGGCCGGTCCGGCACCACGGAGTCGAGCAGCTGCCGGGTCGGAAGGCCGCCCTCGAAGCTCTCCATGGACCAGCCGCCGCCTGTGATCCAGCCGCTGCCGGGGTGGGCGTCGGCGAACTCACGGATGCGGCGCAGGTATTCGTCGACTCCCACGGTGCCGCTGAGGTCGCACTCGGCGAGCTCCATGCCGCCGTAGACGGCGTGGATGTGGGAGTCCTGGAAGGCGGGAAGCAGCAGCTTGCCGCTGAGGTCGACGACTTCGGTCCTCGGGCCGATCAGCTCCCGTACCTCGTCGTGGCCGACGGCCGTGATCCGGTCCCCGGTGACGGCGAGGCTGCTCGCCCGGGTGCGGGCGGGGTCCCCGGTGTGCACGGGGCCTTGGGTGAAGACCAGATCGGCCTTGGTCATGGGAGGTGCTCCTGGTGGTGGGCGGCCCGTTCGTGGGCCGTGGGAGAGAAATGAGGTGTCGCGGTCCGCGTCGTGCGTCCGCGGGGGTGCTGGTCAGCCGGCGCCGGCCGGGGCGTCGCCGGAGGCGGTGTCGCGGGAACGTGAGAAGTAGGGCGACCGGCGGTGCCAGCGGGCCCACGCGGCGGCCAGCAGGCCGGAGCCGATCATCAGCACCGGAACGAGCAACGCGAACCAGCCGTTGTCGGCGGAGAGTTCGAAGTGATCGGTGGAGCGGTAGAAGGTCCAGGCGAGGTACCCGCCGATGGTGAGCAGCGCGAGTGCGCCCAGTACCGGTCCGACGACCGCGCGCAGAGCCTCCGAGGGTGAGGCGCGCAGCAGGTGGCGGAAGCGCACGGCGGCGGCCGCGGCGGTGAGTGCGTAGTAGAGGGCGACGACGATGCCGATCGCGTTGACCGCGGCGAAGATCAAGTCGTTGACGGTGGGGATGATCAGCGCCAGCGCGGCGAGGGCGAGGGCGATCGCGGTGATCAGCAGGGTGCCGGCGGCGGGTGTCCCGTGTCTGGGGTGCAGGCGCGTCCAGACGGAGCCGAGGACGCCGTCGCGGCCCATCGCGAACATCCCGCGGGCGGTGGGGATGACCGCGGCCTGGAGCGACGCCACCGCGGAGAACATGAGGGCGATGAGCGGCAGCGCGGCCAGCGGCTGGTGGGCGAGCTTCGTGCCGAAGTAGGCGAGCCCCTGCGCGCCGTTGTCGGCCAGTTCGCCCAGCGGCAGCACCCGCTGGAAGGCGGTGCCGGCGAGGAGGAACAGCAGCAGCATGACGGTCAGCGCGATGAACCCGCCCCGGGAGGCGTCCCGTGGGTCACCGACTTCCTCACCGACGCTGAAGACGGACTCGAAGCCCCAGTAGCAGAAGACCGCGAGGACCATGCCCTGGGCGAGGGCTTCGGTCGAGGGGATGTCGAAGGGGTTGAACCACTGGAGCGAGAAGGGCTGGTCCCCGGCGAACAGGCCGTAGCCGCAGAAGACGAGCAGCACGCCGTATTCGAAGATCAGCAGGTACTTCTGGAGTCGCGCCGCGAGGTCGAGCCCGCGGACGGCGACCAGCGCGGCGGCGACCAGGACGGCCATGCCGAGGAGGGTGGACTGGAGGGTGGAGTCCGGATCGAGGGAGAGGCCGGCGATGCTGTGGACGGTGGCCTGGCCGAGGAGCTGGATGATCGCCGAGCCGGTCACCGTGGTGGTGTAGGCCATGAACACGATCGTGCCGACGACGTTGACCCATCCGGTGAGGAAGCCCAGCCAGGGGCTCAGAACGCGGCCGACCCACTTGTAGCTGCTCCCCGCGTTGGGTTCGGCACGGTTGAGGCGCCCGTATCCGCCGGCGATGCCGAGCACGGGCAGAAAGGCCAGCAGCATGATCGCCGGCAGGTGCAGGCCGACGATACTCGCCATCAGGCCGAGTCCGATGCCGATGCTGCTGGTGGCCGCGGTGCTCGACGCGGCGAGCACGATGCCGTCGACGACGCCTATGGACTTCCGCATCGCGGCCTCGGGGGCTGGGGCGCTTGTTCCCGGCGTGGTGCCCGCGCCCTTCACTGGTACTGCCAACGATCTTCGCCTTGCTGTAGGGGGGAAGCGGCCGGAGGGGCCGGATGGCAGGTCATGAAATCCTCCTCCACTTCTCACGTCAATGGTGTTGTCATAAGCTCCGGCTCATGGCTGAGCGTGTGGTTCCGGAGCCGCAGAGGCGGCGCAGAAGGCCGACGAAGCAGGGCACGGTGCTGTCCGAGCAGATCATCGTGGAGACGGCCCTGCGGCTGGTCGGCCAGCACGGCGCGGAGGCGTTGACGGTCCGGCGGCTGGGGGGTGCGCTGGGCGCCGATCCGAGCGCGCTCTACCGGTACTTCCGCAACACCGACGACTTGCTGCTGGCCATCGCCGACGAGCTCATCGGCCGTGCCCAGCACGGCTGGCAGCCCACCGGCGACTGGCGTACCGACCTGTGTGAGCTGGGCCTGCGCGTCCATGCCTCGTACCAGGCGCACCCACAGGCCGCACTGTTGGCGGCACACCGTACGACCGGGCGCGACAACGAGATGCGGGCCGTGGAGATGATCCTCGGCGTGCTGCGGTCGGCGGGCTTCCACGACCGGGAAGCCGTGCGGATCTACCACGCCTTCGTGGACCAGGCCCTCGCCTTCGCGGCCCTGGACGCGGCCGCGCTGGCCATGCCGGCTCCCGCGCAGGCGGCAGACCGCCAGGTGTGGCTGGTCCGCTACGGCAACCTGGACGCGAGCACCCACCCCAACATCGCCGCCACCGTGCGCCCGCTGGCCGCCGACATGCCGCTCAGCGGCTATCCGTTCGCGCTGGAGCTGCTGCTCGAAGCCGTCGCCGCCCGGCTGCCCGCGGCGGCTGGGGGAGTGGGCTGAGAGCGGATCGCTCACTCCCGCCACCTGCCCGCCAGGGGTCCGGCCGGACCAGGCGAGTGAGGCGGAGGACATGGATCGCGTGGGTCCGGGTCCGGGGTACGGGCAGGCTTACGTCAACATCGTTGACACTATTCTGGGGTCGGAGATCTGATGGAGGAACCCGGAGGCGAGTCCCTCCATGCACACAAGGAGTCCTCCATGGATCCCGTCCGCGCCCTCCAGGACGCCAGCCCCACCCCGTTCTGGCTGGAGGACCCCGGCCGCCCGCAGGCCGTATCGGCCCTCGTCGCCGACACCCGCTGCGATCTGCTCGTGGTCGGCGGCGGCTACAGCGGCCTGTGGACCGCTCTGATCGCCAAGGAACGCGATCCCTCCCGTGACGTCGTCCTGATCGAGGGGGAGGAGATCGGCTGGGCCGCTTCCGGCCGCAACGGCGGCTTCTGCGAGTCCAGCCTCACCCACGGTCTGAGCAACGGCCTCGACCGCTGGCCCGACGAGCTCGGCGACCTGGAGCGGCTCGGCATGCGGAACCTCCAGGCGATCGAGGACACGATCACGAGGTACGGCATCGACTGCGACTGGCGGCGCACCGGCTCGCTCAACGTGGCGACCGAGCCGTACCAGGTCGACGACCTGCACGAGTTCGCCGCGCTCGCCGCCCGCCACGGCTCCGAGCAGACGGTGCTGGACGCCGACCAGGTCCGCGCCGAGATCGACTCACCGACGTTCCTGGGGGCGCTCTGGGACAAGGACGGCACGGCGATGCTCAACCCCGCCCGTCTCGCGTGGGGCCTCAAGCAGGCCTGTCTGGACCTCGGCGTACGCATCCACGAGCACACCTGGGCCACCGCCATCGAGGAGGCCGGCTCGGGAATCGCGGTGCGGACCCCGTACGGCCGCGTCCTCGCGGACCGGGTCGCCCTCGCGACCAACGCCTTCCCCTCCCTGGTCAAGCGGCACCGTCTCTACACCGTCCCCGTGTACGACTACGCGCTGATGACCGAGCCGCTGACGGACGGACAACTCGCCTCCGTCGGCTGGCACAACCGCCAGGGATTCTCCGACGCCGCCAACCAGTTCCACTACGTGCGGCTGTCCGCCGACAACCGCATCCTGTGGGGCGGCTACGACGCCGTCTACCACTACCGGGGCCGGGTGCGCGCCGAGCACGACACGCGGCCGGAGACGTTCGCCACCCTGGCCCGGCATTTCTTCCGGACCTTCCCGCAGTTGGAGGGGCTGAGCTTCACCCACGCCTGGGGCGGCGCGATCGACACCTGCACCCGCTTCTGCGCGTTCTTCGACACCACGCACCGGGGCCGGGTCGCGCATACGGCCGGATTCACGGGCCTCGGCGTGGGAGCGACCCGCTTCGCCGCCGAGGTGATGCTCGACCTGCTGGCCGGCGAGCGCACCGAGCTCACCCAACTGGAGATGGTGCGGCGCAAACCCCTTCCGTTCCCGCCGGAACCGGTCCGCTGGGCGGGGATCCAGGCCACCAGATGGTCCCTCGCCCGCGCGGACGAGAACTCCGGCCGACGCAACCTGTGGCTCAGGACCCTCGACCGGCTCGGCCTCGGCTTCGATTCCTGATGGTCCTGATGGGTACGTCAAGCGCTAAGGCGGCCATGTCGCCACCGGTGGCGGCGAGGAAGGCGGCACCGAGCACGGGTCCGATGCCGGGCATGGTGTTCCGGCCCTCGGCGGCTGGACGGCCGTGGCGGTGAGCTGGTCGGCTGGAACAGCTCGTGGTCAAGGCCCGTCTCCTCCGCCATCGCGCGATTGTCCGTGTGGGCTCGGGCCGGGGCCGACCGTCACTGGAAACCTCCGAGGACGCCCCCGGCTTCAGCCGGGGGATGAGTCGGACTCCTGCGGAGCAGGGCAGGGAACGGGGTTTCGCCCAAAAGGCGAAAGACCGCCCAGATGGTTGGGTAGGTTGAGGGCCGTGCGTCGCGAGAGCCGAGCACGCGCAACTCCTTTGTCTTGATGGGCAACCGGGCAGGTTCCGTCCCGGCTGGTGCTGAGAGCGTCAGACTCGTTCGCTTGCTGAGCGCATGAGCTGCTTGAGCCAGGAATCCCCCTGCTTCGGCTGGGGGAGGGTTCAAAACCATCCGTTGCGCTGGGCCTGCAGAGCCAGCTGGAAGCGGTTCGCGGCGCCCAGCCGGGCCATCAGGACCTGCAGGCGGCGGAACAGCGTGCGGCGGCTGATTCCCAGTTCGCGGGCGATGACGTCGTCGCTCGTGCCGCTGGCCAGGAGCCACAGCAGACGGCGGTCGGCGGGCGGCGGACCGCCTGGGCGGGTCGTGCCGCCGTGGAAGGGGAGAGCCTGCTGCCACGACTGCTCGAACAGCGCGATGAGGGCGGAGAGCAGACCGCACGGCTGTACGACCAGCATGGTGTTGTGCACGTCGACCTCTTTGATCGACAGTGACACCAGAGCGTACGCCTCGTCGATGATCAGGAGTTTGACGGGGACGGACGGCAGCACTCTGGCCTGCTCACCGGCGTTGATACACGGTTCGATGACTTGTTTGAGGTGGTCCGGACGTTCCAGCGACTCGCGGGAGTACACGACGCGTTGTGTGACCCCGCGGGCCAGCGTGGCCAGTGCGTCGTCGGTGGCACTGGCCACAGGGAAGTAGGGGGGCGACTCGAACTGCCGGATCTGGTGGCGGGCGCTGGCCCAGGCTTGGCGCATCCTGGGGCCGATGGCGTCGCCGGTGACGATCTCGACGAGGTGGTCGTTGTGTGCCGCGAGCCGGTGGCGCCGGAACGAATCGAAGGCGCCCGCGACCGCGATGCGGGATTTCTCGACCTCGGCCGCACGACGCCGGGCGAGGACCTCGAGACCGGCCGCCGGAACCACCGGCGCCACCACGTCCTCGTCCCTCTCGGCGGCACCGGCCAGACCGGCGTCGACGAGCTCGCCGTACGCCGTGGCCAGGCCCGGGCTGTCCAGACCGGCCGCGGCGGCGATCTCGCTCAGCGGCGCGGGCGCCAGCTTTAGCAGGGTGAGATAGACCCGGGCCGCCGTCTGGCCGATGCCCAGGAGCCGCAGTGCATCGCCGAGACTCGCGTTCGTCATGAGTCGCATTATCGACGGCCGTGGCCGGTCAGGCGTGGCCGATCTGTGCCAGTGGCACCACTGCGCACCATGCGCGGGCATCGCGGGATACCGTCGCCGAGCCGTCGGCATGTGGCGGCGCGCGACTCCCAGGAAGGCGGACGCAGTGGCGAAAGGCCGCAAGAACGGTTTGTACTCGGAGATCTCCGAGGAACTGTCCGCGTTGATGCGGACGGGGTGGGCGGACACCGAACGGCACGGACTGACGCTCAACGGGCAGGCCCCGTACGCGGCCGCGCGCCGGGCCGCGCTCTCCGCGCGCTTCCCGGGCGAACGGCTCGTGATCCCTTCGGGGAACCTCAAGGTCCGCTCGAACGACGACACCTACCCGTTCCGGCCGTACTCGGGCTACGTACACATGACCGGCGACCAGGCCCGGGACGGTGCCCTTGTCCTCGAACCCCGTGCGGATGGCGGCCATGACGCCTACTGCTACCAACTCCCGCGGGACAGCAGGGACGACGACGAGTTCTGGACCGGTGCCACAGCAGAGCTGTGGATGGGCCGGCGACGCTCCCTCGCCGAGGCGGAGCGCGTGCTCGGCCTGCCGTGCCGGGACGTCCGCACGGCGGCCGGCGACCTGGCAGCCGCCTCCGGCGCACCGACGCGCATCGTCCGCGGTATCGACCCGTCCCTGGAGGCCGCCGTCGCCACCGAGGCGGAGCGTGACGAGGAGCTGGAAGAGGCCCTCAGCGATCTGCGCGTCGTGAAGGACGAGTGGGAGATCAAGGAGATCCGCTCGGCCGTGGACTCCACGGTGCGCGGATTCACGGACGTCGTCAGTGAGCTGTCGCGGGCGATCGCCTCGTCCGAGCGGTGGATCGAGGGCACCTTCTTCCGCCGCGCCCGCCTTGAGGGCAACGCCGTGGGCTACGGCACGATCTGCGCCGCGGGCGAGCACGCCACGATCATGCACTGGACCGACAACGACGGACCGGTGCGCCCCGGGGAGCTGCTCCTGCTCGACGCGGGCGTGGAGTCGCGCACCCTGTACACCGCCGACGTCACGCGCACCCTGCCGATCGGCGGCACCTTCACCCCCGTCCAGCGCAGGGTCTACGACGCGGTGTACGAGGCCCAGGAGGCGGGCATGGCGGCCGTCAAGCCGGGCGCCGCGTATCGGGACTTTCATGAGGCGGCCCAGCGTTCCCTGGCGGCGCGGCTGGTCGAGTGGGGTTTCGTCGAAGGGCCTGCCGACCGCGCGTACGAGCTGGGCCTCCAGCGCCGTTTCACGATGGCCGGCACCGGTCACATGCTCGGCCTGGACGTCCACGACTGCGCGCGGGCCCGGACCGAGGAGTACGTCGACGGCGTACTGGAGCCGGGCATGGTGCTCACCGTCGAGCCCGGCCTGTACTTCCAGCCGGACGATCTGACCGTCCCTCAGGAGTGGCGCGGCATCGGCGTACGCATCGAGGACGACCTGCTCGTCACCGCCGATGGTCACGAGAACCTGTCGGCGGGCCTGCCGCGGTCTGCGGATGAGGTCGAGGCGTGGATGGCCCGTTTCGCGGGCTGAGCACATCGAGAACCGGGCCCAAGGCCGGACCGTCCTCCGGCGAGCCTGGTGACGGTGAACACCACGGGACGCCGGTGTCCAGCTCCTGGCTGAGGAAGTAGAGGTGGCGGGCGAGGTTCGCGGCGTCGGTTGTCCCGGGTGGGGTGAAGGCGCGGCAAACAGCCGATGGCGACATCCTGACTGCGGGATAGGGTTCGGCCGACAAGGATCCGCTCGGTCAGTGCGAGCTGAGCCAGGGCCTTACACCGTGCTGCCCGGGGAGGAGTTGCATGCTGCAGGCGCTGGGATTGGGCCCGGCTGAAGAGGCCATCTACACGACACTGCTGGCCCGCCCGACAGCCTCCGCGCAGGAACTCGCCGGACAGACCGGAATCGAGGAGGGTGAGGCCGCCCGCATCCTGCTCGACCTGGCGAGACGTGGCCTGGTGGCGGTCGCCACCGAGGCCGGGGGCGGGACGCCTGAGTCGGCCGGCTGCGGGGCCGGCCTCCAGACCGCCCGCTATCGGCTCACACCACCCTCGGTGGCCCTGGCCCCGTTCCTCGTCGAGCAGCGCAACGCGCTGCACCGGGCCGAGACCGCGTTCTCGATGCTGACCGAGCAGTACCGCAGTACCGCCGCACACCCTGCGGGCAGCGTCGTGGAGGTGGTCGTCGGCGTGGAGCAGGTCGCACACCGGTTCCACCAACTGCAGCGCGGCGCCCAGCGGGAGTTGCTTGTCTTCCTCGTCGGCGTACCCATCGCGGTGCCGCGCGAGGACGCCGACATGTCGGAGAACTCCGCACTGGACCGCGGAGTCGACTTCCGGGTCGTGGCTGCCAGGAACTATCTCGACGGTCACGACGTGGCACGGGACATGCGGGCGGCCATCCTGGCGGGCCTGGAGCTTCGCCTGGCCGACTCGCTGCCGCTGAAGATGGTCGTCTCCGACCGAGAGCGTGCCATGGTGCCACTGGACATGGCGGACTCCGGCGGCGAGCCGAGCGCAATCGTGGTGCACCGCAGCGGCTTGCTGACGGCCCTGGTCCATCTCTTCGAGAGGGAATGGGCCCAGGCCCGGCCGCTTTACACCACCACGACGGGTGTGCGGGAGGAGTCGGCAGCCGATCAGCAGCCGACCGAGGGGGAACTGGAAGTCCTCGCTCTGCTGCTGGCAGGGTTCTCCGACCGGCGGGCGGCCTCCCAACTCGGCGTCTCCATACGCACCGTGGAGCGGCGGACACGCCGTCTGATGGACCTTGCCGGTGCGGATTCGCGCCTGCAACTCGGGTGGCACGCCGCACGTGCGGGCTGGCTTTGACCTACTCCCCGGCCTGAGGGCCGGGGAGTTGCCGTCTGCTGGTGATCCGCCTACGAGGGTGGCTGTCAACTCCTGGCGGGTTCCTGCTCCACCGCCGACGGACCCGCGATCCAGGTTGAAGGCGTCTACCGGAGCGGCGGCGCGCGCACCCACGCGACAGGTACCTGACCGCATTGCGCCACCCGCTCATGAGCGGCCGGGTCGGTTCCCGGGTCCCCCCTCGGCGAGATCATCTCGGTGAGCGTCAGCCCGCAGGGGCATTCCCCACCTGCGGACCCGAAGCCCCATCGAGCCGACGAACCAGTCGACGTGACCGCATGACGGAAAACCGACACGCGGGAAACCCGTCACGCGCGGCATGCCTACGCGATCCGTATGTCTGCCAGGCTGCACCCGCAGCATGGCATGTTCACGGCGTCAAGTAGGGAGACTCATGCCCCCCAAAACGCGTATAGCCTTGGGCGCGGCAATCGCCGCCGTCCTGGCCGTCACCGCGGTAGCGCCTTCCGGGGCGGCGGATTTGCCGCCTGACGGTGCCTCGGGGAAGAGGCCCGTCATCGGCAGCGAGACCGCAGCAACGGGCGGCAAGCAGGTGCCGGTCACACTCATCACCGGCGACAAGGTACTGGTGACCACGGACACGTCGGGCCACAGTTCGGCGGCCGTGCTGCCGCGCGACGACGGTACGCAGCCGATCGTCCAGACCTACCAGATGGGCAAGGACCTCTACGTCTACCCGGAGGAGGCCTCCCAGGCGATCGCCGAGGGCAAGGTCGACGAGCAGCTGTTCAACGTCACTGGGCTCATCCGCCAGGGATACGACGACACACGCACCGACACGCTGCCGCTCATCGCCACCTACCGGAACGGTGTGAACGTTGCCGACAGCGCACCGGCGGCTCCTCGCGGGGCCGAGCGGGGCCTGAGCCTTCCGGCCGTGGACGGCGTCGCGCTCAAGGCCGGCAAGGCCACTGCCGTCACCTTCTGGCAGGACGTCACCAACGCCCGCTCACGTTCTGCCTCCACGCTGAAGAAGCTCTGGCTCGACGGCAAGGTCGAGACCACGCTGGACCGGTCCACCACGCAGGTGCACGCGCCGGAGGCCTGGGCAGCCGGCTACGACGGCAAGGGCACCAAGGTCGCCGTGCTGGACACGGGCGTGGACGCCGAGCACCCCGACCTGGTGAGCCGGGTTGCCGCGTCCCGGAACTTCACGGACTCCAAGACCACCGACGACCGGGTGGGCCACGGCACCCACACCGCCTCCACGGTCGGAGGGTCCGGAGCGGCCAGTGACGGCCGCAAGAAGGGCGTCGCCCCCGGCACCTCCCTGCTCATCGGCAAGGTGCTCAACGACCAGGGCTACGGCCAGGACTCCTGGATCATCGCGGGTATGCAGTGGGCCGTCGACCAGCAGGCCGACGTCGTCTCCATGAGCCTGGGCAACCCCACGATCGGCGACTGCACAGACCCGATGGCCCAGGCCACGCAGGAGCTGTCGAAGAACAAGCACACCCTGTTCGTCGTCGCCGCCGGCAACTCCGGCCCGGGCGCCGAGACCGTCTCCTCGCCCGGGTGCGTGCCCGGCGTGCTGACCGTGGGCGCCGTCGACCGCGACGACACCACCGCGCAGTTCTCCAGCCGCGGTCCGGTGGCCGTCACCCACACCCTCAAGCCCGAGATCGCCGCCCCCGGCGTCGACATCTCGGCGGCCAGTGCGGGCGGCCGCGGCGTCTATGCCTACCGGACGATGTCCGGCACCTCCATGGCCACCCCGCATGTCGCGGGCGCTGCGGCCGTCGTCCGCCAGGCGCACCCGGACTGGACCGCGCAGCAGATCAAGGCAGCCCTGGTCTCCTCCGCCCGCACCGGCGGCAAGGTCGCCGGCGCCGACCAGACCGGCGGCGGGGTGCTCGACGTGTTCGGCGCGGTGAACCAGAAGGTGCTTTCCGCGCCCGCCGTCCAGGCCGGCAGCTACAACTGGCCACAGGACGCGTCGGACCGCACCACCGTGCAGGTGCCCTTCACCAACACCAGCGACAGCGACCTGACGCTCCATCTGAAGCTCAGCGGTGTGCAGGGCAACGACGGCAGCGACGTCACCTCCGGAATCATCAAGCCGCAGGAGAACAAGGTGACGGTCCCGGCGGGGGCCACCGCTCAGGTGCCGCTGCAGATCGACCCCACCGCCCGTCTGAAGCCCGCCCAGTACGGTGCGGTCACCGGCCGGATCCTGGCCACCGGCGGCGATGTGCACGTCTCCGTGCCCGTCACCCTCTACGTCCAGCCGGAGACGGTCACTCTCCGGGTCAAGGTCGTCGACCGCAACGGCAAGCCCGCGTCCGGCTCCTCCTCCCTGGACGTCGCCAGCATCGACTCCGACGAGGGCGAGCGCCGCACCAACGCGGGTGCGCCCGAGCAGACTTACCGTGTGCGCCCGGGCGACTACGCCCTCAGCAGCTTCGTGACGACGCCCGGCGCGAGCAACACGCCCGAATCGGTCAGCTACCTCGCCCACCCGCAGCTGCGGATCACCAAGGACACCACCGTTGTCCTCGACGCCCGCCAGGCCCACCGGCTGAGCCTGCACACCGACCGCCCCTCGACGCTGCGGGGCACCACGTTGAGCTACGCCCGCACGTGGGACGACACCTGGCTGCTCAGCGGAACACTCGCGGCCGACGGCGCCGTGCAGAAGTTCTACGCGGACATCGACGGGCGCGCTCAGAAGGGCACCTTCGAGTTCCGGCCCACCTGGCGCGCGACCGGCTCCGAGGACGGCTCGTCCTACGCCTACAACCTGTCGTTCCCGACCCAGGGCCCGCTGCACTCCGACCAGGCCTACAAGCCGAATGACTCCCGGCTGGCCCAGGTCACCGAGACGTGGCATGCCATGGGCAAGGAGGCCGACTACATCGACGCGCTGTTCCTCCGTCCCTCCGGGAGCAGCTCCACCCAGATCCCCGTGAGCCTGTACCAGACGGTCCACGTGCCTGGTACCCGCACCGCCTACTACACGACCGGCGACGACGCCTGGTACCACGGCGCGATGACCAGCTTCCCGTTCGCCGCGTTCATGAGCGACCAGGACCGCACCTACAAGGCCGGACAGCGGAGCACCGAGGAATGGTACGGCGGCCCCCTGCGGCCGGGCGCGGCGCGCGATGCCGACGGCAACCTGATGCTGGCCGCCGAGCGGCAGGGCAACCTGTTCGGCATCCAGAACGCGCTCTGGGTCGACGGCTCCGGCGACCACTGGACCTACGGTGGGTCGTTCGGCGACATCGGCAACCTGAAGCTGAAGCGAAACGGCGAAGAGATCGGCCGGCTCGCCTACCCGTACGGCGTGTTCGAGGTGCCGGACGAGGACTCCGCGTACGAGCTCACCCAGCACCTGGAGAAGATCTACACCGGGGACCGCAACTGGCTGCGTTCCACCGCTGCCGACACCACCTGGAGCTTCCGCTCCCAACTGGAGCCGGACGTCTACTCCCGCGGCCTGCCGCTTCTCCACCCGGCGTACGACCTGCCGGTGGACGGCCTGAACACCCTTCCCGCGCGCAGCGGCATCAAGGTCGGGCTGTCGGTCGAGGGCCACGCCGGGTACATCCCGGGTGCGATCACGGCGGCCTCGCTGTCCTACTCCTACGACGGCGGCACCACCTGGACCCAGGCGCCGACCGAGCAGCACGACGGCAAGTGGACGGCCGTCCTCGACCACACCGGCGCCGTCGGCAAGCAGGTCACACTGAAGGTCACCCTCACCGACGCCAACGGCAACGCGGTCACCCAGACCATCACCCGCGCCTACGACGTGCGGTAACCACACAGTCCGGCCGGGCGGTCCCCCGCAACGGGCGGCCCGCCCGGCCTGCCACCTGCTGCCCCCACCCGTGATCACCAGGGCGCAGTCGAGGTGCAGATCGCTGCAGGTCCGGCAAGCGACAACTTGCCGGCCTGCCCCTGGCCGGCTTCCAACACCCGGACCCGGTTCCCGGCTGCGCTACCTCTATCTCAGCGGGCAGACCCGCGAGCCCCGGGACGCCGGCCGGCTGCGAGATGAGGTTGGGAACCGTCGTGGGCAGGCGCCTACGCGTGAGGCCCCGGACGGGGATCCGGATTGACGGCCCATCAAAAACCCCGGGACGTCTCCGTCCAGACACAGACTGCCGGCACATCGCCAGGATTGCTGTAGCGGTGCGAGACGGAGGAGTCGAAACTGACGCAGTCGCCGGGCTGCAGGCGGTAGTGCACGCCGTCGACCCAGTAATCCAGTTCCCCGCTCAGCAGTAGGCCGACCTCCTCTCCGCCATGGGTGTGTGGATTGGCCCCCGAGGATGCGCCGGGGGCGACCTCGAGCATCATCATCTCGATCCTGCCTCCATGCTTTGGGTTGAGGAGCGTGTAGGTCACCCCCTCCACACCTGACCGGGTGAGCTCAAGGCGCTGATCGGGGCGCGTGAGTACACGGCGTTCGCGGTCCACAGCGCGGAACAACTGGCTGAGTGTGGTTCCAAGGGCGTCGACGATCGTGCGAAGCGTATTGATCGTCGGACTGTTCACATCCCGCTCGACGTTGCTGAGATAGCTGCGTGACAGTCCCGTCTTCTCGGCGAGCTTCTCCAGCGTGAGGCCCTGGTCCAGTCGCTCGCGACGGAGGTACTGGCCGATCCCGTCGTCCCCGGAGGGCTCGGGGGAAGTGTGCGCGTGCTCCACGGTCGACACGGACTGCTCCTCCAGTAAATGCGATGTGGCATCCAGCATAGTGTTTGCGGTGGGTGTCTTGAATAATCTACGCTTCGTCTCATATATGAGACGCCGCACCAGGGTGCCGGTCATCACGTGTATCGATGCCGGCCGGCTCCACATGGCGGGCGAGCATGGCAGGTTCCAGAACGGAGGGGCACCCGCGCCGCGTCGCCGATCGCTCCGCCGCCCCGGATCCGCAACGCCCGGCTCCACCGGGTCGCTCGCAAGCATGCACGGAGGACCAATGGCTTACGACACGCCTTTTGGAGGATGCCGAACACGGCGACTACCAGAGCTGCGTCTCGATCTCTCTGCGTTGGAGCACAACGTCCAGCTCATGGCCGCATGGTGCGCCGACAGGAGGGTCGAACTGGCTCCACACATCAAGACCACCATGACGCGGCCGATCGTCGAGCGGCAGATGACCGAAGGGGCGTGGGGCGTCACCGTCGCCACCGTGACGCAGGCGAGCACAGCTCTGGACTGGGCAGTACGGCGTTTGATCATCGCGAACCAGG
The DNA here is from genome assembly GCF_053598035.1 of Streptomyces sp. NPDC001204. Lineage (NCBI taxonomy): Bacteria > Bacillati > Actinomycetota > Actinomycetes > Kitasatosporales > Streptomycetaceae > Streptomyces > Streptomyces sp. NPDC001204. The sequence goes on along the minus strand of NZ_JBSFJL010000050.1, from coordinate 6,781 downwards.
TGGTCCACCGAGCCGACCTCGCCCTCATCCGACGGTGGCTGAACGAGATGCCGGATGTGGAGATCTACTGCTTCGCCGACTCCCTGACCGGAGTGGACCTCGCCCGGGCAGCCATGGAAGGCGCCCCCAATCCCTTGCGCGTTCTCATTGACATCGGAACGGACGGAGGCCGTACGGGCGTGCGGGAGCCGGCCCAAGCCGTTGAACTTGCCGCAGCGGTCAAGGCGGCCCCCGGACTCCGCCTTGCCGGCGTCGCAGGCTATGAAGGAGTCAGGCCCAATCGCCGCGACGCCGAGACGCTGACACAGGTCGACGAGCACTGCCGACAGGCGATCGCTGTGTACCGCAGTCTCCTCCCGCTGTATGAGATCACACAGCCCGTCTTCACCATGGGCGGTTCCGCTTTCCCCGACCGCGTCATCCATGCCCTTGCGGAACTCGCGCAGAACCCGAGTGGCCTGCCCATGGTGCCCGTTCTGCGATCAGGTTGCTACGTCACTCACGACCACGGCACATACGAGCACGTGTCACCCCTGCCGGGGTTGCGCGCAGCGCTGACGGTCCGCGCGGTCGTGCTGTCCACGCCAGAACCAGGGTGTGCCGTCGTCGGCGCCGGGAAACGCGAACTGCCTTATGACGCCGGCCTACCCGTGTTCCTGAGCGCACGTGACGCGGAAGGGGCGCGGCGAACGGCTGTCACGGCGACCGCTGCCCAGATATACGACCACCACCTGGTCTTGACGGAGGCACATGGGCTGAGCGTTGGCGACGAAGTCGACCTCGGCATTTCCCACCCGTGCTCCGCCTTTGACCGCTGGCCCGACATTGCTGTGGTCGACCAGCAGGGCCACACACGCGAGGTGTGGCACCCGCATTTCCACTGACCGGACGAACGGGCCTTGATCCAAGGCCGAGTAGTCATCGTATTCGCTTCGGCGGCAATCGAGTTGGCGGAGATCTGGTGCCGGAGCGGAACATGGCAACGGATGGCAGCACCGGATGAGAGCGGTCCAGGTCCTGGATCTGCGGCTTCGGGTCCACGCAGAACTCCAGCGCCCGTTCGGGCGGATCCAGACACAAGCCGACGACGTCGTGCACCTTGTCCGCGAAGTACGGGTCCGTGGACAACTTGAAGTCTCGGTGCGGTGGCCGTTGCAGGCCGAAGGCCTGCCAGATCCAAGGCGTCAACGCTCAGCGGTACGGTGACCGCCGGACGGACAGGACTGCCACGTCGTCGTGCTGGTCTCCCTCCCCGGCGAACGCGCGCGCGTCGTCGTAGAGGACGCGCGGCAGGTCGGTGGGGGAGAGGGCTGCGCGCTTGGTGAGGCGTTCGGCGAGGGGGTAGAACGTGCCGTCGGCGGCGCGGGTCTCGGTGATCCCGTCTGTGGTCAGCAGCAGCGTCGCGCCGCGCGGGAAGGCGAACCAGTCGACGGTCGCGGGTTCGGCCGCGAGCTCAGCGAGACCGAGAGGGACACCGGACGCGAGGGCCGGCGTGGTGACGGTGGCACCGTGCAGCAACTTCGGCGGAACATGTCCGCAGTTGATGACTTGTACCTCTTCGTGTGCGTCAACGTTGACGATGAGCGCTGTGACGAACCGTTCGTCGTCGCCGGTCTGTGCGGCATAGGAGTTGTGCCGTACGACAGAGGCATCGAGGATATCGACGAGCGCGGTCAGGGTGGGTTCTCGGTGGGCCGTGGCACGGAAGGTGCCGATGGCGGCGAACGCGGCACCGACCGCAGGCAGGCCCTTGCCCTGGACATCGCCGATCAGAATCCGGGTTCCCCACGGAGAGGCGACGACGTCGTAGATGTCGCCGCCGATGAGCCGGTCCTCCTGTACGGGCTCGTACACTCCGTCTACCAGGACGTCGTCGGTGAGGATGGGAAGAGGGCGCAGGATGTGGCGCTGCATCGCTGCTGCGGTGGAGCGCAGTCGCAGCATCTCGTGCTCGCGGCGGATCCGATGGCGGCAAGCGTAGACGGATGCCGCGCCCAGGGCGAGGGTGAGCAGCATCATGAGGATCCTGTCGAGCCACGGCCGTCCGTCACCGTGACGGACCAGCATGGTGACGATGACCACGAGTGCGGTCCATGCGGACACGAACTTCGTCTGGCGTACGGTGCACAGCGCTGACGCCGCCCCTGGCAGGAATACAAGGAGCCCGAGGAGCCACACCGGGGACGCGGCCAGGGCACTGAGGAGCATCACCAGGGCCGTGATCGACACCACACCGATCAATACTTCGGCGTCGCGCGGTGGTTCGATGGCCTCGAGGGGACCAGCGAAACTCTTCGGATGTTTACGGAGCACGGGACCTCCCGGGCAGACAGTGCACTCCCCGTACGGTAAGCAGGCCCGGCCATGGACGAGCCGCGCCCTGCCGGACAAGGTCCCCGCGCCGTGACGAGCACTGCATGCGAGGTGCGCGGCTCGTGTACTCCTCCGGTGGTTCCCGGTACTCCAGATGGCGGCCGTGGTCACGGTACGGGACCGGTGGTGGCCGTTGCGGACCAGGCGCCGCCCGCGTTGGTCCCGCTCGGCCGGCAACTCGGATATGTGCTGGTCGGCTTTCGCTTTCACGGCAGCAGCGAGCATCCCCCTGACGCGGGCGGTGTCGTGGACGACGCGAGTGACATCGACCAGGCCGGCGTCGTCCAGCCGGTGCGGCACGGCCTCGTGCAAACGCGGCCCCAAACCCCGGCCCGGGACCAGATCATCGACGCTGACAGCCGCCTGCCCGGGACCGGTCGGCCGACACTGAAAAAGGGGGCGGGACACACAGGTCCGAGTCCCGTGGACCGAGGTAAGCCGGGTTCCAAGATCCACGTCCTGCCGGACGCGAACGGACTGCCTCCTCCTCGTCGGCGTCCAGGCCGGCAACACCCAGGACAGCGAGGGTCCGAAGCCGATGATCGAGGGTCACCAAACGAGACACGACCCTCACAACGGCCGGTACTTCAAGCCGCAGCGTCTCCACGCGGAGAAAGCCTACGACTGCGCCGACCTGCGCAGACGGCCGCGTTGGAAGCGCATCGCAGTGCTCATCGCCCGTAAGGGAATCGAGTCCAGTGAACGCTTAGGGCGGCGCCGCTGGGCCATCGAGGCCATGTCGTGGCTGTCCGGCCACCGGCGACTTACTCCAGCTGTAGATCGTGATCCGAGAGAGGCGCGTCGGCGAGGGGAGGCCGTTGTTCCAGCCACATCCCGTCGCGCATGATGACTCTCCCGCGCAGTTCCGGCTCGCCGCGCCAAGCCCGCACGGTCCTCGGGACTACGCGTACATACAGGAAGGACCCCGCTTCCACGCGTGGATCCCACCCGAACTTGTCGGCGAACGCCTCCGCTGCGCCTGCGGGCACCTCCTCGTCCGGGAAGCACTCCGCCTCACCCTGCAGGAGCACCACGTCGAAGGTGTCCGGTAGCGACAGGCGCACGCGCGGCTCTTCGCGGACGTTTCGCGCGGTCACGGAAGTGGCGCTGGTGCACATCCACACTGCTCGCCCATCCCACAAGAACCACAGCGGCACCTGGTGCGGCCCGTGATCAGGGTGAGCCGTCGACACCCATACATCCCGCTCGGTGACGAGCCGCTCCAGAGCGTCGCGCATACGCTCCGCCGTCTGGCGACGAACGATTCCTGTGGTCTCCATGAGGACCGACCCTAGCCAGGCAGGCGTGAAGCGCGCCTGAGGCGCAGGACCTACTCCCAGCGACCGATGAACTCCTCAGCCTTTGGCTCGGGGCGACCGACTTCGGTGCTCAGGGTGGTCGGCGGACGTGCTCCGTCACACGTTTCTCCGGTAATGGCCGGCTCCTGATCGCGCTTGGCGGCTGCGTCGCCAGGCGGACCCAGTGCCACTTCGGCACTCCGCCGTGACCATTGCCTCCCGGCCGGCACCAACCCGACCAAGTTCTACCGAGTGTTGAGGGAAACCGTCTCGTCCGGCGCCAGCGGTGATTGCACGCCCGGCCCGCGCCCGGCGAACCGCATGGCGACACACGCCCCCAGGTACAGCAGAGCGACGACCAGCAGAAGCGCCTGATAGCCCGTCACCAGGGCCAGATACTCGAGCGCGCCCCCGGTCAGCGCGCCCAGCAGATTCGCACCGAACGCGGAGGTCGGGTCCGGGGCGAGTGCGAGGCGGTCCGAGAAGATGAGGTTGGCGCAGAAGATGGGGGCGAAGGCCAGGGCGATGGCGGCGGCGAGCCGTCCGGCGAAGGGCAGCGAGAGCACGGCCTGCGCCGGGACGAGCCAGGCTACCGTGAGGGTGCCGAAGAGCAGGAGTTGCAGCAGCAGCTGGTTCACCCGCCGTAGCCGGCGCCGGACCTCGACCGCCGCGAGGACGGCGAGCAGGACGCCGATGAAGACCAGGGCGTTGACCAGCCAGGTCGTACCGAAGTAGAGCGCGAAGCCGATCACGTTCTTCGTCTCGAGCAACATGAAGGCCGCGCCCATCAGGAACATGTCGGTGTAGCGGATCGTGCTTCGGATGCGAACCCCGGTCAGGCGCACGGCCAGGAGCGTCACCAGCAGGATCGCGCCCAGCGCGCCCAGGTACAGCGTGGGAATGTCCCGGTGGAGCAGATACGGGAAGGGGTGGTCGTCGCTTGCGGCCGCCGGGACCGCGCCGCTGGGCTGCCAGACCTGATCGCACGACTGGTCGGCGGTCGTCATCCCGGCGACCAGCACGGCCGCGTTCTTGCTGAACGTCGCCATGCAGGGGGCGTGGCCGTAGATGTCTTCGAGGGAGCCGGCGAAGCGGTCGACCAGCCAGCTCTTCCGGTAGTAGTTGTACATGGCGAACGCGCCGTGCGGCGCCAGGTGATCGCGCGCTGCCTCGAACGCCTGCTGGGTGAACAGGTAGCTCTCCAGGCGCAGATTGCTCGCCCCGGCCACCAGCGTCAGCGAGTCCGGCAGCGCCAGGATGACGAGGTCGTACTTGGTGTTCGTCCGTTCCAGGAAGGCTCGTCCGTCGTTGATGTGGACGTGCACCCTGGGGTCGTCGTACGGCCTCGCGGGGTGCAGTTGTGCGCCGATCTGCTGCAGCCGGGGATCGATCTCGACCGCGTCGACGCGCTGCGCTCCGTGTGCCAGTGCGACCGCGACGTCATTGCCGTTGCCGGCTCCGATGACCAGCACACGCTTGTGCGGGTTGCCTGGCGTCCGGTCGTACGCCTGCCGATAGGGCGAGTTCTTTTGCATCAGTACCGGGAGCGGCGCGATGCTCTGGTGTGGGACGCCGTTGGCGGAGATGCGGTACCCCGGGGTGGTGGACGTCAAGGGCGTGAGCTGGATCTTGTAGTAGGGCGACCAGGAGATGCCGGCTGTCGTCGTCTCCACGAACAGCGCAGCGACCATCGCCGTGAGCGGGATGCCGTACCGCAGGGTGTTGCGCCGTCCGCCGAGCATCAGCAGGGCCGCCGCGGCGAGTGCGCCCCATACGACCGACGGGGCGCGGAGCCAGGACACCAGGGCGAAGGACACCGTGCCGGTGAGGCTGCCGAGCAGGTCGTAGCGGTAGGCATCGAGCGAGGGAAGCCGGCGGAAGAGATCGGCGGTGATCTTGCCGATCCCGGCCATGATCGCCGCGGTGAGGAGGAAGATGGCCGGCAGCGTCACCCACTCGGGCAGGCCGGTGGTTTTCACGGTGGTGAAGTAGATGACCTGGTCGCTGCTCTGACGCACCTGCACCGGAAACTCGCGTACCAGGATGACGAGAAGCGCGAGCGGGACCGTTGCCCAGCGTTTGAGCCATTGCCCGCGCGCGGCGGGGATCAGGAACCCGATGCCGATGCCCAGGAACGACCCGAGCAGGATGAAGTTCGAAAAGTAGCTGAGGTGGACGACGTTGGCGCCCGCCCATCTGATCAGTGCCAGCTCGACGAAGAGCATGGTGGCGCTGGCGAGCAGTAGCCTCCAGCACACCGAGCGGTCGATTTGACTGGTTCTGTTCAGTTTCACGCGCAATTACGGTGCCATCTTCGGCGCGAGGGGTCGAGGCGACTTGCCGGTTTTACAACGATGCGGCCTGACCTGGACCAGTCTCTCGGATCGCTTCCCCCAGCACGACTCCGCACGGCCTGGACACCACCCTACGAACCGCCGCCCCCAATAAGGACACGCTGTCCGGTGGCAGGCCCACGCCGCCTGGACGGAGCCATCGCGGCCTTCGGCCGGCCGCGCGCGGCCGGCCCGGCTGGTCGTCGCGTCGGACAGCGCTGATGTTGAACGCCAGTGAAACGAGGGTGGTCAGGGCAAACCCGGTTTTGACACAGGTCGATCATCGCGGACCGCTGGCACTGGAAGGTGGCACGGCGTTCGGCGTTCGTGAGTTATTTTCCGACGGCTCCCTGGGCCGCTAGCCTCGATCTTTTTGACGGGCCGACGACCGAGTCGGTGGTCCGTTTCGTTGTCGATGGCTGATGCTGGGCAGGCCGAGGTCCCAAGTGTCGTCTCGGGTGGACGCCGGGTTCCACTGCTCCGGACTGGAACGTTCTCTCGTAGGGCCAGGAGAACCGCTGGTCAGCCGGGGTTGGGCAGGAGTGCGAGCCGTTCGAGAGCGGTGGTGATTTCGAACGTCCAGGGCCAGTGGCGGGCGAGGCGGAGGATCCGGCGCCGGCCGGTGGTGGCGAGCTGTCCGGCGGCGGAGAACAGGCGGAACCGCAGCCGGCGGGGCTCCCAAAGCCTGGCCTGGCCGGTCAGGGCGAGCATGGGCATCCAGGCCAGCAGGTCGAGTGCGATCTGGACGATCTCCAGCCAGACCTTGTTCTGCGCGGT